>NZ_JBTNDV010000015.1:0-99459 GCF_054510815.1 Arthrobacter glycogeni
AGATATGCTGCCCTCGTCCACTATGCGGTTCCCAACCAACAACACGGAACCAAACACAACAAAACACAACAAAATACAGGAAACAAATCTGTTCAAGTTGTAACCACACACTTCCCACCCCCAAACACGTGTTGGGCGGAACGGGTAAAAAGGTTACGGCGGTCACAGCGTGGGGGAAACGCCCGGTCCCATTCCGAACCCGGAAGCTAAGACCCACAGCGCCGATGGTACTGCACCCGAGAGAGTGTGGGAGAGTAGGACACCGCCGGACAACCATTAAACGAAAGGCCCCACCCACAGTGGGGCCTTTCGCACTTAACCACCACCCCACACCGGTCTGTTCGACGCAGGCCCTACAATGGATAGGGCGGCGAAGGATGCCGTCCTTATAGATTCATAGAGAAACCGAGCGGGTACTGCATTCACTGCTGGACCGTTTGTAATGAGAGGAACCGCGCAGCCATGGCCGATCAAGACCGCAACCAAGGAGCGGACCGGGGAGAACGACGACCCGATCGAACAGGCACCCAGGGCGGCCGGTCCTTTGACAGGCAGAGCGACTCCCCCCGAGGCTCGGCTTCCCGCGACGATCGGTCGGCCGGCCACCGTGGCGGACGCCCGGGCGGCGGTGGGTCGTCGACTGGGCGTGACGGCCAGCGTGGTGGGTCGTCGACTGGCGGGCGGATTGCGGGCGGTTCCTCTGCCGGTCGTGGATCCGCTGGGGGCCAAAGCCGGGGCGGAGGTCCACGTGACGAAAACCGTGGCGGGTCCGAGCGGACCGAAAGTGGAAAACGCTCCTTCAACGCCCGGGATCTCCGCAGCGCCAACCGGCCCGACCGCGAACGGTCACCGGACATCGATGAAGACGTCACTGGCGCAGAGCTGGACCGGGTCACCCGCGCGCAGATCCGTAACCTTGAGGAAAAAAGCGCCGAGTGGGTGGCGCGCCACCTCGTGATGGCCGGACGCCTCCTCGACGACGAGCCTGAACTGGCGTTCCAGCATGCTCTGGCTGCCAGCCGCCGCGGGGGCCGTCTCGCCGTCGTCCGCGAGGCAGTGGGCCTGACGGCCTACGCGGCGGGGCACTATGGTGAGGCGCTCAGGGAGTTCCGCACCTACCGCCGGATCAGCGGATCCAATGATCATCTACCGGTGATGGCCGACTGTGAACGTGGGCTCGGACGTCCGGATCGGGCACTGGACCTGGCACAGTCTGAAGAGGCAGAAGGATTGAGCTCGGCAGGCAAGGTGGAACTCGCGATGGTGGTCTCGGGCGCACGCTCGGACCTGGGCCAGCACGACGCAGCCGTTGCAGCCCTCGAAATCAGCCAACTGGACCGCAACCGTGCGTTCAGCTACAGCCCGCGGCTCTTCCGCACCTACGCCGAGGCCCTGGCCGCTGTCGGTCGCAGCGCTGAGGCCGAGCAGTGGCGCCGTCAGGCCGTCATGGCTGACAGTGCCCTTGGTCTCGGCGACTTCGCTGAGCCCGACATCCTGGACCTCGCCGGTGACGATGAGGAAGTCCCTGACGCGTCGGCCGCCCGCCGACGGGTGGCCTCCGCCCCGACAAGCAGCCCCGGCAGTACCTCCGTGACCGAGCGTGACTCAGGGATTGACGAGGAGAATACCGACGACGACGGTGCCGAGGCTGACGACGATCGCCCGATCCACGTGAAATCAGCCGGGCAGGAAGCGGCGGAAGCTGCGGCCGCCCAGGAACCGGAGGATGCGGCAGTCCGCCCCGACGGGGAGCCAACCGAGGGATCCCCCCGTGCGCCGGTCACCTGGCGTTCGTTGAACCGTCCCGCTCCTGTCCGCACCCGCGGAGAGCCAGCTGAACCGGTCCCCTCCGAACTCCATGAGTCGGTGGAAACCGACGCTGCACCCTCCGACGCTGCACCCTCCGATGACACAGCTCCTTCCAGTGACACAGCGGACAGGGTGGACACCGAAAGGCACCATGACTGAGGTTTCCCTGATCTCGTCCTACGATGCGCTGCTGGCAGACCTGGATGGCGTGGTCTACGCAGGACCCAACGCCATCCCTGGTGCGGTGGAGTCCCTGGAACGTCTGGCCGGCATCAAGGTTGCCCTGGCGTACATCACCAACAACGCGTCCCGGTCGGCCGAACAGGTCGCAGCACACCTCCGCAAGTTGGGCGCTCCGGCAACGGCCGCCCAGGTCTTCGGGTCGGCGTTCGCCGGGGCAGAGCTCCTGGCCTCACTGGTGCCTGCCGGCTCGACGGTCCTGGTCACGGGTAGCCAGACCCTGATCGACCAGGTCAAAGCCCAGGGACTGGTTCCGGTCACCTCGGCCGACCCCATCCCGGCAGCAGTGATCCAGGGCTTCGACCCTGGCCTGGGCTGGAAGGATCTTGCGGAGGCCGCCTACGCAGTCGCTGGCGGCGCGGTGTGGGTAGCAACCAACACCGACCTCTCCATTCCGCAGCTCCGCGGAATCGCCCCCGGGAACGGGTCGCTCGTCAATGCAGTCAGCGCCGCCACCGGCAGCACCCCCGCCGTCGCCGGTAAACCCGAAACGCCGCTCTTCACCACAGCAGTGAAACACCTCGGCGTCTCACGACCCCTGGTGGTGGGAGACCGGCTCGACACCGACATCCTCGGCGGAAACCGTGCGCGCATGGATACCGCTTTGGTGCTGACCGGTGTCGACACCGTGCGAACAGCGCTTGCAGCAGTCGCCGATCAACGTCCGACGTTCCTCCTGGCCAGTCTTGAGGGGCTGTCCGAGCCGTACCCGGATATCACCCATAGCGACGGCGTGTACTGGTGCGGTTCGTCGTCGGCAACAGTCGACGACGGTACCGTCCACCTGACCGGCGACACCGAGAGCCTCGACACCTGGCGTGCCGCGTGCAGCGCCTGGTGGAGCGCCCACCCTGACACGGAGACCGCTGCACTGCCCACCCTGAAGTCCGAGGGTGGCCCGGTCGTAGACGACCCGGTAGGCCGCCAATGACCAGTGACCACCCGGGCGAATCGTCATCCGAGGAAATCGTTGGTGAGCAGGCGACTGACGACGACGCCCCGGTCTTCCCATCAGGGGTGGACATCTCCGGGGACCCCAGCGTCGATGGGCTGACCGCGAGTCTGGCTGACATCCCCGCTGTGGCAACTGATGAACACAACGCGCTCTACACAGGGCTCCACGACGGACTGCTCGCCGAGCTCAACGCCGACCCGTCCGCGGACCATGACGCGTCTTGACCAGGCACTGGTAGCGCGCGGACTCGCGCGCTCCCGGTCCCAGGCCGCCCAGCTCATCGCCGCCGGCAGGGTGCGCCGCGCTGGCGTCGTCCAGGCGAAGGCAGCTACCAAAGTGGCGGAGGTAGACGAACTGACAGTCGACGACGGCGGGGTCCCCGACTTCGTCAGTCGTGCCGGTGTGAAGCTCGACGGTGCGCTGCGGGCCTTTGCCGCCATCAACGTCAACGGCCGACGGTGTCTCGACGCCGGTGCGTCCACCGGCGGCTTCACCGAAGTGTTACTCAGGGCTGGGGCGTCGCACGTGGCTGCTGTCGACGTCGGACATGGACAACTTGTTGACCAGCTGCGCAAGGACCCGAGGGTCGGCGTCGTCGAAGGCCTTAACGTGCGTCAACTGGAGGCTAAGAATATCGGTGGGCGGGTGGACCTGACGGTCGCGGACCTGTCCTTCATTTCCCTCACCCTGGTGTTGCTGCCGCTCGCCCAGGCCACTGAACCCGGCGGCGACATGGTCCTACTCATCAAACCGCAGTTCGAGGTGGGCAAAGGGAAACTGAACTCCAGCGGGGTAGTGGCAACGGAAGAGGAACGGCATCGGGCCGTCGGGTTGGTGGTCCGCCATACCCTGGGACACGGTCTGGGCGTGGCGGGGTTGATCCGCAGCCCGCTGCCGGGCCAGGACGGAAATGTTGAGTTCTTTGTGTGGATAACCGTGCCGACGGGCCCGATGGTGCCTAGGATCGAAGAGGAGCTTGATCGCATGACCCGGCGGGTGCTGGACTCCAGCCCTGCTTTCACCGATGCCCGGCTAGTTACCGGCACGCCAGACGGCGCACTGGATACGACGGAGCTTCTATGACACGACGGATACTGGTTCTCGCCCACACCGGGCGGCACGATGCGATGGCGGCTGCCCAGGAAGCCTGCACCCAGGTACACCAGTCAGGGCTGATCCCCGTGATGAGGGCAGAGGAACTTAAGGACATCCAGGACGAGTACGGGGTGCTGACCGCTCCCACCGAGACCCTCGGCGTCGACGTCGCCCTCGACGAGGTGGAACTGGGCATGGTGCTCGGCGGTGACGGAACCATCCTGCGCGCCGCGGAACTGGTGCGCGGCTCGGAGGTCCCGCTGCTCGGCGTCAACCTGGGCCACGTGGGGTTCCTCGCCGAGAGTGAGCGGGCGGACCTCACCGAAACGGTGCGCCGCGTCGTGGACAGGGATTACACGGTTGAGGAGCGCATGACCATTGACGTCCAGGTGTGGCAGGGCGATGTCCTGGTCGCCCAGACCTGGGCCCTGAACGAGGCAGCAGTGGAAAAGGCAAGCCGCGAACGCATGATCGAGGTGGTGATGGAGGTTGATGGCCGCCCCCTGAGCTCCTTCGGCTGCGACGGGGTGGTGATGGCCACCCCCACCGGGTCGACCGCCTACGCGTTTTCCTCGGGTGGCCCGGTGGTGTGGCCCGAAGTGGAGGCGCTCCTGATGGCACCGATCAGTGCACATGCCCTATTCACCAAACCGCTCGTGATCGCACCGACGTCGGTGCTCGCCGTGGAAATCCTGACCCGCACCGATGCGGCGGGCGTCCTCTGGTGCGACGGACGACGCACCGTGGATCTGCCGCCCGGAGCACGGGTGGAGGTGCGTCGCGCTGGCACCCCGGTCCGGTTGGCCCGCACCCAACTGACGCCCTTCTCGGAGCGCCTGGTGAAGAAATTCTCGTTGCCCACCCAGGGCTGGCGTGGCCCCACGAGCCATGCAGGAGGCACTGGCCAGTGATCGAAGAAATCCGCATCCGCGACCTCGGCGTTATCACCGATGCCACCCTCCATCTGGGTGGAGGGTTCACCGTGGTGACGGGCGAAACCGGTGCCGGTAAAACCATGGTAATTACCGCCCTGGGCCTGCTGCTCGGAGCCCGGGCCGACGCCGGCGCGGTGCGCCTGGGCGCGAAGGCTGCCTCCGCCGAAGCGGTTCTGCGGATCGCGCCGCACAGCACTGCGGCACTGCGCGCCGCGGAAGCCGGCGGGGAGCTTGACGAGGCAGAGGGCTCGGCCGAACTGATCGTCGCGCGCACGGTCAACAGCGAGGGGCGGAGCCGTGCCTACGTCGGCGGCCGGTCAGCCCCCGCAGGGGTGCTCGCTGAGCTGGGATCCGCGCTGGTGGTCGTCCACGGGCAGTCGGACCAGTTGCGGCTCAAGACCACCACCGCCCAGCGCGAAGCGCTCGACAAGTTCGCCGGAGCCGACCTGTCCGTGGTGCTGGGCGACTACCAGCTGAGTTATCGCCGTCTGCAGGAAGCAACCACCGAGCTGGAGCAGTTGCGCACCGATTCCAGGGAAAGGCTCCGCGAAGCCGAATCGCTGCAGGCCGCCCTCGAGGAAATCGACGCCGCGGCACCCCAGCCCGGCGAGGATGACACGCTGAAAGCCGAGTCCATCCGGTTAGGCCACGTCGAGGAACTTCGCATCGCGGCGTTCAAAGCCCAGCAGGCGCTGGTCTCAGGTGAGTTTGCCGATGACCAGGACGCCACAGTGCTCGTTGATGCCGCTAAACGCCAGCTGGAGTCGGCGGGGGACCACGATCCAGCCCTCGCCGCGCTGGCAGGACGACTCGCCGAGGTGGGATACATTCTTACCGACATTTCAGCCGAACTCTCCGGTTACAGCGCCTCCCTCGATAGCGACGGACCGGGCCGGTTGACCGAGGTCGAATCCAGACGGGCAGAACTGGCCGTCCTGGTCCGCAAATACGCGCCCAGCATTGACGAGGTGCTGGAATGGGCCGAGGCAGGGCAGACTCGGCTCGGCGAACTGGGTGACGACTCGTCCAGGGTTGATGCGCTCAGTAAGGAGATTGCCGCGCTCGAGGACACGGTTGCCGACCAGGCGGCAGAGCTCACCGCCATGCGCACCAGCGCCGCCACCACCCTCGCGGAACGGGTCACCAAGGAACTCTCCGCCCTCGCCATGGCAGCCGCCAGCCTGGTCATCGACGTGACGCCGGGGGAGCGGACCCTGTTTGGCGCCGACATCATCGGCTTCCTCCTGCAACCGCACCCCGGCTCCGCTGCCCGACCGCTGGGCAAGGGAGCATCGGGCGGTGAACTTTCCCGGGTGATGCTCGCCATCGAGGTAGTGCTGGCCGCCGTCGACCCGGTACCGACTTTCGTGTTTGATGAGGTGGACGCCGGAGTGGGCGGCAAGGCGGCTGTGGAGATTGGCCGCCGGCTGGCCATGCTGGCCGAACACGTCCAGGTCGTTGTGGTGACCCATCTGCCCCAGGTGGCGGCGTTTGCCTCCCAACACATCCGTGTGACAAAAAACTCCTCAGCCACGGCGGCGGGCGACGGCGTGACGGCCAGCGACGTCGAAGTCCTCCCCGAACCCGAGCGGGTGCGGGAGTTGGCGCGCATGCTGGCCGGCCAGGAAGAATCGGCGACCGCGCAAGCACACGCTGAGGAACTGCTCGCAGACGCAGCGCGGACTGTGTCGAAGTGCTAGGCTCAAACTCCGTGGTGCAATCAACAAATTCCCGGTTCCAGAAGTCCGCAAAGACTACCAAGCACGTCTTCGTGACGGGCGGTGTGGCCTCCTCCCTCGGCAAGGGCCTAACCGCCTCCAGCCTCGGCCATCTGCTTCGTGCGCGTGGCTTGTCAGTCACGATGCAGAAGCTTGACCCGTACCTCAACGTGGACCCGGGCACCATGAATCCGTTCCAGCACGGCGAGGTTTTCGTGACCGACGACGGTGCTGAAACGGACCTCGACATCGGCCACTACGAGCGCTTCCTCGACGAAAGCCTTGACGGTTCGGCGAATGTCACCACCGGCCAGATCTACTCGACGGTTATCGCCAAGGAACGCCGCGGCGAGTACCTCGGCGACACCGTCCAGGTCATCCCGCACATCACCGACGAAATCAAGCGTCGGATGCGGCTGCCCTCCGAGCCGGTCGACGCCAAGAAGGCACCCGACGTCATCATCACTGAGATCGGCGGTACCGTCGGTGACATCGAATCGCAGCCGTTCCTTGAGGCAGCCCGCCAGGTCCGGCAGGACATTGGCCGTAACAATGTCTTCTTCCTGCACGTCTCCCTGGTCCCGTACATCGGCCCCTCCCAGGAACTGAAGACCAAGCCGACCCAGCACTCGGTGGCAATGCTCCGGTCCATCGGTATCCAGCCGGACGCCATCGTCATCCGGTCCGACCGTGAGATTCCCGACGCCATGCGGGAAAAGATCGGCCGCATGTGCGACGTCGACGTCGACGCCGTCGTGAACGCCGCCGACGCAGCGAGCATCTACGACATCCCGAAGACCCTCCACGCCCAGGGCCTCGACGCGTACATCGTGCAATCTCTTGACCTGAAGTTCAAGGACGTCAACTGGACCAAATGGAACAAGCTCCTCGACGCTGTCCACCACCCCAAGCACACGGTCGAAATTGCCCTGGTCGGCAAGTACATTGACCTGCCGGACGCGTACCTGTCGGTGACCGAGGCGCTGCGTGCCGGCGGGTTCGCCAACAAGTCCAAGGTGATCATTCGTTGGGTGCCCTCGGACGAGTGCGCCACCCCCGAAGGAGCAGCGAAAGCCCTCGACGGCGCCGACGCGATCTGCGTGCCGGGTGGCTTCGGTATCCGCGGCCTCGAAGGCAAATTGGGCGCACTCAGGTACGCCCGCGAAAACTCGGTCCCCACGCTGGGACTCTGCCTCGGGCTGCAGTGCATGGTCATCGAGTACGCCCGCAACGTGGTGGGCCTTGAGGGCGCATCATCGAGCGAGTTCGACCCCGACACCCAGTACCCGGTCATCGCGACCATGGCCGAGCAGTTGCATATTGTCGACGGCGACGGCGACATGGGCGGCACCATGCGCCTCGGCCTCTGGGAAGCGAAGCTCGACGAAGGCTCGGTCATCGCCCGCACCTACGGCAAGACCACCGTCAGCGAACGACACCGCCACCGCTATGAGGTCAATAACGACTTCCGCGATCAGATCGCTGCTGCCGGGATGGTGTTCTCCGGAACGTCACCGGACGGCAAACTGGTCGAGTTCGTCGAACTTCCGAAGGAAGTCCACCCGTACTACGTCTCCACCCAAGCGCACCCCGAACTGAGCTCGCGCCCCACCCGGCCGCATCCGCTGTTCGCGGGACTGGTCAAGGCAGCGCTGCTCCGCCGTGGAGTCAAGGCCTGAGCATGAGTCGAAGCCTGAACATGGGTGATCCGTCGGCCCAGCCGCTGGGCGACCAGCAGAGCCCCCGCAGGCTGCTGGACTCGACAGTGGTCTATCAGGGCAGGATCTGGAACGTCGTCAGCGATACCTTCTCGCTCACCGACGACGTCGACGGCGAGCCGCTGGTACGCGATTACATCGAGCACCCCGGAGCCGTAGCGATCCTCGCGATGAACGACGCCGGGCAGGTGCTGCTGATCAACCAGTACCGGCACCCGGTGCGGATGACGCTGTGGGAAATTCCGGCCGGTTTGTTGGATGTCCCGGACGAGGACTTCGTCGTCGCCGCCGCACGGGAGCTGGCCGAGGAAGCCGATCTGACGGCCGAACGGTGGAATGTCCTCACCGACCTGTTCCTGTCGCCCGGGTCATCCAGTGAGGCGCTGCGCATCTATCTGGCGCGGGGCGTAGCGGAAATCCACCCGGACGAACGCCACGAACGCACCCATGAGGAAGCCGAGATCGAGCTGGCATGGGTTGATCTGGACGACGCCGTCGCGGCCGTCCTGGCCGGCCGGATCCACAGCCCCTCAGCGGTCGCTGCCATCCTCGCGGCATCGGCTGCGCGCGGCACAGGGTATGACCTGTTGCGGCCGGCCGACGAACCCTGGCCCGAACACGCCAGCCAGCACCACACCTGGCCCAACGGACCGGTCCTGAAGAGCTGACCATGACGGCCCCTGCAACGCGGACCGTAGCTGACGAGCTGCGGGAGACCGTCCCCGGACGGCTCATGAGCGAATATCTTCAGCACATGGCTGTGGAACGCGGGCTGTCGATCAACACCCTTGCCGCGTACCGGCGGGACCTGCTGCGGTATCACCGGTTCCTCGCCACCCGGTCAGTCACCGAGGTGCAACGGATTACCCGCCACGACATTTCGGCCTTCGCGCAGGCCCTCTCCACCGGATCGGATGGCCTCGCCCCGTTGAGCCCGCGCTCCGCGGCGCGCACCGTCGTCGCCGTGCGCGGCCTGCACCGGTTCTGGGCGCTGGAGGGCATTTGCACGGCAGACCCGGCGCACGATGTGCACCCGCCGATCGCCGGGAAACGTCTGCCCAAAGCCATCTCGGTGGATGAGGTGACCCGCATCCTGGAGGCGGTGAACACCGATACCTTCGCTGGCCAGCGGGACCGCGCGCTGCTTGAGTTTCTGTACTCCACCGGTTCGCGGATCAGTGAAGCGGTGGGGCTCGACGTCGACGACGTCTCGGTGGATGCAGCGCTGGACGGGCCCGCCGTCGTCCGGCTGTTCGGCAAGGGCTCCAAGGAGCGGATGGTGCCGTTGGGCTCGTACGCGGCGAAGGCCATCGACTCGTACCTCATCCGGGCGCGGCCCGCCCTCGCGGCGACCGGGAGGGGTAACTCCGCACTGTTCCTCAACCTGCGCGGCGGGCGGCTGAGCCGGCAGAGCGCGTGGACCATCCTGAAGTCGGCGGCCGAGAAGGCAGGGGTCACCCGTGAAGTGTCTCCGCACACCCTGCGTCACTCGTTCGCCACGCACCTGCTGGAAGGCGGCGCCGACGTTCGCGTAGTGCAGGAGCTGCTGGGGCACGCTTCGGTGACCACCACCCAGGTGTACACGCTGGTCACTGCTGATACTCTCCGCGAGGTATATGCTGCTGCGCATCCACGCGCACTCTAATCCTCCCGCCTTCGGCGGTGTGCGAGCGTAACCTTTTCTGCCTATCCGGAAACTAACCAGGTAGAGGTAGGTCACTTATTCGGAGGGGGTAGATGTGTACCGAGGACAGCGCGATCAACGATTCGCCGTGGTGGACCACAAGCTCCGGCCTCGAGTTTTCAACTTTATCCACCGCCGCGTGAGTAGCCGCGAAGCAGCGGACGAGCTGACCAATGACGTGTTCAGGATTGCCTGGGAACGAAATCCGGAAGCCGTAGACCTGACGGTGGCCTGGCTTTTGGCGGTTGCCCGCAATGTGGTGGGCAACGAATATCGGCGGCGTGAGCGTGCGGGGCTCCTGATGGAACGCCTGCACGAATCGGCCAGGGTGTCGGCCCGGACCGGAAACCCGGAGGGTCAGCAGGAAGCGGTCGCCGCCGGTCTGCTTCTGCTGAGGGAATCCGACCGGGAGGTGCTGTTGCTTGCCTACTGGGATGACCTGACAATCGCCGACATCGCCCAAGTCCTGGGCTGTAGCCAGCCAGCCGCGAAAGTACGGCTGCACCGTGCCCGCAAAGCCTTCGCGAAAACCATACCCCCCGTGTTGCTGACTGAGGGAGATAACTGAGATGGATCCTATCGAACGACTTATTCGAGGAATTGACCCGTTCCGGACCGAGACGTTGTTCAGGGGCGCCGACCACGAGCGGGAACCGGAGTCCCCGATCTTTAGTGACGATCAGGGAGAGCCGGGCTCGACGGTGGTGCCCCTGAATCGTCGACGCCGGTGGGCGGTAACCGCCGCAGTCACCGCTGCCGCCGCGGCAGTCGCGACCGGCGTCGTCATCGGCGGAAACTTCGGCGCCACCTCCCCCCTCCCGGCCGACGAACCGGATCCTGTGGCGACCGGTTCGACCACGCCGTCGAGCGAGCCTACACCCACGACGACCGTGCCCACGCCCACGACGCCGGTGGCGGCCGGATCGCCGCTCGCAACCTACACCCCCTTCGGTGAGGGCGGGGATGCGGCGTTGCTGACCGGAACGCTGGTCCTCGAGGACGGCTGCCTGTACATCGAAGCTTCTGATACCACTCGGGTCTTGGCCTATTTTCCGGACACCGCGGTGAGCTGGTCCGATGGTGTGTTGTCCTTCTTCGGGACCGATTACGAGCTTGGGCAGGAGATTTCCGTTGGGGGCGGGGGAAGTATCGTCCCGGGTCCCGTGGAGAACCCAACATCGTTCTTCGCACCCGAGACCTGCGAGCCGGATAGCCAGTGGACCGTGTCGCAGGTTCCGCCGTCGCCGTTGGACGTCCCCTCCCCAGACCCCACCCGTGAGCCGTATCCGGCCGCTGACATGGGGTTGTCAGTGGAGGTGCCCGCCGACTGGAAGATCGTCGAAGCCGCGCAAGGGCTGGACATTCTGAGCCCCAGCGGGGAAGTGGTGTCCAACCTACAGCGTTCAGTGGAGGGCGGTATCGGCGGAGCCTGCCTCGAAACTGCGGTGCCCTGGCAGGAGGTCCGTTCGATCCCGGTCTCCATCGATGCGCCCGCTGGGCCAGTCGACGCGAGGTTTGTGCTCAGGGTTTTTACTGGGGAACGATTCGTCGGGACCAGCGCACTGGTGTTGGTCGACGACCCGACCTCGGGTACGGCCTGCATGCTCTATAACGTCATCTCGAATGCTGAGGTCGGGTTGCTCTCCTTGACGAACAAGTTCCAGCTCTCACCGTACGAGGTAGGTAGGGAGTTCGCATCCCTGGCGGAGGCTGAAGAGTATGCCGGGTCGGCCGAGTTCGACGCCCTCGCAGTCATCGCCGACTCGATAGCCATCAGAGACTAGCCCCTTGCCCCCACCCCTGCCCCTACAGCCCACCGCAGCCTCTCGCCCTACTCGCTGAGAAGCGAGCTCTGGCGACTTAGGACGTCCCTGAGTCGCCAGAGCTCACGATTCGGCGGGGTTTCGGAGGCTACACTTGGGCCTCATGAAACCCCGCCCTGTTGCACTGTGCTTCCTGTTCCGTGAAACGGAATCGGGAAGCGAAGTGCTGCTCGGGCTGAAGAAGACGGGGTTCGGTGCCGGGAGGATCGTCACCCTCGGCGGGGGAGTCGAACCCGGCGAAACCGAGGTCCAGGCAGCGGCGCGCGAAGTTGCGGAGGAATCCGGCGTCGTCGTCGTCGAATCCCAGCTGACCCGCCTCGGAAGGATCCGCTGGAGGTTCCCGTCGCAACCGGCCGCTGACATGGACGCGGCAATCTTTACCGCCGTCGAGTGGACCGGGACCCCGCAGCCGACGGCCGAGGTGGACCCCGCCTGGTACCCGGTGGATAACCTGCCGTGGGTCGGCATGTGGGACGACGCGCGGCACTGGCTCGGGTCGGTGATCGACGGAACCCCCCTGGATGTTCTCGTCACCCTCAATTCCGACAACGAGACGGTCCTCAGCGTCGTCTTTGCCTGACCCCTATGGATCGAGCCTGTCTCGATTCAAGCACTTAGGGGACCTGACGCTGCTCTGGACCGTTGTAGGCGCTGAGCGGGCGGATCAGGGAGTTGGACGCGGTCTGCTCCATGATGTGGGCGGTCCACCCGGTGATCCGGGCAGCGATGAACAGGGGGGTGAACATCTCGGTATCGAACCCCATCAGGTGGTAGGTGGGGCCGGCCGGGTAGTCAAGGTTGGGCTTGATGCTCTTCGCCTCGTCCATGGCCGTTTCCAGCCCGCTGTACAGTCCGAGTAGCTCGGGCCGGCCAAAGTGCTTGATCATCCCGTCCAGCGCGCCCTTCATGGTGGGTACCCGTGAATCGCCGTTCTTGTAGACCCGGTGGCCGAAGCCCATCACCTTCTTCTTCTGGGCGAGGGCATCCTCCATCCACGCCTTCGCCCGGGCGGCAGCATCCTCTCGGGACTCGTCGGTGCGGATACCGATCTCCTCGAACGTGTGCATCACTGCCTCGTTCGCCCCACCGTGCAGTGGACCTTTCAGGGCGCCGATGGCACCGGTAACCGCCGAGTGGAGGTCAGCCAACGTTGACGTGATCACCCGAGCCGTAAAGGTCGACGCGTTGAACGAGTGCTCCGCGTACAGCACCATCGACACGTTGAACGCCTCAACAACCTCGGGCGCCGCCTCCTCGCCGAACGTCATCCACAGGAAGTTCGCCGAGTAGTCAAGATCGTCCCGCGGAGCAACGATGTCCAGACCACGACGACGACGCTGATCGTAAGCGACGACGGCGGGGAACGCCGCGAACAGCTCTTTCGCTTTCTCCAGGTTGGCTCCAGGCGAAGAAGCGCCGGCCAACGGGTGATTGGCGCCCAGCACCGACACAGCTGTGCGGGCAACGTCCATCGGGTGGCATGACGTGGACAGCAGATCGATGGCGGCCTTGACGTTGTCGGCCAGCGCACGGTGGCTGCGTTCAAACGTGGTGAATTCCGTCAGCTCGTCCTTCGAGGGAAGCTCCCCGTGCCACAGCAGGTACGCGACCTCTTCGAAGCTGCACCTGGCGGCCAGCTCCTGCACCGGGTACCCGCGGTACAGCAGCGAGTTGGTGTCGGAATTGACCATGGAGATGGCCGTGGTGTCGACGGTGACTCCGGCTAGCCCTTTATAGATCTGCGGTTCTGTCATGGGGACTCCTGTTCACCAGCTGAAGTGACCTGCTGCGTCGTGTGGTCCGGCGAACCGGGCACCTGAAAATTGAAAACCGAGGTGTCGAATCGGTTGTACGCCTCATAGTCCACGAGCTCGTAGAGACGGGCCCGGGTCTGCATGGCACCGACGGCGCCCTGCTGGGTGCCGTCGGCCTTGATCGATTCCAGCGTACGCTCCGCCGCCCCCATTGCACTACGCAGCAGGGTGACGGGATAGATCACCATGTTCACCCCGACCGAGGAGAGCTGGTCCAGGGTGAACAGCTCGCTCTTCCCGAACTCGGTCATGTTGGCCAGGATGGGGACGTCGACGGCGTCGCGGATGGCCTGGAACTCACTCAGGTCCCGCATGGCCTCGGGGAAGATCGCATCGGCCCCGGCCTCCACGAGTGCCCGGGCACGATCCATTGCCGCCTGCAGGCTGTCCGTGCCGCGGATGTCGGTGCGCGCCATGATCAGGAAGTTGGGGTCGCGGCGGGCGTCAGCCGCCGCGCGGATCCGCTTGGTGGCCGTGTCCAGGTCCACCACGTTCTTGCCATCCAGGTGCCCGCACCGCTTGGGATTGAATTGGTCCTCGATGTGGCAGCCCGCCAGCCCGGCGTTCTCCAGCTCCTGGATGCTCCGCGCCACGTTCATCGGTTCGCCGAAGCCGGTGTCGGCGTCGACAATCGACGGCAAATCGGTCATCCGGGCGATCTGCCCGGCCCGCGTGGCCACCTCGGTGAGCGTCGTCAAGCCAATATCCGGCAGACCCAGGTCATTGGCCAGGACGGCGCCGGAGATGTAGACGCCGTCGAACCCCTTGTCCTCAATCAGCCGCGCCGACAGGGGATTGAACGCCCCCGGGAACTGCTGGATCCGGCCGGACGCCAGGCCTGCGCGGAACGCGATGCGCTTCTGCTCGGGGGTCACCGCTGAATACAACATTTAGAACAGTCCCTTCGGTGCGGTGGCGGGGTCGATGACGCCGGGCGCCGCGACCAGGTTGAGCTGGTCCAGTTCGCCGGCAGCCAGGTCGGGTAGGCGCTCGACGACGGCGAGGAACCGGTCGATCTCTGCCTCGTCGACAATCCGGTGGCCGTCCTGCCCAGCGGCGAGGGTGCGCAGCTTGTTGATGTACTGCTCCCGGGCGAACGGCCGGGCGCCGAGGGGGTGCGCGTCGGCGACGGCCAGCTCATCGGTGATGACTGTGCCGTCGGCGAGGGTGATTTCCACCCGGCCGCCGAAGGCCTTCTCGCTGATGTCCAGCGAGTGGTAGCGCCGGGTCCACTCCGGGTCTTCAAGAGTGGTGACCTTGTGCCACAGCGCCACCGTGTCGGTCCGGCCGGCGCGCTCCGGGGTGTAGGAGTCGACGTGATGCCAGGAGCCGTCCTGCAGTGCCACGGTGAAGATGTAGGGGATCGAGTGATCGAGGGTTTCCCGGGAGGCGGTCGGATCGTACTTCTGGGGGTCGTTCGCGCCGGACCCGATCACGTTGTGGGTGTGGTGCGAGGTGTGGATGACGATCGACTTCACCTGCTCGGGGTCCGCCGCCTCCGGGTGGGCCGCGTGGAGCTTGCGGGCGAGGTCGATCAGGGCCTGGGCCTGGTACTCGGCCGAGTGTTCCTTGGTGTAGGTGTCGAGGATGGCCCGCTTGGACTCGCCTGCGGCCGGCAACGGTACGTCGTACCTGCCATCCGGGCCGTCCAGCAGCCAGGCAATGAATCCATCTTCGCCCTCGTAGATCGGGGTGGGGGAGGTCTGGCCCCGCATCGCCCGGTCTGCAGACTCCACAGCCATCTTCCCGGCGAACGCCGGAGCGTGAGCCTTCCAGGTGGAGATCTCGCCCTTGCGTGACTGGCGGGTGGCGGTCGTGGTGTGCAGGGCCTGGCCGATGGACTGGAAGATGGTCTCGACGTCGAGGTCCAGCAGCGTGCCAATCCCGGCGCCCGCGGACGGGCCGAGGTGCGCCACGTGGTCGATCTTGTGCTTGTGGAGGCAGATGGCTTTCACCAGGTCCACCTGGATTTCGTACCCGGTGGCGATCGCCCGCAGCAGGTCCCGCCCGGATCGCCCGGTGTGCTGGGCGACGGCGAGAATGGGTGGGATGTTATCGCCGGGGTGGGAGTAGTCGGCGGCCAGGAACGTGTCGTGGTAATCCAGCTCGCGGACGGCGACGCCGTTGGCCCAGGCAGCCCACTCGGGTGACGTCTTCGCCTGAATCCCGAAAATGGTGGCACCGGCGCCGTTCGAGGACGCCGGGTGGCTGGTGGCCTGCGCGCGGGCGGCCACCACTGGGGCGCGGGTGAACGAGGCAACGGCGACCGAGGCGTTGTCGATGATGCGGTTGATCACCATGTCGGCTACGTCGGCGTCGACCTCCACCGGATCGGCGGCGACCAGCGCCAGGCGGTAGGCGAGCTGCTCCTCGCGGACGAGGTTCTCATCGCTGCGGTGGGTACGGACCAGGTGATGTTCAACCATTGAGGTGAGCCTTTCGGGGTGGGACGGAACCGGCGTCGAAACTGTGTTTGGACGCCAGCAGATGGTCAAGACTGTTGTGGAGGTGGATCTTGGTGGCGGCCGCGGCCAGGTCGGCGTTGCCGGTGGCGATGGAACGTGCGATCTGGGCATGTTCGGCCGCCGACGCCAGCAGCCGCTCAGTGTTGTCTTTGGCCAGGCGCCTGATGCGCACCAGTTGAGCACGTAGCTGGCCCTGGGCCTGGCGGAGGAACTGGTTGTTCGCGGCGGCGTCGACGGCAGCATCGAGTTCCGAGACCAGGGCGTAGTAGTCCCGCTGATCGGGGTCGGAACCGTCGATGAGGTCGCTGGCCGCCTCGAAACGTTCGGCCAGTGCGGTGAAGACCGGCAAATCCTGGTGTGCCGCGGCGAGCTCCGCGGCCTTGCAATCCAGGGCAAGCCGTACCTCGAAGAGCTGGCTCATCTTCTCCAGGGAGATATCGGTAACGACGACGCCGCGTCCCGCCTGTGCGGTGGTCAGGCCTTCCGCCCCCAGCCGGGCGAGTGCCTCGCGCAGGGGTGTCCGGGAGACGCCGAGTCGCGCAGACTGTTCAACCTCACCCAACACGGTCCCGGGAACCAGGCGCCATTCGATGATGTCGGCCTTCAAGGCGGCGTACGCCCTGTCGCTTGCTCTCATGGATCCTCCTGCCGGCGCTGGCTGTGACGTAAACACTGTAAAGCCAATGTATACAGGGAGGTCGGTATCTGCAAGATAAAGTCGCCAATCAGGGAATTTACTGCGACTTATGTATACATGAGTCCGGCGCGTCAGTAGGATGACAGCACAACACATTGACGTGGAGGAGAGCCGTATGAGCCAGGACTATCGATCGCTGTATCGCCGAAGCCTTGAGGCTCCTGATGCGTTCTGGCTGGAGGCAGCACAGGCCGTTGACTGGTCCAGGGACCCGACCGTTGCCCTGGACAGCAGCGCCGCACCACTTCATCGGTGGTTTCCCGACGGCGAGCTCAACACCTCCTATAACGCCCTGGATCGCCACGTCGAGGCCGGGCGCGGCCACACCACCGCGCTGATTTACGATTCGGCGATGCTCGGCCTCGTCCGTAAGTACACCTACGCCGAGCTCCGGGATGAGGTGGCATGCTTCGCCGGGGTCCTGCGCTCGCAGGGGGTGGCCAAAGGGGACCGGGTGGTGATCTACCTGCCGATGGTGCCCGAGGCGGTGATCGCGATGCTCGCCACCGCACGCCTGGGTGCGGTCCACTCGGTGGTCTTCGGTGGGTTCGCGGCCAAGGAGCTCGCCTCCCGGATCCAGGACGCACGCCCCACCGTGGTGGTGACGGCCTCGGGCGGGCTGGAACCGCGCGGCCCCATTGAGTACCTGCCCGCCGTGCACCAGGCCCTTGAGCTCTGTGAGCATCGGGTGGACGCCGTGATCGTGAAATCGCGCGAGGGGTTCGTGAACACCCGCGCCCAGTACGCGACGACGTCGGGCACCAGCTGGCTCGACTGGGACGAAACGCTCGCCACAGCCGAGCCAGCCAGCCCCGTTCCGGTCAACGCCACCGACCCGCTCTACATCCTCTACACCTCAGGAACCACGGGATCCCCCAAGGGGGTGGTGAGGGACAACGGCGGGCACGCCGTCGCCCTGACCTGGTCAATCACCAACATTTTCGACGTCCGCCCGGACGACGTCATGCTGACGGCATCCGACGTCGGCTGGGTGGTGGGACATTCATTCATCGTCTACGCCCCGCTGCTCGCCGGTGCGACAACGGTGCTGTACGAGGGGAAGCCGGTCGGCACCCCCGACGCCGGAGCGTTCTGGCGCCTGATCACTGATCACCGGATCAACGTCCTCTTCACCGCGCCGACCGCGCTACGGGCGGTCCGGAAGGTGGATCCGGACGCCGCCCTGCTCCAGGCCTACGACACGTCGAGCCTGCGGCTGCTGTTCTGCGCGGGGGAGCGGCTCGATATCGACACGTACCGGTGGGCCGGCGAGACGCTCGGCGTCCCGGTGATCGACAACTGGTGGCAAACCGAAACCGGCTGGCCCATCTGCGCCAATCCCCGCGGCGTCGAAGAGCTGACCATCAAGCCGGGTTCGCCGACGCTGCCCCAGCCCGGCTACGACCTGAAAATCCTCGACACCGACGGCCAGACGGTCCCGGCCGGAACCGAAGGCAACATCGCATTGAAGCTGCCGCTGCCGCCGGGAACGCTTCCCACCTTGTGGGGGAGCGACGAGCGCTACATCAGCTCGTACCTGAGCGCGTTCGACGGTTACTACGTCACTGGTGACTCGGGATATCTCGACGACGACGGCTACGTTTTCGTGATGGGCCGCACCGACGACATCATCAACGTGGCGGGCCACCGGCTCTCCACCGGGGCCATTGAGCAGGTTCTGGCGCAGCACCCGGTAGTCGCAGAGTGCGCGGTGATCGGGCTGGCTGACGTGCTGAAGGGGCAACGGGCCAGCGGCTATGTGGTACTGAAGGCCGGGGCAGACATCAGCGCGGAGACGCTCCAACAGGAGTTGGTGGACCTGGTGCGGCAGCAGATCGGCCCGGTAGCAGACTTCAAGCAGGCGGTGGTGGTCGACGGGCTACCGAAGACAAGATCCGGGAAGATCCTCCGGAAGACCATGCGCCAGATCGCTGCCGGTGAGAACTATGTGGTGCCCTCCACCATCGAGGACCAATCGGTGCTCGACGCCATGAAACCGGTCCTTCAGCCCACCCCGGGGAGCTAACTGATCCAGGAGTACTCAAATTCCGGCCGGCCACGCGTCCCATACCGGGGTGCGCGCCGGGCGGATTCCTGGTCGGCGAGGTATTCAAGGTACCGGCGGGCGGTCACCCGGGACAGCGCGAGGTCCGCCGCCACCTCCACCGCCGACACGGCGGTGCCGCCCCGTTTCAGCAGCAGGATCACGCCCTTGAGCGTCTCGTCGGAGAGCCCCTTGGGCAGACTGCCCTGAGCGGGCGGACGAAGCGCGGCAAGGGCGTTGTCTACCTCGGATTGGGTGGTGGAGGATGCCTGGGCCACCAGGTTCTGGCGGAAGGAACGGTAGCTGGCCAGCTTGTCGCTGAAGGCCGAGTAGGTAAACGGCTTGATCAGATACTGGACGATGCCGGAGGAGATAGCCGCCCTGACGATGTGCAGTTCCCGGACGGCGGTGATGGCGATGACGTCGGTGGGCAGACCGGCGCCCCGGATCCGCCGGATGATGTCCAGACCATGGATGTCGGGCAGGTTCATGTCCAGTAACACCAGATCCACCCGTTCCGCGCCAGAGCCCAGGAAGGTCATCGCCTCGGACCCGTTGTGGGCGACCCCCACTAGGGTGAACCCGTCGACCCGCCTGACATACTCGGCGTGGGCCTCCGCGGTGATGGTGTCGTCCTCAATCACCAGGACCCTGATGGCATCAGACATGGGCGCCACCCGGAAACGGGTTGTCGGCAGTAGGCGCCTGCGTCGGGGCGAGGGGCAACAATACAGTGAACCGGGCGCCGTCGTCGTTCGCCACAGTGATCGAACCTCCCAGGCGGTGCACCGCCTGGCGCACCAGGGCCAGCCCCAGCCCGCGGCCGGCGCCGCCCATTGCGGGCTCCTTGGTGCTGAACCCGAGCGTGAACGCGTCAGCACCCGTCGCGCTTATCCCCGGCCCGCTGTCCTGCACCGTGATCATCACGTCGCTGCCGCTGCGCTCAAGAGCGAGGTTCACCTTCCGGCCTTGCGAATCGGCTGCCGCGTCGAGGGCGTTGTCCAACAGGTTCCCGATGATGGTGACCAATGCGCTCGGGTCCAGGTGCGAGGTTTCGATCATGCCGTCGACCGCGATCGCCAGCTCGATCCCGCGTTCGTTGGCCTGCGCGGCCTTGCCGACGAGGAGTGCGGTGATGAAGGGTTCGTCGATGGCACCGAGCACGTCGTCGGTGAGCTGCTGTGACTGGGTGAGGTCGCGGGTGGCAAAGTCGAGGGCTTCGGTACGGCGGTCAAGCTCGATCAGGGACACGATGGTGTGCAAACGGTTGGCGTGTTCGTGGGTCTGGGCGCGCAGTGCGTCGGTGAGGGTGCGCATCGTCGCCAGCTCACCGGTCAAGGACTCGATCTCCGTATGGTCCCGGAGGGTGGTCACGATACCCATCGGCTTGGCGCCCGGCGGTGGGGTACCGCCGCCCGGGACTGCCGCCTCCTGGTTGACCACCAGGATCCGGTCAGCTGTGACATGGAACTCGTCGATGGCTTGCCGGCCGGTGGTGAGCAGGTCCACGAGCGACGGCGGCAGGTCAAGGTCGCAGGCAGCCGTCGGCTGTCCGGCGCGGGCCGGGGGCAAACCCAGCAGATGGGCAGCCTGGTCGTTGTACAACACCAGTTCGCCGCGCGGGTTTGTGAGGACCATGCCCTCGCGGACCGAATGCAGCACCGAGTCGTAGAACACGAACATATGCGCGAGCTGGTCAGTCCCGAGGCCGAGAGTTGCCCGCCGCAGGTGCCGGCTGAGCAGGAAAGACACCACCGCGCCAGCTGTCACGGCACCGGCCGCGATGAGGAATAGTAGTGGCAGCTGGGCGTTGCGGGCGATCGTGACCGTGTCCACGGTAACTCCGGCGGCCACCATCGCGACCACCGAGCCGTCGTCGTCGATCACCGGCACGATCGCCCGGACCGACGGGCCGAGGGTGCCCGAAAAGGTTTCGGTATGAGCCCGTCCAGTGAGGGCCTGCTGCACCGAACCGATGTACGGTTCCCCGATCTCGTCGGGGTTGCGGTGGGTGAACCTGGTCCGGTCCGGCGCCATGATGGTGATGAAGTCGACGCCGAGGTCGTCCATCACCTCAATGGCATACGGCTGGAGCGCGGCGCTGGGATCGGGCTGCGACACGGAGGCGCTGACATAGGGGTCGTCGGCGAACGTCGTCGCAATTGCGAGCATGCGATCGGCTGACGTCTCATAAGTGCTCTGCTCCGCATCCAGGTAGAGGACCCAGGAGATAGCAGCGGTCAGCACCAGCACAAAGACCAGTTGCCCGACGAAGAACTGCCGAGCCAGGCTCCACTGCCTCACCGTTCCACCGGTTCCCTTCGTTGATGCCGCGAACAATATGACCGCAATGGTGATTCACATCACTGTACGCCCGAGCATGGGATAGACAGCTTTGAATCATCCACCGAAGGAGTATGGCTATGGCGCCATCGAAATCCGCAGCAGGTCAGCCGGCCGAGGCGGCCGGCCCGGGTAAGCCCCGGAAGAGGGTCGACAAGACCCATTTCCTCTACATTGCAGTGATCGCTGCGGTGATCCTCGGCGCCATTCTGGGCCTGATGGCACCGGAGTTCGCCAAAAGCCTGAAGCCCATCGGTGCTGGCTTCATCGGGCTCATCAAGATGATGATCGCACCGATTATCTTCTGCACCATTGTGCTGGGTATCGGCTCCATCGCCAAAGCCGCAACGGTCGGCAAGGTCGGCGGGCTGGCGCTTGGCTACTTCATGCTGATGTCCACCTTCGCCCTGGCCATCGGCCTGGTTGTCGGCAACATCGTTCAGCCCGGCGAAGGCCTCGATCTCTCCGGCGCCACCTACGACGCCGGCGATCCCGCTGAGGCGACCGGCACCACCGACTTCCTGCTAGGCATCATTCCGGTCACGCTGCTCGCTTCCCTGACCGGAACCAGCATTCTCCAGACCCTCTTCGTCGCACTCCTGGTTGGTTTCGCCCTGCAGGGCATGGGATCCGCCGGCAAGCCAATCCTGCGCGGCATCGGTCACATCCAGGCACTCGTTTTCCGCATCCTCATCATGGTGATGTGGCTCGCCCCGATCGGCGCGTTCGGCGCGATCGCCGCTGTCGTCGGCGAAACGGGCGTCCAGGCGATTATCAGCATGTTCACGCTGATGGCCGCGTTCTACGTGACCTGCATCCTCTTCATCGTCGTCATCCTGGGCGGCCTGCTGAAGCTGGTGACCGGCGTCAATATTTTCAAGCTGATGAAGTACCTGGGCCGCGAATACTTGCTGATCTTCTCCACCTCCTCCTCCGAGGCAGCACTGCCGCGCCTGATCGCCAAGATGGAACACCTGGGCGTCTCCAAGCCCGTGGTGGGCGTCACCGTCCCCACCGGCTACTCCTTCAACCTTGACGGCACCGCGATCTACCTGACCATGGCGTCACTGTTCGTTGCGTCCGCCCTGGGTACCCCACTGGCGCTCGGCGAGCAGATTTCGCTGCTGGTCTTCATGATCATCGCCTCCAAGGGCGCTGCCGGCGTCACCGGCGCCGGCCTGGCCACGCTGGCCGGTGGACTGCAGTCGCACCGCCCGGACCTGGTGGACGGCGTCGGCCTGATCGTCGGCATCGACCGGTTCATGTCCGAGGCCCGCGCGCTGACCAACTTCACTGGGAACGCCGTCGCCACCGTGCTGATCGGCAAATGGACCAATGAGATTGACCGGGGCCGCGTTGACGAGGTTCTCTCCGGGAACTTGCCGTTCGACGAGGCGACCATGAGCGCCAACCACTTCGATGACGACGTCGAAGCCGGTTCGGCGGCTACCACCGACAGGGCAGTCAGCAACCTTGATGACGTTGATAATGACGGCGACCGCCGGGTCGGTGCCAACCGCTAGGTTCTAGCTCCCGCGTAACACTCGGAATAGGCCTCTTCCCAGCAGGGGAGGGGCCTATTCTGTTGTCCGACCGTCGAAGCGGGTGCGCCGCAAACCGTCCCACTGACGCGCCCCGACCACTGGGATTGTCTAGACAATCCCAGTGGCCGGCGTCGGCGGGTGGGCTAATGCAAAAAGTGCTTCCCGTCCCAGCCGGGAAAGCTTAGACCTCAGGTTGAAACTAAAGGCTCGCGGGTCGATGTCAGCCGATTTACCCGTCGGAATGCAGCCCCGGTTGTAACGTGGAGGGCAGGCAAGCCAGCAGTACTTTCAGTTCAGCGATTAAACGGAAGCGTGGATACATACGTGAGTAGCGAACAGGGTTCCACAACTCTGACGGACGCCGAGATCGGGCCCACCGGCCGCCCGGTGACCGTGTTCCCCGAACCACCGGTTTTGTCCTCCCACGGACCGGCCCGCGTGATAGCGATGGTGAACCAGAAGGGTGGCGTCGGCAAGACCACCTCCACCATCAACCTGGGTGCGGCGCTCGCCGAGGCGGGACGCCGCGTCCTGCTGGTCGACTTCGACCCCCAGGGCGCCCTCTCAGCAGGCCTCGGCACCAACCCGCACGAGCTCGATGTCACCGTCTACAACGTGCTGATGGACCGCAAGGTGCAGATCCAGGACGCCATTCAGACCACGGCATTCGAGAACGTGGACCTGTTGCCTGCCAACATCGACCTCTCGGCAGCCGAAGTGCAGTTGGTGAACGAGGTAGCCCGCGAACAGGTACTGGACCGCGCCCTCCGGAAGGTTTCGGATGATTACGACGTCATCCTCATCGACTGTCAGCCATCGCTCGGACTCCTGACGGTCAACGCGCTCACTGCGGCGCACGGCGTTATCATCCCGCTGATCTGTGAGTTCTTCGCGCTGCGCGCCGTTGCGTTGCTGGTCGAAACGATCGAGAAGGTCCAGGACCGGTTGAACCCGCGACTGCAGGTCGACGGCGTCCTCGCCACCATGTACGACGCCCGGACCCTGCACAGCCGCGAAGTCATCGCCCGACTGGTCGAGGCTTTCGGTGACAAAGTCTTCGAGACGGTCATCAAGCGCACCATCAAGTTTGCCGATGCGACAGTGGCCGCCGAGCCAATTACCTCCTACGCGGCAAACCACTCGGGTGCCGACTCCTACCGCCGGCTGGCCAAGGAACTGATCGCGCGCGGGGGCGCCCCCTAACCATGCAGTGCGCCGCGCAGTTCTTTATGCAGCGCTCCGACGCCCGTGCGTGAGACCGAGGCTCACGTCGCCACACCCGACCGCGACGGCGCACTGGAAACCGCCAGGTTCACCGTCCGGCTGGAAAACTTCAGTGGTCCGTTTGACCTGTTGCTGGGGCTCATTTCCAAGCATGAGCTGGACATCACCGAGGTAGCCTTGGCCACGGTCACCGACGAGTTCATCGCGTATATCCGCGCCTTCCAGGGCACTGACGCCGATTTCTCCCTCGACGAAGCCAGCGAATTCCTGGTCATCGCCGCGACCCTCCTGGATTTGAAAGCGGCCCGACTGCTTCCTGCCGGTGAGGTGGAGGACGATGAGGATGTGGCGTTGCTGGAAGCGCGGGACCTCCTGTTCGCCCGGCTGCTGCAGTACAAGGCGTTCAAGGAAATCGCCCGGCAACTGGGGGAGCGGCTAGCCGAGGAAGGCCAGCGGTCCCCGCGGGCGGTAAGCCTCGAACCCGAGGTTGCGGCGATGCTGCCCGAATTGTCCTGGCGCACCACCCCCGAGCAGTTTGCAGCCCTGGCGGCGAAAGCACTCGAGCCCCGCGAGCCCGCGCCCACCGAGGTGGGGATCGACCACCTCCACGGGTCAACAGTGAGCGTTCGCGAACAGGCGGAGCTGCTGGAGCTCCGGCTCCGGGAAGGACGACCGCTGTCCTTCCGGCAGCTCACCCAGGATGCCGGGGACATGCTGACCGTGGTGGTCAGGTTTCTTGCCTTGCTGGAAATGTTCCGCGATGCTGTGATCTCCTTTGACCAGGGAGCGCCACTCGGACATCTCACGGTCCGCTGGTCGGCTGGCACCAACGACTGGTCCCCGGCCTCGATCAGCGAAGAGGATGACCAGCCAGCGACCTCACCAGCCCTGCCAGCTCTACCCCCTGAAGGATCACTGTGACAGCCCAGGACCCCGACGCCGAGGAAACCCTCTTTGATGCGTCGGGCGAACCGGGCGGCATCAAAGCCGCACTGGAGTCTGTGCTGATGGTCGTCGACGAGCCAGTCACCGACCTGCAGCTCGCCACAGCGCTTCTGGTTCCGGTCGCCGAAGTCAAGCAGCTACTGGTGGAACTCCAACGGGAGTATGACGGCTATACTGGTCAGGGCCCAGAAGGGCACACCACCGATCCGGCGGTTTCACAGCCGCGTGGCTTCGAGCTACGCAGCGTCGCCGGTGGATGGCGGATTTTCTCGCGCAGCACGTTTGCGCCGGTAGTGGCGAAGTTCGTGCTCGAAGGACAAAGCGCCCGCCTGTCACAGGCAGCTTTGGAAACCCTCGCCGTCATCGCCTACCGGCAACCGGTGTCTCGGGCAAGAGTTTCAGGGATCCGCGGCGTGAACGTGGATTCGGTGGTCCGCACCCTGGCGCTACGCGGTTTGATCGCTGAAGCGGCAACCGATCCTGAAACTGGCGCACTTCTGTACGGAACAACTTCGTACTTTCTGGAAAGATTAGGTATTGGCAGCGTTGCTGACCTGCCGCAGCTTTCACCACATCTACCCGGGTTGGAAAACCTCGGTGACTTTGATGACACGACGTACTAAACACGCTAGCTAGAAGGATATTCAATGACACAGGCGCCACGGTCCGGCTCCGGACGTAACACCCCCCAACGCGACGGGTCCGCACGTCCTGCCAGCGGCCGTGAGGGTTACGCGCGTGACGACTCCGGCCGTGACCGATCGCCCCGCGACAGTGCCCCGCGTGACGGCGCCTCCAGGGACGGTTCCCCGCGTGACGGGGGCTCCCGTGACGGCGCGCCGCGCGGCGGGTCAGCGCGCGGCGGTGCACCCCGTGCCGGGTCAGGGGCAGCTCGCGGCCGTTCGGCACGAGACGCGTTCGGTCGCGGATCGACTTCCGGCGCAGGGCGCGACGGCGATGCTCGCCCGAGCTCACCTCGGGAAGGCGGCGGCTTCGACCGCGACGGCGAACGTCGGGGACCCGCCCGCGACGGCGCCAAGCGCCAGGGCCCAGCCCGTGGCAGTGCCGCCCGTGCCAAGCCAAGCCGGGATGGCGCACCCCGTGAGGGCTATGCCCGTGATGCGTCACGTGATAGTTCACCCCGCAGCGGCGCACCCCGCGACACCTCGGCCCGCGGCGGTCGTCCCACCAGCGGCGGCTACCGCGGTACCTCGGAAGGCTCCGGCGACGCACGCCCGTTTGCCAACCGCACCCCCAAGCAGGCCGGTCCCAAGAAGAGCGGCGGCCGGCAGCAACCGGCCGGTCCCAAGGCATTCGGCCGGGAACGCTTCGGCCAGAGCCTCGGGCCGGTCCATCGTCCCAAGGCGCAGAAGCCTAAAGCGGCACCCGTCGATCGTCTCGACGTCCACAACCCCGACGGCGTCCGCCTCCAGAAGATCATGGCCTCGGCAGGGGTGGCGTCACGCAGGGTCTGCGAGGAAATGATCGAGGATGGCCGCGTCGAGGTCGATGGAACCATCGTCACCGACCTCGGTGTCCGGGTGGATCCCACCCAGGTCGCCATCCATGTGGACGGCATCCGCCTGCAGCTCAACGACCACCTGGTCTACTACGTTTTCAACAAGCCCAAGGGCGTCATCTGCACCATGGAGGACCCTGAGGGTCGCCCCTGCATCAGTGACTACCTGAAGAATAAGAACGAGAACGAACGGCTCTTCCACGTGGGACGTCTCGACGTCGCTACTGAGGGTCTGCTCCTCCTGACCAACGACGGCGAGCTCACCAACCGGCTGACCCACCCCTCGTATGAGGTTCCCAAGACCTACCTGGTGCAGGTCCGCGGGCCGATGGCTCACGGGATTGGCGCCAAAATGCGCGAAGGCATCGAGCTTGAGGACGGCATTGCCAGCGTCGACTCGTTCAGGCTGGTCGACTCCACCCCGGGCCATATCCTTGTCGAGGTAGTGCTCCATTCCGGCCGCAACCGTGTGGTCCGCCGTCTTTTCGAGGCCGTCGGCCACCCCGTCGAGCGACTCGTCCGCACCCAGGTGGGCCCCATCCGGGTCAACGACCAACGCCAGGGCAGCATCAGGGTCCTCGGCAACCAGGAAGTCGGACACCTGTTGGCAGCGGTGGGACTGTAATACATGGCTGGCCCTAACAACGGTGGTACCCACCTGTCCGGTCCCGTGCTAATTGTGGGCACGGGGCTTTTGGGCGCCAGCATTGGGTTGGGGCTAAGGGCCCGGGGGATCGACGTCGTATTGACCGATATCTCTCCTTCCACCCAAGCGGTGGCCGAGGATATCGGTGCGGGCCGCACCCTCAACCCGGTCGAAACTCTCGATCCAGAGCTGGTGGTCATCGCAGCGCCCCCCGATGTTATTGCCGACCTGAGTGCCAAGGCGCTCACCGAGTACCCGGGCGCCGTCGTCGTCGACATTGCCAGTGTGAAATCCTCGGTGCTGGACCACCTGACCACGGTTGTGGACGAGTCGGCGCTGGCCCGCTACGTGGGGACCCACCCGATGGCTGGGCGGGAAAAGTCAGGGCCGGTCGCCGCCCGCGGTGAACTGTTCACCAGCATGCCCTGGGTGGTCTGCCCCGGGCCGCAGACCACCGCGGCTGCAATCCGCACTGCCGAAGCGCTGGCGATTGACCTGGGCGCCGTCGTCGCGCGTATGAGTGCCGAGGAGCACGACCAGTCGGTTGCGCTGATTTCCCACCTCCCGCAGGTGCTGTCGTCGCTGGTGGCGAGCCGGCTGCAGGATTCACCGCCGCACGCGCTGGCGCTGGCCGGTAATGGCCTGCGGGACGTAACCCGGATCGCCGCGAGCGACCCGCGGCTCTGGGTGCAGATCCTGTCGGCGAACGCTGACCGTCTGGTCCAGATCCTGTACGGCGTGCGCGCGGACCTGAACCGGTTGATCGGCACGCTGGAGAACCCCACGGGGGCCGGATCGCGGCTCGACATGGCGCAATTGATTTCCGAGGGCAACGTGGGCCAGGCCCGCATCCCCGGCAAGCATGGCACCCCGCCCGAGGCCTTCGCCAGGATGACGGTGCTCGTCGACGACGTCCCAGGCCAGATCGCGCGGCTCCTCACCGAGATCGGCGACGCCGGCATCAACCTGGAGGATCTGCGGCTGGAACACTCGCCCGGGCGTCAGGTCGGGATGGCCGAGATTTCGGTGGTGCCCGGAAAACGGCACGATCTCCTTGAATTTCTCACCGCCAATGGTTGGAAAGTGGTCCAGTGAACACGCCTCATTCCCTCTTCCGTATCGGCAAGTCCCTGGTGGTCGCCATCGATGGGCCCTCCGGGTCCGGCAAATCCAGCGTCAGCCGTGAAGCGGCGCGCCAGCTGCACGCCGCCTACCTCGACACCGGCGCCATGTACCGGGCCGTCACCTGGCATTGCCTCGCTGAAGGAATCGATCTGGCGGACGGCGCCGCCGTCGAGCACGCCGCCCGCACGATCAACCTGCGCATCAGCACCCGGCCCGACGCCGAATCGGTCACCGTCGGTGGCCAGGATGTCACCGACGCCATCCGTGAACCGCGGGTCTCCGACGCTGTCTCGGCTGTTGCCACCACCATGGGCGCCCGCAGTGAACTGATCCGACGTCAGCGCCAGATCATCGCCGACTCAGGGCACCGCATCGTCGCCGAGGGCAGGGACATCACCACCGTCGTCGCGCCCGACGCCGAAGTACGGATCCTACTGACCGCCAGCGAAACCGCCCGCCTGCGCCGCCGTGGCGACCAGCTCGGCGGCACCCAGACCGACGCGCAGCTGCAGGAGCAGGTCCTGGGGCGGGACACCAAAGACTCGACAGTAGTCAATTTTCACCAGGCCGCAGATGGCGTGGTTACCGTAGATTCATCGGAACTCGATTTCGAGCAGACCATCACGGCCGTGCTCGACGTCGTTCGAACCGTTGCACACTGATAACGAAGGAATGCACTCATGACTGACAACCAGGCCCGCCCTGACATTGAAGGGGCAGAAGAGTTCGAGCCGTCCGGCGAGGACTCGATTGCGGAGCGCCTGGCCGGAATCGACGACGACGAGGCGGAGGTCCGCGCCCGGTCGCTTCGGGCCGGCCTTGACGACTACGAACTCGACGAGGAAGATGCGGCGCTGCTTGCGTTGGAGCCCGAGGATTACAATCCCGATGCGCCGATGCAGCTCGATCCGGTCCTCGCCATCGTTGGACGCCCCAATGTGGGCAAGTCCACGCTCGTCAACCGTATTCTCGGTCGCCGCGAAGCGGTCGTCGAAGACACCCCTGGTGTCACCCGTGACCGCGTCATGTATTCGGCCACCTGGAACGGCCGCGGGTTCACCCTCGTGGACACCGGTGGCTGGGAGCACGATGCCCGTGGCATCCACGCCCGGGTCGCCGATCAGGCCGAGATCGCCGTCGACATGGCCGACGCCGTCCTGCTGGTCGTCGACGCGACAGTTGGCGCCACCGCCACGGACGAAGCCATTGTGCAGATGCTGCGCAAGAAGAAGAAGCCGGTCATCCTGGTCGCCAACAAGGTTGACGACATCCAGAACGAAGCCGATGCCTCCAGCCTGTGGGGTCTGGGCTTCGGTCAGCCGTGGCCGGTCTCGGCCCTCCACGGCCGTGGTACCGGTGACATGCTGGACCAGGCGCTTGAGGTGCTGCCGAAGTTCTCGGCGCACGGAGGGCTGGAACGTTCCGGCGGGCCCAGGCGTGTGGCGCTGATTGGCCGTCCCAACGTGGGCAAATCGTCGCTGCTGAACAAGCTGGCGGGCAGCGACCGGGTAGTGGTGGATCCGCTGGCCGGAACCACCCGTGATCCTGTTGACGAAATGATTGAACTCGACGGCCGCGTCTGGCGCTTCGTGGACACCGCGGGCATCCGCCGCCGCGTGCACATGGCCCAGGGCGCCGACTTCTACGCGTCCCTGCGGACCCAGTCGGCGTTGGAAAAGGCCGAAGTGGCCGTGGTGCTGCTGGCCGTGGACGAGGTGTTGAGTGAGCAGGACATCCGTATTCTGAACCTCGCCATGGAGTCCGGCCGGGCACTGGTGCTGGCGTTCAACAAGTGGGACCTGATGGACGACGAGCGTCGCACCTACCTGGAGCGCGAGATCGAACAGGACCTGGCGCACGTCGAATGGGCACCCCGCGTGAACATTTCGGCCTTGACCGGCTGGCACAAGGACCGGCTGACCCCGGCCCTGGACCGTGCGTTGGCGTCCTGGGACACCAGGATCCCCACCGGGCGCCTCAACGCGTTTCTCGGCGAGCTGGTTGCTGCCCACCCGCACCCGGTCCGTGGCGGAAAGCAGCCCCGTATCCTCTTCGGCACGCAGGCGTCGTCGCGGCCACCGAAATTTGTCCTCTTCACCACCGGGTTCCTCGACCCGGGCTACCGTCGCTTCATCCAGCGTCGCCTGCGGGAAACCTTCGGGTTCGAAGGAACGCCGATCGAGGTTGCCATGCGCGTCCGCGAGAAGCGCGGCAAGAAGAAGTAGTCTCGCCCGTGCACGCCTAGCGGATTGGGGATCCTCAAGGCGGCCCGGTTCGTTCAGGGCCGGGGTATGCGATAGGATTCTTCAGGTGGTTCAGCCTTCATCGGCGAGCCAATCGGGATGTGGCGCAGCTTGGTAGCGCACTTGACTGGGGGTCAAGGGGTCGCAGGTTCAAATCCTGTCATCCCGACAGCTGGAAGCCCCGATGAGACGGCAAATCTCATCGGGGCTTCGTCGTTCTGGACGCGGTTTTTTAGGTCACAGTCTGGTCTCTTTGGCCTTTCTGGGTGGACGACCCAATTAAGAGCGGAACCGGTCGACCTTGGGCGTCTGAGGATAGAGGACCACAAGGGGATCAGAACGCCGTTTCCCTTGACTCGTGCTACTTGGGATATCTACCACTTTCAAGGCCTCTGATGATTTCGTCTGCGGTATCGGAGGGCTCTGGACCGAGGTCATTCGCTAATCATCGACTTAGTACGAGACATAGGTGCCGGTCCACGCCCGGACGGATGTGGCGACGACAGCATCTACGATCCACCCGATAGAGGGGGGTTGTTAGAATACTTTTCGGAACCACCCGAACGCAGTAATCCCCAGACAGCGCACCGCATTGCGGAATACCTTATCGGGTTGATCACTCTCCGCCTGACTTTTACAAGCCTTCACACCATTCCCGGTAATAGGAATTGCTCGTCTAGGGGTGGGCGCTGCGGAACCCACAGCGCCATGGATCTGCAGGACTACACCGACGTATTGATCTTTCCGCTACAACTGAAACTCACTCCGATGTCTGCGTTCCAAGCCCTTCGCGGCCCGACCAGGTAACGGGCGCCGTCTACCGGAGCCGAGATCGTCGCTGACGGGCCGGCAGCAGCTAAAACTAAGCTGAGCTAAGCGGATACGCACTACGGAGCTTACCGTTGCGCGCCCGCCAAAATAATCGGAATGGGGAATTGCGAGGCGCGAAGGGGGTCAAGTAAGTCGTCAGTGATCCCCGCAGTGAAATCATTGACCTCCAAGACCTTGAAGAGCGCCTCACGGCCGAACTTAGAGCTGTCCGCGACGAAGAAGGCCTCCTTCGCGATGGAACGCATCAGCCTTTTGAGCTCAACCTCATAGCTACTCGTGTGATAGAGGCCGTCGTCGCAGACGGTATCCGCGCCGAACACTGCGACGTCAACTCGCAGATTCTCCAGTTGAAGCACTGCAGCCGGCCCCCACGTCGTGTAGATGTCGGGGAGAAGTTCGCCGCCAATAAGTACGAGATGCGCTGAACGTCGCCGGGCAATCTCCGTGGCAACGCGCAGATCATTGGTCACCACGGTGAGACGTCGCCGAGTCAGGTGCCGCGCGACCTCGAGCGTCGTGGTCCCCCCATCGAGGAGCACTGTTTGGCCTTCAAGAATGCGCTCCGCCATTGCCTTGCCAATCGCGGACTTCTCGGCGAGATGAAGTTCCTCTTTGAATTGGTGAGGAGTGTCAGATTGCCGAACTGGGATCGCACCACCGTGGGTTCGCTGCACCAAATCCATCGCCTCAAGACGCTCAAGGTCACGCCGAATCGTCGATGAAGTCACAGCAAATCGCGCGGCGAGATCGTTGACGGATCGGAAGCCATCATCCTTAAGAACCTCGACAATCTCTGCCTGTCGTGACACGTATCCAGCTCCTTTCTTGTCTAAAGTACTGCCTGCGCGGACTAGCCTCATCGCTGGTTCGATTCTAGAGCGTCTGCGCGAAAGTGCGCATTCCGGAGCAGTGCGTGTTGGCCGATGTCGATGCCGATGCACTCGATTACCTGATCTTCAGGGAGGTGGGCTCGGAACGCGCCGAAAAAAGGGGCAAACAAGGATCCTCGGCGAGATCTTGACCCATCTATGCTCATTAATGCGCAGAAATCTGCGCGATATCGCTTGACAAGCCGGGTGTTCGAAGATATTTTCATCCAATAGCGCGCAACTGTAAGCGTGCTACATCAAGGATTTCACCTGCATTGAATCGTTCACAAGGGAGTAAACGAAATGAATAGTAAGCAAACCCTCCGTGGCACCGCGCTTCTGGTGGGAGCATCTCTCGGTCTGGTCGGCTGCTCATCAGTGGGCTCGGTCGGAAGCGAGTCGAGCGGCGAGGCCACCCCTTCCGGGGAACAAGTCATGGTGACGGTCGTAAAGGCTCAGACCATTCCGTGGTTCCAGCGCATGGAGGTAGGGATCCAGGCATTCGCTGACCGAACTGGCGTCGATGCCCGTCAGGAGGGCGCAGACGACGTCAGCCCCGAGAAGCAGGTTCAAATCGTCCAGGACCTCATCGCCCAGAAGCCCACGGCAATCACTGTTGTACCCAACTCGCCCGAGGCACTCTCTTCGGTGCTCAAGCAGGCTCGGGACCAGGGAATCATTGTCGTCTCACACGAGGCAACCGGTATCGAGAACGTCGACATCGACATCGAGGCGTTCGACAACCCCTCCTATGGTGCCGAGATCATGGACAACCTGGCCGAATGCATGGGTGGAACAGGTGAGTACGTACAGTTCGTCGGTGGGCTGACCGCTCAGACGCACATGGAGTGGGTTGATGCCGCGCACGAGAACCAGACCGAGAATTTCCCGGACATGACTCGCGTCGAGACTCCGATTGAGAGCACCGACGACCAGGGGACTGCTTACGAGCGCGCAAAAGAGGTGCTCGCCAAATACCCGGACATCGCCGGATTCCAGGGGTCAGCCGGCAACGACGTCCCCGGCATCGCGCGGGCGGTTCAGGAGGCTGGGCTTGAAGACCAGGTCTGTGTGATGGGCACCTCCATCCCGTCGGTCGCCAACCAGTACCTCGCTGATGGTTCCATCGACAAGATCTTCTTCTGGGACCCCGCCCTCGCCGGTGAGGCACAGCTGGCCATCGCGCAAATTCTGGCCGACGGCGGAACCATCGAGGAAGGCACCGATCTTGGAGTCGAGGGCTACACCTCGCTCAAGAAGCTCGAAGGGTACGACAACGTCTTTGTCGGAGAAGCTTCGGTAGCTGCCGACGCCGAAACAGCCGCCGAGTACGACTTCTAGCCATCTCAGATCGGGTCGGGGCGCGCATCCAGTGGATGCGCGCTCTGGATCCGAGTTGGAAAGGTAATGCTATTACTTCCGCACCCAATTCCCCGCAGGCAGAACCATTCGTCTCGGCATACGGAATTTCCAAGACCTTCGGTGGCGTACCCGCTCTCAGGGACGTGTCCATCGAGCTGATCCCAGGAGAAGTGCACTGCCTTGCGGGCGAAAACGGTTGCGGCAAGTCGACTCTCATCAAGATCATCTCCGGTGCGGAGCGGCCCGACTCGGGTGAGATCGTCATCGACGGAGTCTCCCATTCCCACATCAACGCCCACGCAGCTATCCAGAGCGGAATTCAGGTCATCTACCAGGATTTCTCGCTCTTCCCCAACCTTACGGTGGCTGAGAATATTGTGCTGACTGCGGAGGTCGCGACCGGGCGTCGGATCTATTCCCCTGCTTCCATTCGGCCCAAGGCCGAGGCGATTCTGAAAGAACTCGATCTCGATCTCGATCTCGATCGCGAGGTCGGAGATATTTCGGTTGCTGACAAGCAGCTCACCGCAATCTGTCGAGCCCTGGTCAATGATGCGCGCGCTATCATTATGGATGAACCAACAACAGCCCTCACCCACTCGGAGGTGAGTCGGCTGTTCGCCCTCGTCGAGCGCCTTCGCGCCCGCGGAGTGGCCCTGATGTTCGTTTCCCACAAGCTCGAAGAAGTACTCGCCATCTCTCAGCGACTCACGATCATGCGATCCGGTCGGCAGGTCGTGAGCGGGCCGACGTCCGAATTCGATCCGCGATCGATCTCGCGCCACATGACCGGTCGTGAGGTCAACGAAGCACGAACGGTGAGCGACCTCGACCTATCGGCGCCCCTGGCTCTCGAGGTCACGAATCTTTCCCTGGCTGGGGCCTATCGGGACATTTCCTTCGGGTTGCGCCGCGGCGAAATTCTCGGCGTGACGGGCCTCCTGGGATCAGGCCGCACCGAGATCGCAGAGTCGCTCTTCGGGGTTACCCCCGCCGACGACGGCCAGATCCGGGTCGCGGGCGAAGTTGTCAATATTCGCACCATTCAGGACGCCGTCGCAGCAGGCATCGGATATGTTCCCGAGGATCGCCTTTCCCAAGGTCTATTCCTTGAAAAATCGATTGCTGACAACATTGTCGCCGCCTCACTCGAGTCCCACCGCAGTAAGTGGGGCACTTTGAGTACCTTGGGCGTCACCGCCACGATCAAGCACTACTTCGAGGGCCTCAAAATCAACGCCCCGAACGCGCAGGCCCCGGTTCGCACGCTCTCCGGCGGGAACGCGCAGCGCGTGGTCCTCGCGAAATGGCTTGCGACCGCACCAACCGTGCTCATGCTTAACGGGCCGACCGTCGGAGTAGACATCGGCTCGAAAGAAGAGATTCTCGAGCTCCTTCGTGTCGAGGCCGCCAAGGGAATGTCCGTGATCGTCATCTCGGACGACGCCCCCGAGCTCGTAGCCTCGTGCCATCGAGTATTAGTCATCAGGCAAGGACGCCTGACCCACACTCTCGAGGGAGATCAGATCACAGTGGACACAATTCAAGAGCGGATGTCGGCCTGATGGACGCGCTTCGGCGGCTCCGAGGCGCGAACAACGAGGGCGTTCTGGCCCTCGTCCTGCTCGGGCTGATCCTTGCGATGTCAATCGCCAACCCAACCTTCTTCACCCCCAACACCGGCTTCTCAATCCTCCGGAGCTCGATTGTTCCGGTGATCTTCGCTCTGGGCGTTCTCATCGTGGTGATCACGGGCGGGATCGACGTCTCATTCGCTGCCATCGCGATCTTCGCCGGATACGCAACGGTGTCGTTCTGCCTGAGCTCCGGCTACGACCCCGGCCTACTCGGGATTTTCGCGATTGCGATCGGCGTGGGTGCTGTCCTCGGACTCATCAACGGCATAGTCATCGCCCAGTTCAACCTGCCCACGCTGATCGTGACACTCGGTACCCAGGGCATCTTTTTCGGCGCGATGTACACCTATGTCGGGGCCACCTACTTCGCAGAGCTCCCGGGGTCGATGGCGGCACTGGCCACGACGAACCTGCTCGACGTCACAACGCCGGAGGGTCGTGCATACCTGCACGTGTTGGTTGTGCCGGCCCTCCTGTTGTGTGTGCTCGTAGCATGGGTGCTGAAGCGCTCTATGTTCGGACGCTCCCTCTACGCCATGGGCGGCGACCTGGAGGCGGCACGGCGTGCCGGGTTCCAGGTGAAGCGCACTCAGGTGTCCGTTTACGTGCTGGTGGGAGCACTCGCTGCAATCGCTGGCGTCATCCACATCGTGCTCAGTCGAAGCGCCAACCCCCGTGATCTGGTCGGCACCGAACTCGACATTATCGCAGCAGTGGTGCTCGGCGGCGCATCGATCTTCGGCGGTCGAGGTTCCGTGATTGGCACTGTACTCGGCGTACTTCTCGTGCAGGTAATCAAGAACAGCCTCTTGCTGGTGGGCGTACCCAGTGCGTGGCTGCGCACCGCGGTCGGCGTACTCCTTGTCCTCGGCGTTGGTATCCAGGCAATAGCGGCCCGAAGAGATTCCCGGCGGATGCGTGTGATCGAAGATCTCGACTCGGCGCACAAAGACGAACAGAAGGTGGGACCTTGAGCCCCGACATGAAGTCGCCCCGTACGAACTCGAAGTCGCTGCGCCAGTTCAATGGTCAAGTCGGGAGCTGGACCGAACGGTTAGTGCGACGTACCGGCGCAAACCGTGGTGCAGGACGGATGGTCGTTGCGCTGCTTATGGCGATCTCGCTGTTCTCCATCCTTAACCCCGGAGTCTTCCTCAGTCCGATCAATCTGCAGAACATCGCTGTCGCTGCGCCCGAAATCGGCATCATCGCAATCGGGATGATGGTCGTCATGCTCACCGGCGGAATCGACCTGTCACTGGTAGCCGTCGCTAATTTCTCCGCCATCACCATTTCGACCCTGCACACGGCGATAGCTACGAACGACCCGGACCTGGCAAACAATCTCGCCTTCGTCATTGTTCTTGCCGGTCTCGCCGTCGGAGTGCTCGGCGGTGCAATCAATGGATTCCTGGTGAGCGTGGTGGGAATCACCCCGATTCTGGCAACACTTGCCACCATGCAGATCTACAACGGGATCGCCATCGTCTGGACGGGCGGCACGACACTCTACGGCGCGCCGGCCATACTCGGCACGATCGGGCAGGCGGCCGTCGCCAACATCCCCGTGCTTTTCATTATCTTCCTCGCCGTTGCTGCCCTCGTCGCTGTTCTCATCAATCGCACGGCCCTCGGCCGAATGATCCAGCTGGAGGGCGCCAACCCTGTCGCCGCGCAATACTCGGCTATTCCGCGACGGGCGGTGCTCATGAAGACCTACATGGTGGGTGGATTGCTCGCCGGGCTTGCCGGCTTGCTCTTCCTTGCCCGCAACCCCACAGCGTCGGCCGACTACGGCTCCTCCTACGTCCTCCTGGTGATTGTCATCGCCGTGCTGGGAGGTACCAATCCCTCCGGAGGGTTCGCATCGGTCGCTGGCGTTGTCCTCGCGACACTCACCCTGCAGGTTGTGTCCAGTGGGTTCACCGCCATCCGGCTCTCGTCGTACGAGTACGCGATCGCCCAGGGTGTAATTCTGATCGGAGTGATGATTCTCGATTCGGTTTCGTCTACGCGCACCAAACGGTCGAAGAAAGCTGGATCCCAACCGGCCACTGAGGCCCCCTCCACCGAGCCCGTCATCCACTGAACCTGATCTCGAAAAAAGGACCAAGAACTATGAAGAAGATCATTAATGAACCAGGCGCCTTCGTCGACGAGTTCGTCGAAGGAATTCTGTTGGCCCATCCCGACCTCGTAAAAACTCCCGCGGATGATCGGCGGGTGTTGGTGCGTGCCGACGCTCCGGTCGTTGGCAAAGTCGGCATCGTCACAGGCGGCGGGTCCGGGCACCTCCCGCTTTTCAAGGGATACGTCGGACGGGGCCTCTGCGACGGCGTGGCGATCGGGAACGTCTTCTCGTCCCCCTCGTCGTCTCAGGTGCTGGAAGCGACCAAAGCGGTCAACGGAGGCGCGGGCGTTCTTTACCTGTATGGCAACTACGGTGGCGATGTCTTTAACTTCGATCTCGCGGCCGACATGGCCGAACTCGAAGGCATTGCCACGGTGACCGCGGTCGGCCGAGACGATGTGGCAAGTCAGCCCAAGGAACGTTCCGCAGACCGCAGGGGTGTCGCCGGAATCATGTTTGCCTTCAAGGCAGCCGGCGCCGCTGCAGAGCGCGGCGACTCGCTCGATCAGGTGGCCGCGGTGGCGGAAGACATCATCGACAACACAGCCACGATGGGAATCGGTCTCTCCCCGACGATCCTGCCCACGACCGGCAAGCCGAGCTTCGAGCTCGACGAGGGTGAAATGGAGGTGGGGATCGGCATTCATGGCGAGCCCGGGTTCCATCGCGGCGCCTTGGAGACGGCGGACCGGATTGCGGAACGCATCACCGAACGTCTCGTGGCTGACCTCGGTATCGGCGCGGGGGATCGGGTTGCAGTGCTCGTCAACGGCATGGGGGCAACTCCGCTCGAAGAGCTCTACCTCCTGTTCCGCCGCGTGCACACGCTGCTCACCGATCAGGAAATCATTATCGACAAAATCTACGTCGGGGAGTACGCCACCAGCCTGGAAATGGCGGGGGCCTCCATCTCTCTGCTGGCGTTGAATGACGAGCGGCTTGCCCTGCTCAACGCGCCAGCCGAATCCCCGTTCTTCAAGGAAGCGTGAGCAAGTCATGAATGGAAACGAACTCAGCATCGCGATCCGCAATTGCCTTCGCGAATTCACCACCTATTCGGAAGAACTTGGCGATCTTGACCAAGCCCTCGGTGACGGCGACCTGGGCATTACCGTCTCGTTGGGAGCAGCGGCGGCCGTCGAGTCGCTGGAAGCCCTGCCGACGGGCGCCACCCCGTCGGATGTCGTCCTGGCCTGTGCCAAGGCGTTCGCGAACGCTAACCCGTCGACTATGGCGGCTCTGGTGGCCGGCGCGCTACTCGCGGGTTCGCGCGTGTGGGGTGACACGCCATCCATAGCGGGCGATCAGGTTGGACGATTCGCAATCGCTGCGGCCGAATCGATCAGCCAGCGCGGCAAGTCACAGGTCGGCGACAAAACGATCCTGGACGCAATGTTCCCAGCTGCCGAAGCACTTCTCGAGGCTGGGCCGGGGGCAAAGGCGCTCGACGCCGCCATAAGCGCCGCCGAAAGCGGTGTTATCGCCTCGAAGGAACTCCAATCCCGCCGCGGCAGGGCATCGTGGATGCAGGAACGCAGCATCGGACTGCAGGACCCGGGCGCAACTGCGTTCCTGAGGTTCCTGCAGTCGTGGGCCTCGGCGAACGCGCCACTGGCTTCATCACAAACAGGAGGTCACACAGAATGACGCAAATCGCATTCCTCGGACTCGGGACCATGGGTCTCGGCATGGTCAAGAACCTAATCGCAGCAGGGCACGACGTCACCGTCTGGAACCGCTCGGAGGCACCCGTCGAATCAGCAGTCGCTGCGGGGGCGACGTCCGCTCCCACCATTGCCCGTGCGGTGACGGGCGCAGCGGTGGTGATGTATTGCCTCAGCGACGACGTGGCAGTCCAGTCCGTGGTCCTTGGCGAGGACGGTCTTGCGGCCGTCATCGACGGCAACCCCATCGTGATCGACCTCTCGACCATCAGCCCGGAGGCGAGCGCGGTCGAGCGCGAAGCACTCGAGTCGAAAGGCTTGCGCTTCCTCGACGCTCCTGTCTTCGGCTCACGCGGCGAGGCCAACAACGGCGGCCTCTGGATCGTCGTCGGGGGTGACGAGGACACCTTCAACGAAGCTTTGAGCGTGCTGGAGCCGATCAGCGAGACCGTTCACCTGATGGGTCCCGGAGGATCGGGCGTTCGGATGAAGCTCGTCGGCAACCTGGTTGTCGCATCGCAGCTTCTGGCCCTGGGCGAGTCGCTTACGTTGGCCGCTCGCGCCGGTCTGGACCTCCACAAGGTGCTTGGCGTACTCAAAGTCACAGACTTCCGTTCGCCCATTTTCGATGGCGTCGGGCCCTCGGTCCTCGCCGACGACTATTCGCCGTCATTCGCTCTCAAGCTGATGCAGAAGGACAGCCGTCTTATCCAGGATTTCGCATCCGGTCTTGGTGTAGCTGTGCCCGGAGTCACCGCCGCAGGGAAGTATGTTGATGCTGCAGTCGACGCTGGGTGGTCGGAAGAGAACGCGTCGGCTCTGATCAAATCGATCGCGGCGGAGGCCGGGGTCTCGCTGGCCACCAGCGAGCTGACAACGCAAAGTCACTGATAGGACTGTCCACGCAAACTGGGAGAGGCGTCCCGGGAGGGACGCTCACCCAGCTGCAAGTCGAAGTGCAGCTGGCCCCGCTTTAGATGGGCGGCCGATCCACAGATGAAAGAATCGACGCCCACACATCCGCCCTCCTTCGGGAGGGCGGATGTGTTTTGCTTGGCCGCCGAGGACCGGGACAGCCGGCTTTAAGAAAGCAGACGCGAAGGTTCGATACGGACTTGTCGTGTTCCGGTCTCCAGGCGCAAAATCTCGTCGAGCTCATTAGCAAATTCCATTGACCGGCATCTTGTCCCAGAGGTCGCATGCTGACGGCGGACGCTCTTGGGCATCGTTAGCGGCCATGAAAAACTGCCCATAGGCGGCCATGGAATTCGCCTTGTCGCAATTCATGCACCCGAGGATAATCTCATGTGGGGCGACGACGAAGGCCCGCTGGCGTTCTGCATCAACCTGCTGCGCGACGCCGATCAGTGAGGAGATGGCTATGGTCGACGAGACGCTGATGGTCAGCGCGGCATACTTTGATCTGGCGCCGGCCGATGATGACTGAACACCCGGGGCAAGGCGGTGCCCGGTTCCTGTTGGCCGTGATCGACGGCGGAGGAACCGTCCCGCCAGCGATCGGTCTCGCCGCCGAGCTCGTCCGGCGGGGCCATGAGGTGCACGTACTGGCCGATCCGACGATCGAAGCGTCGGCCAGATCGGCTGGTTGCGCTTTCAGCCCGTGGAGGGATGCGCCCCACGTCAACTCCCGACACGAGCAGACGGCCCTGATCGCCGCGTTAGAGGGGCGCAACCCCCTGCGCGCCTTCCGGGCGGCCAAAGACTTTGCCGCCGGGAAAGAAATGACCAGGCGCTTCGCCAATGACGTCGTGGCGACCATTCGCGAGTTCCCTGTGGATGCCGTCCTAGCGGATGGCTTGCCGGGAATTCTGATCGGGGCCCAATCGACCGGCCTTCCGACCGCCGCTTTGCTTGCACAGACCTACCTGCGGCCGACGCCGGGCCTGCCCCTGATGGGGACCGGCTGGTCACCAGGCCCGGGGGTGCTTCGCCGGACGAGGGACACGCTGGCCCCGAGAACCGTTTCGTGGCTCCTGGACCGCACCCTGCCACGGCTCAACGCCGTGCTGGCCAGCTACGGACAGCCGCCGCTGCACGACGTATTCGAGTTGTTCGACCGATGCACCAAGGTCTTGGTCATGACCAGTCCGTCGTTCGACTTCGTCGCTCCCCGGCTGCCAGCTAATGTCAGATACGTAGGGCCGCAGCTCGACGATCCCGCTTGGGCAACCGCCGAGTGGCATTCTCAGGGCACCGACCCGCTCGTCCTCGTCGCCACCAGTTCGATCTTCCAACACCAGGTCGGCCTTCTCCAGCGCATCGCTCGGGCGCTGGGCCAGCTACCTGTCCGGGGGCTAATGACAACCGGCACTGCGGTAGATCCGGACGAAATCGAGGCGCCACCCAATGTCGACGTCGTTCAGGCGGCGCCGCACAGCCGGATACTTCCCGAGGCATCTGTCGTCATCACTCATGCCGGCCACGGCACAATGATCAAGGCTCTTGCGGCCGGTGTCCCGCTGGTGTGCGTACCGATGGGCCGCGACCAGAAGGACAACACGGTGCGAGCTCTCCGGCAGGGCGCCGGCATACGCCTGAGCGCAAAGTCGACGCCAGACAAGATCGCGGCAGCCGTTGCCGACCTTTTGGACGATCCTCATTATGCGGCAGCGGCTCGCCATTTCGCACACATCCTTGCCCAGGAAGCCATCTCAACGCCCAGCGCGGCCGACGAAGCTGAAGCCATGGTGCGAAGCTGACTGCATTGTGCACTGAGTGTGCCATGACGAAAGACCTGGCGCTCTTCGTCGGCCCCGACCAGCCGTACCAGACCGCCCGACTCTTCGGCGAGGACTGCCGGAAAAGATCCCTTGTGAGACGCGAACAGCCGCGGTGAGGGACTGGCTTTGCGAGCAACACGGCTCAGACAAGCGAGACCCTCTTGCACTGCTGTCCTATTACGCCGGAACCGATCAGGCGGTGAGCGAAGAAACGCGTTGCGGGGCTTTGGCTCGAGGCTAGCGGGCTTCGACGGTGCCCATCATGCCGAGGTCCTCGTGGTCGAGGATGTGGCAGTGGTAGACGGTGCGGCCCTGGAAATCATCGAAGGCCACCAGTACTTTTACCTGGCTGCGAGCCGGGATGTTCACGACGTCCTGCCAGGTAGGCTCGCTCAGGTCGCGGGCCCCATCCTGGACTACCTGCATCGGCCACACGTGTAGGTGGAAGGGGTGGTCCATGGAACTGGAGTTGGTCAGGGTCCACTCCTCAATCCCACCAGCCTGCACTGCGGTGTCGAGCCGGTCTGGATCGAACGCCTTGCCATTGATGGTGAATGACATCATGTTCCCACCGCTGCCATTGCCCATGCCGCCGCTCATGCCCATGTCGAAGTCCAGGGTGTGGCGGCCGGTGATTGTCCCGTTCCGCAGGTCCTGCAGCGCAGGCCCGGCGGGACCCTCCGGGAGGGTTGCTACCACATCTCCGGACACGTCAAGGCGCAATAGATCGACTGGATCGCTGTTGTCAGATTGATCGTTGCCAGCACCCATCATCCCGCCCATCCCGCCGCGATCTACGGGCGCCGCCACCAGGGTGGAGGTGCCTTTACGGGTGTCCACGAGCAGTTCCACCCGGTTGCCCGGCGCCAGTTCCACTTCGGTCACTTCTGCTGGTTCACGTACTCGGCCCAGGTCGAAGGAGAGCAACCGTACGCCTTGTCCATCGAGGGATAGGCGCAAATAGCGGGCGGCGCAGGCGTTGACGATCCGCCATCGCTCCCGTTCCCCCGGCGCGGCGGTGAGTTGCGGGCTGATCTGGCCGTTGACCAGCACAATCTGCCCCTCGCGGCCCATCATTTGCTCCATGGCAGTGACCTCCGACAGGTTCCCGGACGCGTCCAGGGACAGGTCCGATACCACCAGCACCCGCTCCCGGCTCACCGGTATCGGATCGGGATCCTCCACCACGATGGCCCCGTAGAGTCCAGCGGCCAACTGGTCGGCAACGTGACCGTGACGGTGCGGGTGGTACCAGTAGGTGCCCGGCGGGTGATCAGCCGGCAGGATGAACTCGTAGTTGAAGGACTCCCCAGGATCGATGCTCACGAACGGGTTATCCCCGTTGTCCAGGGGCGAGACATGCAGCCCGTGCACGTGCAGGTTCGTGGGTGCCTCCAGCTTGTTGGTCATTTCCACCCGGATCGTGTCCCCGCCGCGCACACGTAGGGTGGGTCCGGGTAAGGACCCATTGAAGGCCTGGACGTTGGCGGGCTGGCCGCCGACCTCAACGCGGGCAGGGGCGGCTTCCAAAGCGAACTGGAGCATCCCCTTGGCGCTGGTGAGCACCTTCGGCTGCAGCAACTTCTGACCGCCCCCGAGGGTGGCGCCGCTGTTGGACCACCACAGCCCGGCTCCGCCGGTTGCCGTCATTCCGGCACCAGCGAGGCCCAGGACCAGCAACTGCCGGCGCGTGGGTTGGCTCACCGGTCTCCCTCCTGAAGGGTCCGCAGTCGTTCGCGGTATTCCTCGGTGCTGATCTCGCCGCGGGCGTACCGCTCTTCAAGGATCTCCCGGGCGCCGCCCGGACCCGCGCCCGTCGGCGGGGTGAAGTCTCCACCCGGCGCGCTACCACGGTCTGCGCGGGCGGACCCAGTGAAAGACCTCACCAGGACGAACGCCAGCATCAGTACCCCGATGATCAGCAGGGGCCAGAAGATCCAACCCAACCCCATACCGACCATTCCATTGCCATCCATTATGATTTCGTCCCATTCCGTCGTCCCGTTACCGCTGGGTTGCCCGCTCGCCACCGATCGTCGTCGTTCTGATCGACAACCAGGGCCTGACCGGCAGTATGGCGCGGGGCAGAGTAGCTGGCTGGGGAGTGGCGCTGGTTATAGGTGCGCTCGAAGGGCATGAAAGTCTCCTTATAGGAAGTTGGTGGAACATGATGCGGAGGAACTCTTCTGGCTGCCTACATAAACTATTATACCGCTGGGGGTATCCGCGGAAGAATCTGCGTTTCCTTGGACCTCGATGGCCATGACCTGACTCCGAACCCCTGCAAGGTGGAGTCACCGATCAGCGGGCCCTCCCTCCCCTGCAAAGACAGCAACCACACCGCGGGGCCAAGCAGGACGACCTCATTGCAACCGTCGGCACCTGCCCGCGCTTCGTCACAGGGTGGTGAGCAGATCCTTCATTTCCTGGATCTGAGCCTTCTGCGAAGACACGATGCTTTCGGCCAATTTGACCGTGTCAGCATCCGATCCATTGGCGGCTTCCTGTTCGGCCATGGCGATGGCGCTGGTGTGATGGATGATCATCTGTTCCAGGAAGACCGTCGACGCTTCCGTGCCTTGCGCGGCGTCCAGCGCCTGCATATCGCCCCCTCCCATCGATCCGCCCATTGACCCGTCCATCCCGCCGGGCATGCCCGCCGGTTCGCCCCATGCTTCCAGGGAAGCGTTGAGCTGATCGATTTCGGGGGTTTGTTCAGCTTTGATTCGGTCGGCCAGGGCCATCACCCGGGAATCGATGCCTTCCTTTCCGAGGAGGCCATCGCTCATGGTGATGGCATCTTCGTGGTGGGGGATCATCAGCTGGGCGAACGTCGTGTCCGCGGCGTTGTGGTTATCGCCCGCGGATTTGGTGCCGCCGTCCGGCGTTGCCGGGGTGGTGTTTGTGCCGTCCCCTGACATCTCCGGCATTCCGGACATTCCCGGCGTGCTGCTGTTTGAAATGGCGGACGGGCCCGGCGTGCTGCTGCTTGAGGTGGCGGACGGGCCCGGCGTGCTGGCTGGGTCAATGCCAGGATTAATGCTGCAACCGCTCAATGCGAGGCCAGCTGCGGCCAGTACTGTCGCGGATATGATCAGGGTCTTCTTCATGAGTTTGGTTCCTTCGGGGTGTTGGTGAACTATCAGCCGCAGCGGCTGCTGCGCTTTTGTCGTCCTTCGGCGCCTCTCAGCGTTCGTTAAGCATGCGGGGGTGATGCTTAACGAACGCTGAGAGGAGGAAAGCAATGATGAACAATTCACGGACCCGGGCTTTGCGGTCTATTCAGCAGTGGACGGTGGGAGGGCTGCTGGTGGCCGGTCTGGCCACCGCGGGGATGAGTGCCGGTCTCGTAGCTGGGGAACAGGCAACCCAGCAGCCTGCGCAGCAGACGGTGCAGCAGGGGGTGGTGTCCACCGGTGGGCAGGGCTTCAGTAGGAGTGCGGCCCCATTGAACGCGCCGCAACACACCCAGCAGGCCCAGCCTCAGGTCACGACCAAGGGGTCCTGAGCATGTATTCGCTCACGTTCCCCGCGATTGGGACCACGGTGGGTTTACATGTCACGGAGCAATTGAGGCTGGAACCCGCGGCGGAGTACGTCCGCACCTATCTGCGGGGACTGGATGATTCGGTCTCCCGGTTCCGGGCCGATTCCGAGCTTGGCGTCATCAACCGGAGAGCAGTATCGGGTCCGGTCACGGTCGACGTCAGCGCGCTATTCGCCGAGGTGTTGGGGGCTGCCTTGGAAACCGCGGAGTTGACCGATGGGCTCGTTGATCCCACTATCGGTTCCGCGTTGATCCGCTCCGGGTACGATGTCGACATGAGCGCTGTCGCTAGCAGAGACGACTGGACGATGCCCAACCGCCCGGTACCAGCGCCCGGGTGGAAGCTCCTCTATTTCGATCCTGTAACGGGCGTGTTGGGCGTACCGCAGGGAATGGTCCTTGACTTTGGGGCCAGCGCCAAAGCCTATGCCGCGGACAGCATCGCTGGGACCCTGGCCCAAACCTTGCCCGGGGGGTTTCTGGTCGATCTGGGTGGGGATATCGCCGTCGCTGGGAGTCCACCGGCTGGCGGTTGGCTGGTGGGGGTGGAACAGGCCGGTGGGACCATCGGCCAGGTCGTCACGATCCATCGTCAGGCACTGGCCACTTCTTCTACCCGGTTACGGACCTGGATCCGCGGCGGTGAGCGTATCCACCACATTTTTGATCCCCGGACCGGGGACACCGCGGTACCGGTGTGGGCGGAAGTAACGTGCGCTGGCGCGACCGTGGTGGAGGCCAACGCTGCCTCGACCGCTGCTGTCATTCTGGGCGAAGAGGCCCCGGGATGGTTGGCTTTCAACGGAATCAGTGCACGGCTCAGGCGCCCGGACGGGGCGGTGGTCCGCACGGGGGGCTGGCCGAGCACTCATGAGGCTGCCACCGGTGGCAGCGCGGGAGCGATGATGTGACCCCGGCCGTCAATGAGGTCCTCTGGGTGGTATCCCGGGCCACCGGAATCACCGCCATAGTGTTGTTGACTGTGGTGTTCATCCTTGGTGTGGTCACCTCGGGGCGGAGGCGTCCGGAGGGCACGCAGACCACCGTGATCACCGGCCTGCACCGCAACCTTGCCCTGGGTATGACGGTGTTCCTGATAGTGCATGTGGTCACCGCCGTTCTTGAAACCTACGTGGACATCGGGTGGATGTCCGCCGTCGTACCCTTCACCTCCGGGTATGAGCTGGCCTGGGTGGGCCTCGGTACTATTGCTTTCGATTTGCTGATCGCTGTGACAGTGACATCCATGCTGCGGCAACGGGTACCGGATCCGTGGTGGGCGCGTGTCCACGCCGTTTCCTATGTGTTGTGGTCGGCCGCGGTCGTGCACGGCATCGCCCTGGGAACAGGCAGCGCCTGGGCCCTTCGGGCCGTGAGCATCGCCTGCCTGGCGGCAGGGACCGGTGCCGTGATTTTCCGGCTCTCGTCCCGGCAACCCGATGAAACCCTGCGGCACCGGATCGGGGCACAGCCATGGCAGTGACCATCATCGACGACCTCGTAGCGGCGGGGCTTACCGGTCGTGGCGGTTCAGCATTTCCCACTGCGGTGAAGCTCGCCGCAGCACAGCGTGCCGGGGCGGAACTGATCATCAACGCCTGCGACGGGGAAATCGGTGCAGCCAAAGACGCTTACGTGCTGAAACGGTATCTGGCCGAGGTGGACCACGGTGTCCGGCTGACACAGCTAAAGCAGGCGACGTACGCTGTCCACGCCGGAACGGATGCCGAGAAGTTCCTGCTGGCACACGGCAAAAGGGTGCTGCCCGTCCCGCACCGGTACGTTTCCTCCGAGGCCAGCGCCCTCGTCGCTTTACAGCGTGGCGGGCAGGCAAGGCCGATGACCAAGCGCACGCGACTCGTGGAGGGCGGGCGCACCCCTGACGGTAAAAACACCCGTCCCGCGTTGGTGCTGAACGCCGAAACGGTGCTGCGCATCGCCCAGATTGAGCAGCACGGCCCGGCGTGGTTCCGTTCCTTCGGCACCCCCCTGGACCCCGGCCCACGCATGGTCACCATCATCGGGGCGGTACCTTCCCCTGGGGTCTACGAAACACAGGCCGGACCACCACTGGCGGACATCCTCGCCTTGGCCGGTCACGCCGACCCTGGTTCCTCCGCCCTGAATATTGGTGGCCTGGGCGGGAGCTTCATCCCGATGGACAGGGTGCCGGGCCTGGCCTACTCCAGCCCATCCCTGGCAACAGCGGACGCAGTCATCGGCCCCGGAGTCATCAACGTGCTCGCCCCTGGCTCCTGCCCTGTCGACACGGTGTCCGGGATGCTCGCCTGGGCCGCGGGAGAATCCGCCGGGCAGTGCGGGCCCTGCATGTTCGGTGTGCCGGCTGTGTCGCACGGTTTCCATCAGCTTGCGAGCGGAACTGGAGGGCCCCGCGTCCTGCAGGACCTCAAGCAGCGTATTGGCCTGCTGCCGGGGCGGGGAGCCTGCCACTTCCCGGACGGTATCGCAGCGTTCACTGCCAGCGCCCTGACTGTGTTCGCCGTGCACCTGGAAGAACATGCCGATGGTTTCTGCACGATCCGGCAACGGGGCGCCGCAGCATGAGCAATGAAACCAGCGCCGAGGCAGGGGAAGTGACTGGACGGTTCCTTGCGGTGGACCGGATCGCCTGCACCGGGCACGGGGTGTGCGCGACCCTCCTGCCCGAACACATCATCCTCGACGAATGGGGCTACCCGATACTCAGCGGTCCCGCCACGGAGAGCCGTGAGGCGCGACTAGCCGTGAAGTATTGCCCGGCGCGCGCCCTCTACTGGAGCGCCAATCACTAACCGGTCGTGACCGAAACCTTATCCGCTCCAGTAGAGGGCGCGAGGGCTGTACTCCTGCCCCGGGCCGGGATACTGCTGGAAGTCCGGTCAGAGGACTGTGGCTCCGAACAGCAATCCGATGCCGTACGTGATCATCAGCCCCACAGCCCCGCCGACCACTACCCGCAGGGCTGCTTTCCGGACTGACCCGCCGCCGATTTTGGCCCCGGCCGCACCGGTCAGCGCCAACGCGACTAACACGATGCCATAGGTGATCCACACCCTCGCCTGAACAGGGGAGAGCAGGATCGCCAGGACCGGCAGAAGCCCACCCAGCAGGAAGGCCACGGCCGAGGACACGGCGGCGTGCCACGGGTTAGTCAGTTCCTCCTCATCCACGCCAAGTTCCATTCGCAAGTGGGCCTTGAGAGGATTCCTGGCCGTCAGTTCCCGCGCCACCGCAGTTGCCGTGGTACTGCTGAGACCTTGCTGCTCATAGAGCCCGGCCAATTCTTCCAGTTCGGATTCCGGGTTCTCGGCGAGTTCACGTATTTCCTTGGCAATCAAATCCTTCTCGCTGTCGCGTTGGCTGCTCACCGAAACGTATTCACCCAATGCCATGGAAACCGCACCGGCTGTTAGGCCGGCCATCCCTGCGATGAACACCGGCTGAACCTCGGTGCTGGCACCGGCGACACCGATCACCAGTCCTGCCATCGACAAAATGCCGTCATTGGCGCCGAGGACCGCGGCGCGAAGCGCGTTCAGACGTCCGGACATTCCTGAGACGTGAGGCTCAGGATACGCATGCACAGGCATAAGTACTCCTTTGTTTCAAGTCCAGAGCGTACCGCAACTCCATCTACCTGAGGAGCATAAGCGGCACTGGGTTCCGGCTGCGTGCGGGTTGGTCCTAATCTGGCTCTCAGGGTCTCTCAGCGTTCTCTAAGCAGGCAGGGGTCAGAGTGGTTACAGGCACCGGGAAACGGGGCCGGACCTGAACGGAAGACAGCAATACCGGGAGGGTCCAAGTCCTCACTGAAAGGCACCACCATGAACGCCACCCCCAGCAACAAAAAGAAGATGCTCGTCGGCTCCCTTGCAGGGATTGCACTGATCGGAGGAACCGCAGCGGTCGGACTGACCGCCGCGAATGCTGCGACCGTCGCGCCAACCCCGCCGGTCCAGGCCAGCCAAGACGGCAACGAAGCGGACGAGAAGCAGGAACCGAAGCTCAACGGATCTATCACTGCTCCCGAGTCGGCAACCGAGCAGTCCGAGGCAGACGAGTCTGCACAGCTTGCGAAGCTGGCGACCATCGACGCGAAGGCCGCCGAAGCCGCCGCCACCGGATCGGCACCAGGATCCAGTGTGGTCTCCACCGAACTCGGTGACGAGAACGGGTCGGTCGTCTACGAGGTGACCGTCGAGGACGGTGCCGGAGTGTTGACCGAGGTCGAGGTCGACGCCGGCAACGCTACTGTCCTGGCCACCGAGGCCGGCGAAGACGAAGCGTCCGAGGAAACAGAGGACGAATCGGGCGAAGCCGGTGAGAGTGCTGAGGACGAGTCCGGAGAAACGGGCGAAACCGCATATGACCAGACCGGCGCAGACAACGAAGCCGACGGCGAACAGGACGACGCGCAGGAGGCCGCATCAGCGGAAACCAACTAACAACCCGAACAACATCATCCACATCCAAATAAGACCCCGGTCGCACACCCGCCCCCAAACGGTGTGCGGCCGGCCTGCGTCCCGGATCAGCACCAGCACGGGAGGCATGCAGCAAACCAAACCTCCGGTCAAGCGTTCTCAGGGTTCCTTCAGCAACCCTGGTGCAGGCTGGCAGGAACGTAAGTCCACCGCTTCTTATCCATATCTGAGGGGATTCTTCCGATGACCGTTTACCTACCCATCGCTGTTGCCGATGTGGCGACCGCCGTCCCGTGGTCGAACCTCACGGATCCCGCTGCCTTGTTGCAGGGCCTGGGAGGGTGGGCTCTGGGGGTAGTGGCTGGCATGGTGTTCATCGAATCAGGGGTTCTTTTCCCCTTCCTGCCGGGGGATTCGCTGATCTTCACGGCCGGCCTGTTGCATGCCCGTCTTGGGCTGAACCTTGCCGTGTTGGTCACAGTCATTGTGGTAGCTGCGATTGTGGGGGACCAGGTGGGGTACTGGCTGGGCCGTCGTTTCGGGCGCCGCCTGTTCACCGACGATGCCCGTGTGCTGAGGTCACGGCATCTAGCCAGCGCGGAAGGCTTTTTCGCCCGTTATGGGGGCCGGTCCCTGGTTTTGGCACGTTTCGTGCCGTTCGCGCGGACCTTTGTCCCGCTGGCGGCTGGTACCGCCCACTACCCGTACCGGAAATTTCTGCTCTGGAATGTTCTCGGCGCTGTGCTGTGGGGGGCCGGGGTGACGATCGCCGGGTCCCTTCTCGGTGGTGTCCCGTTCATCGCGGCGCATGTGGAGCTGATTGCCTTGGTCATTGTTGCCGTCTCGGTGGTTCCGACGGTGATCGAAATCCTCCGGCAGGTTCGCCGGAATCGGTCGGAAACAAGCCCCGCCGATGCAGTCCTTGGGGAGGCTGAACCCAGTCTCTCCGGGTCCTCCACGGGCAGGGTCGGTAACGGCGTTGACTAGGATGGGCGCTAACGAAGGAGAACCACTGTGAGGATTCTGTTGGTCGAGGACGAAAAAGATCTCGCGGAGTCCATCCGCCGCGGCCTGACCAATGAGGGGTTCGTGGTCGACGTTGCCAATGACGGCGTGACCGGGGCCTGGCTGGCACTGGAGAACCCCTACGACGTCGCGGTGCTGGACATCATGCTGCCGGGAAAGCACGGCTATCAGATCCTGAAGGAAATCAGGGAAGCTAAAATCTGGACCCCAGTCCTGATGCTGACCGCCAAGGACGGCGAATACGATCAAACGGATGCCTTCGACCTCGGGGCTGATGATTATTTGACCAAACCGTTCAGTTTCATTGTTCTGGTCGCGCACCTCCGGGCGTTGATCCGGAGGGGCGCTCCCGAACGCCCGGTCAACCTTGCCGTGGGTTCACTGGTTCTGGATCCGGTCCGCCGAACGGTCACCCGGAGGGACACCGTGCTGGCGCTGACGCCAAAAGAGTACGCAATCCTGCAGTATCTGATGCGCAGCCATGATCAGGTGGTCTCCAAGGCCGAGATCCTCGATAACGTGTGGGATTCCGCCTACGAGGGCAGCGACAACGTGGTCGAGGTCTACATGGGGTACCTGCGCAAAAAAATCGACACGCCGTTCGGCATGAATACCCTGAAAACCGTGCGCGGTATGGGGTATTGCCTGGTCTCCGATGAACGTTGATCCCGTCCGGCCACGTCCCCGCAGCAGGGGACGGCTACAGGGCATATGGGGGGTGCGTAAACAAGCCACAGCCGCGGCCGTCGCTACTCTGGCCATCGTGCTCACGATCGCCGGGGTGGTGCTGCTGATCCTCCTGCGCTCGTCTCTGCTGGACAACGCGCGTGACCTGGCTATTCAGCACCTGGATTCAGTTGTGGAGCAGATCAGTGAGGATGACAGCGTCGATATTGCCGGTGACATCACCGGCACCCAGATCACCCAGATCCTGCGCCCCGACGGCACCCTGGAAGCGACCTCCGATGATGCCTTCACCGAACCCCTCTACGAGGAAGGCGCACTTTCACCAGGGGAAACCTACGTATCCGCCCAGCCGGGCCCACTGAGCATTGTCGACTTTGACGATTACCTCACAGCGGCAACCGGTATCGGGCTGCCTGAGGGCAACGCCACGGTGGTGGTAGCCGTCCCGACCTCGATCCAGCGCGACGCCGTCACCACGGTCGCCTGGTTTCTTCTTGGCGGGGTCCCAGTGCTGCTTGCCCTGGCCGGAGGAATGATCTGGATCCTGGTGGGACGGTCCCTGAGACCGGTGGAAAGGATCCGTGCCACCGTGGCCGGGATCACCCGCCAGCACCTGAACGAACGCGTCGAAGTGCCTGCCACCCGCGACGAAATCGAGCACCTGGCCGCCACCATGAACGAAATGCTCGGACGCCTTGAATCGGCAGACCAGGCGCAGCGCCGTTTTGTCACCAACGCCAGCCACGAATTGCGCAGCCCCCTGGCAACCCTGACCACCGGACTGGAAATCGCCGCCGCGGATACCACCGGGCACACCTGGCGGGAAACCACCGGAATCCTCCAGACCCAGACCCGGCGCATGAGCTACCTGGTGGAGGACCTGCTCACGCTGGCCAAACTCGACGACGCCGGGCTGCGCTTCACAATGGCTGACGTAGACCTCGACGACGTACTGCATGAGGAGATCATTAGACTCAAATCCGTTTCCACCCACACGGTGAGTGCACGCCTGATCCCGGTGCGGGTCACCGGCGACGCCAACAGGCTGGCACAGGTCTTCCGAAACGTCCTGAACAACGCAGATCGGCACGCAACCACACGGGTGGACATCAACCTCACCACCGATGGCGGATCAGCAATCATCACCGTCGACAACGACGGCGACACCATACCGGCCGACCAGCGGGAGAAAGTGTTTGACCGGTTCGTCCGTCTCGATGCCAGCCGCACCCGTGAAAGCGGTGGCAGTGGACTCGGCCTGGCCATCAGCCGCGAAATCCTGCGCGCCCATGACGGCAACATCCACGCCACCGAAACGCCAGAACACCGCACCCGTTTCCGCCTCACCGTCCCGCTGCAAACCCTCGCCCCGAAGACACCCCAACGCCAGACACCTCACCGCCAGGCAGCTGAGGACCAGATAGCCCAAGACAGGGCAGGCAGGGACCATCCGGCGCAGGACACTACCTCGTGAGTCAGATCATCGACTTCATCATGTCCCTGTCGGGGCCACTGGTGTATGTGATCATCGGTGCCCTTACTTTCGGTGAAGCAGCCGCGTTCATCGGGCTGGTCCTGCCCGGAGAGACAGCGTTGTTCATTGGATGGGTGATCGCCAGCCAGGGACACATCAACCTCGGAATCATGCTCGCCGTCGCCGTCCTGGCCGCTATCGCCGGGGACTCCGTCGGCTACGAAATTGGACGGCGGTTCGGGCCGGCGCTAAAAAACAGTCGGGCCGGCAGGTTCGTCGGGGCCGAACGCTGGGCCAAGGGTGAACAGTTCCTCTCCAAACGCGGCGGACGGGCAGTCCTGATCGGACGGTGGGTCGGGTTGTTGCGCGCGCTGGTGCCCGCGCTGGCAGGCATGGGACGCATGCCCTACCGAACCTTCCTCCTCTACAACAGCATCGGCGGCACAATCTGGGCCACCACCGTGGTGCTCCTGGGTTACTTCGCCGGCCAGTCCTATAAGACGGTCGATCAGTACCTCGGCAGGGCCAGCCTGATCCTCACGCTGATCCTCGCTGGCCTCCTCCTGATTGCCCTTGTCGTCCGTTTCGCTCTGCGCAACAACCAATGGACACAGCAGCAGGTGCGCAGGCTGCGCACCCCCCGATCAGTCGCAGCGATTCGCAAAGTTATTGCCCCCTCCGCAGCGGGCCTGCGCACCAGGCAGGGGCTGGCCGCGGTCGGGGCTGCGCTGTTGACCGTGATGCTGATTTCCGTTGGATACACCCTGCTAAGCCGGCTGTCCCCGACCGGTGAGGCGCTGCAGGGAATCAATCAACCAGTCCTGGCTTGGTTCACAGACCATCAGGACGACGAATTCACGATCCTCATGGGCATTATTACCGTCCTCGGTCATCCGGCCGTCGTCGCCATGGCCATCGCCGTCACCGCTGTCGCCCTCCCACACAGCGGCTTCCGTAGCGCTGTGGTGCCCGCCGCAGTCACCGCAGCTGGGGCCCTCATCATCACCGCTGCCGGTCACCTGGCGGTCGCCGGAACCCCTAGCCCGGTGCATTCGAGTCAACTGGGCATCTCGTTGACCGCACCGGCAGGTACAACACTGGTTTCCACCGCCATTCTCACCACCACCGCCTGGCTCCTGATCCGCCAGCACGATTCGTCGACATCGAAGGTAATCCTTTTGGCAGGCTTGGTGTCCGTTACCGCACTGCTCGTCCTCAGCCACCTTTACCCTGCCGGGCAGCAACCCACCGACACCATCCTCGCCTGGGCCGCAGGAACCTTGTGGGCGCTGGCCCTTTCCGCCCTGATCAGTGCTGCCCGGGCCCACCAGCCACGTTTGGCGGGCCCCGCTGCCCAGACACAGTAACTCGTCGATGTGTGGTCCTCTGCTCAGGTGTTTTTTAGGAATCATGGGCGAAGATGTACTCGAACCCGAAGACGGCAGTACCGGAATGGAAAGCAGAACGAGATGCGACGCGAACCAGAACACCGCAGGAACGCATGGGGGAAGAGAGCGCTTGTCCTCGCCCTGGTCGCGGGACTGAACCTTAACGGGGCGGGGGCCGCGCTGGCCGCTGACTTTCCCCCCGGTCCCTACCAGGCATCGGCGTCCACCGTTCACCACAGTGCCCCCGCCGCCCCGGCAGGGAACACGCAGCCTGAATCGGGAACCCCGCATGCCGCCGTCGGCAATCAGCCCCAGGAACCGCATACCGAGGTGGACAACAGGATTCGCGAAGGTGAAGGACGCGCAGCCCGCCGGACCGACGAGTCAACCCTCTAACGCACAACCGTCAGGCAGCCGCTGCCTCGCCTGGGGACAGAGTCATCAGAACCCGGCGCCCCCAAGTCTCATCACAACCTGCAGCCCGCCGGCGTTGCCCGGCCAGTGCTTGACTAGCGGGTCCGGCCCCGCTCGACGAATGATGAAACGAAGCATTAGAGCCACGATGATCACGTCGTCCGCGTAGCCGATAATGGGCAGGAAATCCGGAACGACATCGATGGGCATAAGTAGGTAGACCAGCAGCAGGACAACTCCGGCGCGGACACCCGCAGGTTGGGATTTGTCCGCCGCGAGGGACCTGAGAAGCCGCAGAAGGTCCGGCAGCAGTCTCAGCGCATCCTTCATGGTGAGTGTGTCCGGGTGCTTTCGGGCATAGCACCACAGAAGGATCAACAGCACCGCATAAAGGGCCACTAGTCCACCGATGACCACCAGCGCGCTCTGCCACCAGACAAACGCAGCCGGCTCGTCTCCGTTCACTGGCCGCTGAGCCCGAGCCGCTGGTCATCCAGGCAGGGTGAACGTTTTCCCGCAGGCGGTCCGAAGGATCGGCGGCAGGTACACCGCGGGCCTTTAACCGCGGGCAGGGTCAACCAGATGAACCGGTGCAGGTTGTTGAAATCACCGAAGTCCAGCACGGCTCCGTCGATTTTCGGTGCGAGATCATTGCTGACGCTGAGCTGAATCGCCGTGAGGTCGTGTTCCTGGGCAGGGGGACCGGCGCCGCGATCCCGACGGTCGGCTCCTGTCCCGGGGATAGGGGACAGGGTGCCGAGGACCGGCTTCCGAGGAAGGGCGAGGGAGAAATACAAGCCCTGCGAGCGGCAGCCCCCCGATCCCTGGAAGCAGTGAAGGACGCCGCCAAAGACCTCGATCATCTCGAGAGCGGACGCGGTGATCCGGAAAGTGTGACCACGCGGGAGGGTAGCTTGGGCAGCAGCCCGTGGTAGTCGTAGCGTGCTCATTGGTAAAGTCCGTTAGTCAACATATCTCCACCGGTAGCGACAATGAATTAGCTCGACTCCTGCCTGCGGTATTGAATCCCCGCGGCGCAGTCGGTACTGGACGGGTGAGGGAGGGGCTGAGCAGGTTAACGCCCCGCCCCTCCCGCCTTGGCAGACTAAATGTCTTTAGCGCTGTTCCTGCGGCCGATGACGTAGGCAGCGGCTGCGGCCAGTACGACGACGACCACGGCGATGGTGATGATCATCCCGGTGGCGGTTCCTTCGTCCTCGCTTGCCGAGGCAGCTTCGACTGTTTCTGGGCCGCTCGTGCTATCGGCGCCGGCCGGTTCTCCTGCAGTCGCGCTGTTGGTGGGTGCTCCGTCGCCTGCTGGGGCGCCGGTCTGTTCGGCGGCATTGGGTGTGGCTTCAGGCGTCGCTGCTGCGGATTCCCCCTCCGGGGAATAGGTGAAGGTGTAGGAGCCCTCGATGGGATGGCCGTCGGCCGAGACTGTTCGCCAGTCGACCGTGTAGTCGTCCGCGTGTTCGAGGGAGACATCGGTGGAGATGGTGGCTCCGTCGACGGTCACTTCGCCGGAGCTGGAGGGGTGTCCGTCGCCGGCGGTGACTTCGATGAAGCTGGTAATCACGCCTTCACTGCTCTGTGGTTCCGCGGTGAGTGTCAGGGAAACCGTCCCGGGATCCTCGGTAATGGTTTCACCCTCGGCCGGCAAGGTCGAAACGAGCGAGTCGTGCGCCTGGGCTGGGGCGGTTCCCAGGAATCCGGCCATCATCAGAGTGAGAGCGGCAATGGATGCGGGCGCGGTAATCGCGCGCGGTGAGAATGTATTCATGGTTTGAACCTTTCGGTGGCCGCATGGTGCGGCAGATAGCGGGGGAAGCGATCAGGGGTCGATGTGAGGCGCACTTGTTCGCGTGAAGCTAGGCGGTGGCCGGGTTCATCGAGGAGGGCGGTCCCCGCAGTTCGAAGTGATACATTCGGCGAGCCGGTCGAAGGATCACCGGGGTTCGCCGGGCAACCAGCCTGGGGGCGCCGGTCGGCAGGAGAGCTACGGGCCGCAGGATGTTCAGCAGTGGGGCCAGCCATTGTCGGATCCCGAAAAGGGCTTCGTCGCCTTTCGCTAGAACCAGTGCTGTGAGCAGGACAGCGGCGAGGTGTGCAATGAACATGAGGCCTGCGGGGTGCTCCATGACATATCCCGGGAGCGCCTGGGCCGATCCGGCGCAGCTCACCGGCTCATGGTGCGGTAGACCCGCCGAGACGGACGGCAGGCAACGGCCCGGGAGGGACAACGCGGTGAAGGCGCCATGCAGGCTCACCTGTCCCGTGCCCATCAGCGCGATCAGCATCCGGAACGAGAACCGGCGCCCAGACAGGCCCGCAACAGGAACAAACGACACCGCGCCCAGGGCTGCCAGAATGCCGGGCGGGGGCAACACTCCACCACCGAGGACATGCGCTCCGGCGGCAATGGAGAAAATCGCTGCCGTGATGCCCAGCGAACGAGGAAGGCGCAAAAGTCCGGAACTGTTCATGTGCGGTCCTCCCTCGCGTGTTTGGGGGTGTTTTGACTTTGGTGGTTGTTCGCTGCTGCTGCTCTGCCGGATTGATTGGAACGGGCCGATCAGTCGTGGGTGGGCTCGCCGGTGACCTGATGATCGGCGTGGTTCATGCCTTCCTGTACCAGCCGGGCCAGGTGTCCGTCGACGATGCTGTACACCACATGGCGGCCTTCCTTATGGGTGGTCACCAGACCGGAGAACCGTAGTTTCGCCAGATGTTGGCTCACTGATGTGCGCGATGCTCCGGTCTGGTCTACCAGCGACCCTACGTCTGCCTGTGCCTGAGCGAGCAGCCACAGGAGGTGAAGCCGGGTGGGATCGGCGAGCATCCTGAACACTGCCGCGCCCGCCTCAAGGCGAAGGGTGTCAGGGGTGCCGGAATGATGCAGGCTCGGCGCCGGACGGATTTCGCGCTCGGTCATTCAGTGTGCTTTCTGTGCTGCTGGGACCTCGTCAAGACTCGGGTGCTGGTCGCGGGGCCACAACCGCAACGCTGCCAGCGTTCCCAGTGTAGCCAAGACCGCCAGTACGACAGCTGCGGCCGGTTGCCCGGCGGCCGCACCAACCCACCCGGCAATCGGGTAGGTGAGGATGAAACAGGCATGGGAGAGGGAGAACTGGGCGGTGAAGAGGTACGCGCGGGTGTTGTCGGTGGCGGCGCGCCGCAGCAGCCGTGCCGATGGGGTATTGATCATCGACGTGCCCGCGCCCAACACGGTCCACAGTACGAGGAGGAGTAGCCAGGAGTATTCAGTCCAGGCGATCACCGCCGCCGCTGAGATACCCAATGCCAGAACAGCGCCCCCCAGGACCATGAGGGTGCGGTCCGGTATCCGTTCCAGGAGCCGTGGGGCGGCGAGTGCAATCACCATCGACCCTGCGCCGTAGCAGGCCAGAGCCACAGCCAGATCAGTGTTTGACCCGTCAAACATGTCCAGGGCATAGACGACCGTGTTGACGAGCACCAGTGCTGTCCCGGTGGCCACCACCAGGTTCAGGGCCAGCAGACCCCGCAGCGACGGGTCGCGCAGGAAAATCCGCGTACCCAAGGTGGTCCGGTGCCACAAGGACCCGGACCGTTCCACCGCAGGAATCTGCGGAAGCGCAGTGGTCACCACCATCAGGGCGGACAGGAGGAACCCAGCCATCGTTCCCATGAACAGGTTGTTGTAGGTCATGAACGTCAGCAACACTGCAGCGATCACCGGACTGAGCAGCGACTCGAGGTCATAGGCCAAACGGGAGAGTGACAGGGCCCGCGTGTAATCCTTCTCTTTCGGCAAAATCACCGGAATAAGTGCCTGAAACGCCGGGGTAAACGTGGCCGACGCCGATTGCAGGAGAAACACCAGCACATAAATCTGCCAGACCTGGTCAATGAAGGGCAAGGCTAACGCGATTGCGGCACGCACCAGATCCGCTCCCACCAAAACGGCTTTACGCGGTAACCGTTCAACCAGGGCAGCCATCACTGGCGCCACAAAGACGTAGGCGAGCATTTTGATCGTCAATGCTGTCCCCAACACAGCGCCGGCCTGCCCACCAGCCAGATCGAAAGCCAACAGGCCCAGGGCCACCGTCAGCAAGCCCGTTCCTACCAGGGCGACGATCTGCGCCGTGAACAACTTCCGATACGCTGCGACCTTTAGAACCTCAAGCATGCCAATCCTGTCCGCTGAAAACCTGTAGTGAAAAACTCCTGAATCAATATATAGCATTAAGTGCACACTCATGCACCTATGGTGACGGGAAGCAATGCTATCTGACGAGCGTCAAGACTACCCCTCACCATTGTTCTACACTGTGTAGAAGTTGTCATTTCTACACAGTGTAGAAATCTTGGATGGGTGGGCGCCTGCCCTGATTGGTTCAAAGGAAGTTGTATGGAAGCCCTGGAGCTTGCCCGTTGGCAATTCGGAATCACTACCGTCTACCACTTTCTGATGGTGCCCCTCACCATCGGGCTGGGCCTGCTGGTGGCCATCATGCAGACCCTGTGGGTTCGGACCGGGAAAGCGCAATATCTCCGGATGACCAAATTCTGGGGAAAGCTGTTCCTGATCAACTTCATCATGGGGGTTGCCACCGGGCTGGTCCAGGAATTCCAGTTTGGGATGGCCTGGAGCGAGTACTCCCGTTTTGTCGGCGACGTATTCGGAGCACCGCTCGCGATGGAAGCTCTCCTCGCGTTTTTCGTCGAATCGGTCTTCCTCGGCCTCTGGATCTTCGGATGGGACCGCCTCCCCAAAACGCTTCACCTGGCCGCCATCTGGGGTGCGAGTGTCGCCTCGATCATGTCCGCCTACTTCATTCTTGCCGCCAACTCGTGGATGCAGCACCCGGTCGGCGTCGAAATGGTCGACGGTCGCCCGGTCCTCGTTGATATCTGGGCCGTCCTGACCAACAACACCCTGTTGGTCGCGTTCCCACACACCATCCTGGGTGCCTTCTCGGTGGCCGGCGGGTTCCTGCTCGGGATCAGCTGGTACCACCTGTGGAAACGTCGCCGCGACGGCATCGATACCATCGCTCCAGATGGGAAAGTCATCGTCGGGAGCGTCGAGCGCACGGGCCGGGATGCTGCCGACCACCAGGTCTGGCTCCGGTCGCTACGAATCGGCGCCGTCGTCGCCGTGGTGTCCTTCGCTGGCGTTGCGGTGACTGGTGACCTCCAGGCCAAACTGATGTTCGAGCAACAACCCATGAAGATGGCGGCAGCCGAGGCTGCCTGCCACGACGGGACCGGATTCTCAGTCCTGTCAGTCGGCAACCTGGGCTCCCAAGACTGCGACGGCATCGTCGCAGTCGTTGAAGTCCCCGGCATGCTCTCCTTCATGGCCAACGGCGACCTCACCACTGAGGTTCAGGGGGTCAGCTCCCTGGTGCCGCAGTACCAGGAACAGTATGGAACCAACCTCCCGGATGATCCGATGTACGGGGAACGCGCCGGCATGGAAATCGACTATGTGCCGGTCATGGAAGTCACCTATTGGGGTTTCAGGATGATGATCGCGTTCGGCGCCGTCGCCGCATTCGCGGCAGCAATGGCTCTGGTTCTAACCCGCCGAGGGACGGTCCCCGAGTCGAAACGACTGATGCAGCTCGCCGTCGTCGGGATCCTCGCGCCCTTCGGTGCCAACGCGGCCGGCTGGATCTTCACGGAAATGGGGCGACAGCCGTTCGTAGTGGCCCCCAACCCTGACCCCAACGGTGTCGATAGCGTGTTCATGTTCACTGCCGCGGCCGTATCGCCTGGGGTGTCGACGGCCGAGCTTGCGGCGTCACTCATCACCTTCACTGCCGTGTACAGCGTGTTGCTGGTCGTTGAGGTGAGGTTGCTGGTCCGTTACGTGCGTGGAGGGGTCCCGTCCGCCATGCCGGAACTGCTTCCCGCCCATGACGAGCCCGACGACGACGGCGGAGACGCCGCAGCGAGAAAGAAGGGCGACGACGATGTGCTGGCGTTCGCTTACTAAACCTGTGGGCCCCGCGACGAACGCGGCGGTCCTGATCGAACGTCTGGAGACTTGAGATGGAATTCCTTCCCACCCTGTGGTTTGTGATCATCGCGTACCTCTGGACCGGGTACCTCCTCCTTGAGGGGTTTGATCTCGGCGTCGGCATGCTGATGAAGCTGTTCGCCCGCACCGACCAGGACCGCCGGGTGCTCCTTAATACCGTAGGACCGGTTTGGGACGGCAACGAGGTGTGGCTCATTACAGCTGGCGCGGCGACCTTCGCGGCCTTTCCCTTCTGGTACGCGTCGCTCTTCTCGACCCTGTATCTGCCTCTTTTGCTGGTTCTGATCGGATTGATCTTTCGCGCTGTCGGCTTCGAGTACCGGGGGAAAGGCGATACGGAGGCATGGCGCAACCGGTGGGACTGGGCCATCGCGCTCGGGTCGCTGGTGTCAGCGTTTGGCATCGGTGCGGCTCTTGCCCTCACAACGACGGGGCTGCCCATCAATGCCAATGGCGACCGGGAAGGGGGAGCCTTCGTTTGGTTGAACGGCTACGCGGTCCTTGGCGGATCAGCTGTCGTGCTTTTCAGCCTGATCCATGCCCTGGGGTTCCTGGTGCTCAAAACCGATGGCGACATCCGCGACCGTGCGCGGCGACAATTTCTCAGGTGGCTACCACTGGGGTTACTGCCGATGGCGGGCTGGGCCATCGGGGTGCACGCCGCCGGTGGCAAAACCATCACCATGCTCACGCTAGTGATCGCCGTGGTTGGCGCTGCCTCTGCGTGGACCATGGCGCGCCGGCGCCGGGATGGGTGGAGTTTCGTCGGGATGGCTGTCTTCCTTGCCGCTGGCACCACCACGATTTTCACGGCCGCGTTCCCCGTGGTCCTGCCGTCGACCCTGGACGCCGCGTTTGACCTCACGGTTTCCAACGCATCATCCTCGGGGTACACGCTGGGAGTCATGAGCGTCGTCGCCCTCGTGGGGTTGCCCGCCGTGCTCCTCTACCAGGGCTGGACCTACTGGGTGTTCCGCAAGCGTGTCAGCCGTAGCCAGATCCCGGCCGCGCATGCCGTGACAGCACAGTGAGACCCGCGCTACCCGTTGGTGCGGCCAGCAGACGCGCCCTCTACCTCCTCGGCCTGCTCGCGGCGCTGAAGGCGGCTGGCCTGGTCCTGATTGCCCAGGCCGTGGCTTCCGGCATCGCATCCCTCGCAGTTTCCGACGCTGCAGGAAGCATCGACTGGCCGGTTATCTTCGTGCCGGGGATCGCCGGAGCCGTCCTCCGGGCGCTGGCCACCTGGTGGCAGGACACCGTTGCCCAACGGGCCGCCACCCATTCCAAGGAGGAGCTGCGATCAGCAATCACCACCCGCGTGCTGAACGACGGCGGCACCTCGGCGGACGCCGGGACCGGCGCTCTCAGCGTGCTGGTCACCCGGGGGCTCGACGGCCTCGACAACTACTACACCAAGTACCTGCCCGCGCTCGTGACCTGCGCTGTGGTTCCGTTGCTGATTGGGGCACGTATAGTTGTCGCCGACTGGCTCAGCGCCGTCGTCATCCTGGTGACGGTGCCCCTGATCCCCGTGTTCATGATCCTGATCGGCCAGCATACCCAGGACAAGGTACAGGAGGCCTCGGCGTCGCTGAACCGGCTCTCCGACCATCTCCTCGAACTGTCCCGCGGACTGCCGGTGCTCGTGGGGCTGGGCCGGGCTGGCAGTCAAACCCGTGCCCTGCGGGACGTCGCCGGGCAGTATCGAACCAAGACCCTTGAAACGTTGAAGGTTGCGTTCCTGTCTTCCCTTGCCCTGGAACTGATCGCCACCATCTCGGTGGCACTGGTCGCGGTGGTCATCGGAGTCCGGCTCATCGGCGGAGATCTGAGCCTCGAGATCGGGCTGCTGGCCCTGATCCTCGCCCCCGAGTGCTACCAACCGCTTCGCGACCTGGGCGCGGCGCACCATGCGAGCGAGGACGGCCTTGACGCGCTTGAGCGGTCCCGCCGGATCACCGACGCACCAGCGGTCCGCGTGCTACTGCCCGACACCGGCGCGCCAGCGAACGCCTCAGCGGTCTCCGTCAGCGGCCTCACCATCGGGTACGACGGGCGGGACGGAAACCTGGTTTCAAACCTCGACTTCATATTGGGTGCAGGAACGATCACCGCCCTCACCGGAGCCAGCGGTACCGGAAAAACCTCAGTGCTGGAAGTACTGGCCGGTCTCCGCGGGGACGGGGCAGGTATGCGGGTTACCGGAACCATCACGGGGGTGCGACGGCAACAGATTGCCTGGATTCCGCAGCACCCCGTGTTGACGGCGGACACAGTCGCCAACGAGATTGGCCTCTACTCGGGTCTGGACAGTGCCGTTCAACGGAGGGCGGCAGCGGTTCAAGCCCTCATCCAGGTGGATGCTGTGGGGTTGCTTGATGCTCGCAGCGGCGATCTGAGCCCCGGCGAGCTGCGTCGAGTTGCGGTAGCGCGAGCGCTGGCACGGATCGCCCACGCCGACGTCGTCCTGCTCCTCGCCGATGAGCCGACGGCTCACCTGGATGCCCACGGCGCTCGTTCCGTCGAGGCAGCCCTGGCGTGCCTGCGCGGGCATACGACAGTACTGCTGGTTGCGCATAACCCGGAGACGGCGTCGCTAGCTGACCAGGTAGTCGGGATTCATGGTGGTGTCCCTGTCGGCCACGACCGCGCAACGAGGTCAGCGGGGAACGCTGCGGCCACCGTTCAGCCTGACAAGATCAATGCGCTTCCCGCCGGGGGCGCACCGGTCGCGGTAGGAAAAGTGTCGCTCGCCCGCAGCGTAGCGATCGTGCAGCCGTGGCGGCGTCGTTTTGTGTCCGCGTTGCTCTTCGGTGCCAGCGCCACCTTGTTCGCTGTAGCGCTGACCGCGGTCTCCGGGTGGATGATCGTGAGGGCCTCTGAGCAGATTCCCATCCTGTTCCTGCTGACGGCGATTGTCGGAGTGCGCTTCCTGGGTATCGGACGGTCGGTATTGCGCTACTGCGAGCGACTGCGCCTGCACGATGCGGTCTTCGAAAGTACCAACACGCTGCGGTTACGGCTGTGGAATGGGCTGCTGGAACGTCCGGCCGCGTGGCGGAATGTGGCCCGCGGGGGCAAAGTCCTTGAACAGCTCATCGGCGACGTCGACGAGTTACGCGACCTCACGCCGCGGGCAGTGTTTGCCCCCCTGGTGGGGGTCCTCACTGCTGTTGCCGCGTCCATCACCACCGCCATGGTGCTTCCCGCCGGTTTGCCGTGGCAGGTGGCTCTGGTTGCGGTGTGTCTGGTGGGGTCGCCGCTACTCGTAGTCGCTGCGGACCGCTCTTCGCGCCGTGCGGCGGTTGGCCTCAAGGCCGAGATTCTTGACAGCACGTCTCGGATGCTCGCCGCCGCACGGGATCTCAGCGCTAATTCAGCGGCCGGGGTGGTGCGGTCGGACATCCGTCGGCTGGAAGCTGCTTTGTCGGCCACCTTGGACCGCGCCGCCTGGGCGCAGGGGTTGGCCAACGCGCTAACGGTATTGACTTGTTCGCTTGGTTCCCTGGCCATGCTAAGCGCAGCCGACGGAGTGAGCCCGGCCGCCGCCGCCGCTGTCATCCTGCTGCAGCTCGCCCTGATCGAACCCTTTATTGCCGTCAACGCTGCCGTGCAGCAGTTCAGCGCATGGCGATCAGTCGGAGACCGGGTGCTGCCGAATCTTGGGACTGGCGCGATCCGATCAGATCAGGAGGCATCAGGCAGTCGCCCGGTAGACTCCCTCGAACTGAGTGACGGCACATACAGCTATCCCGGACAAACGACCCCCGCAATTTCCAGCGTCTCACTGAGCGTCAGGCGAGGGGAGTGGCTGGCGGTTATCGGGCCTTCAGGTAGTGGGAAGTCCACGCTGATCGGGCTGCTGCTTGGGTTCCTGCCGCTCGATTCAGGGCGTTACCTGATCAACGGCCAGCCGCCGGAATCCAGCGCTGGCAGCATCGCGACAGATGGCGGAACTGTTCCTGAGGAGGGGCCGCGAATCGCGTGGTGTCCGCAGGAAGCGCATCTGTTCAAATCCAGCATTCGAACCAACCTATTGCTGGCGCGGAGCGCTGCTGACCGCCCAAATGACGCGGAGCTCCTCACAGCATTGGATCGTTCAGGTCTTGGAGACTTCGTCCGGACTCTTCCTGAAGGTTTGAATACGCCCATCGGATCTGGCGGGACCTTGCTTTCCGGGGGGCAAAAGCAACGCCTCGCCGTTGCTCGAGCGTTGCTTACGCAAGCAGATGTCGTACTGCTGGACGAGCCGACCGCGCATCTGGACCGAGACGCCGCGCGCCAACTACTGGCTGACCTTCGCTTGGGGCTAGCTGACAAACTGGTGGTGCTGGTCACGCACAACGACGACGAAACCGAGCTTTGTGAGTCTCGTCTTGATCTGGCTACTGCGGGGAGGGGAGCGCGGGCGGCATGAGGTCTTCTTCGGGGAAGCGTGACGGGGCAGTATTCGGCGACACCCGGACCATAACCACTAAATGTTTATACATTCCATCTTTGCCTATTACAGTGGTGGAGAGCCCACCTCCATGGGTGCGAATGTGACGGTTGGCTATGCGCCAACTAGTCCACTCGGTTAGCTGTCGGCATGTTGGGCATGTCGGCAGCTAACTGTCGACAGGCCCAGAATTGCCGACGTGATGGTGGTCGAACCGAAGGATTCACGGATGAAGTATCCTCGTAGCATCATGAAGTGCACACCAAATAGTTGAGGTCAGTTGATCAATCACGACCAGAAGTCGCCCTTGACTTCACCGGCAAACAAGGCCGGAAATCGATCTTCGACTCCGTTGTGGAAAACTGTCAGCGCCGACCTGCTCAGCGAGGTGCGTGGAGGCGCGTTCGACCAGGGGTTTCCGGGGGAGCTGGCGCTAGCCGAAAAATACGGTGTCAGCCGGGGAACCATCCGCGCTGCCCTGCGGCCGTTGCGTGACGCTGGCCACGTGACGGCGCACCCTGGCAGGAAGCCGAAAGTCGTCGCTGGCATGAGCACTGCTTTCGGACCGATCTATAGCGTTCTGGCATCTATTCGTGAATCGGGAATGAGCCACCGCAGTGTGGTCCTGGAACAGCACATCGTTAACGAACCCGAGGTGGCGGCGAGACTTTCTCTGGGACCGGACGCGGAATTGTTCCACCTGTCCCGTGTGCGTCTTGCGGACGGGGAGCCGATCGTGCTGGATCAAGTCTGGCTGCCTGCGGACATTGCCCGAAAACTCCTCACCGTGGACTTTTCTGACAAAGCGTTGTACGGCGAGTTGGACCGCCGTTGTGGGATTGTGCTCGACGGCGGAACGGAGCAGCTCACGGCCGTGCTCGCGACTGCCGGGCAGGCCAGCCATCTGGACTGCCCAGCGGGTTCTCCGCTGCTGTTGGTCGAGCGGATCGGATGTTACCGCGCAACCTCGCTCGAGTTCCGCCGCAGCTACGTGCTGGGCGACAGATTCGCCATCACGACGTCCTTCGGATGCAAACTGGAGACAGCTGCGCAGGATGCTGGCGCGGGAAAATAGCTGGAATAGCCGTAGGAGAGCTGTCACGCTCCGCTAATGTCGACGATGGTGCCAACGGCCACGCCAGCGGCGACAACGAAGATCACCACCGCGAATACGATGTTGACAAGACGGTCATCGAGCCGATGCGAGAGCCGGGAGGCAGCGAAGGAACCGAGAACCGCAGCTCCGCTGAAGGCCAAGGCAATCGGCCAGTCGATGGTGAAACCGGAAGCGTGGGCCCAGAGCCCGGCGGTGGAGTTGAGGACAATGATCACCAACGAGGTGCCCACGGCCTGCCTCATGGGGATTCCGAGCAGGAGGGTCAAGGCCGGAATGATCAGGAACCCACCTCCAACTCCCAGCAACCCTGTCAGCACTCCAACCAGGATACCTACGGCCAGTGCGCGGAGAATGCAGGATTTCCACGCGGGATCCCCATTTGGGCTGCAGGGGCCTGAGGACTCTGCGGTGTTCTGAAGCATCCGAATCCCGACCGCGATCATTAGTGCGGAGAAGGCCAACATCAAAACGTTGGGGTCCAGTAACCGACCGAGCGCGGTTCCGGCCCACGCGGCTGGTACCCCGGCCGTACCGACGATGAGTGCGATTCGCCAGTTGATCCCGCTGCTGAAACGTGGCAGCACCGCGGCGAGGGATGAAAGGCCCACGACCAGCAGCGAGGTAGGGATGGCATCGCCAGGTTCCATTCCTACCCCGTAGACCAGAGCTGGCACCGCGATGATGGATCCGCCGCCACCGATGAGACCCAAGGCAATGCCGACGACGAGGCCCAGGGCTACCGCCGGAATCATGTGGCTCGCTCTATACGATCCGGCGTAGGGTCTGCGGGAACGGGCAGCATGAGCAATTTACGACCGGCTGGGTGGGCCGGGATGATCCACCTGGTCACCGTATTTTCGTTTCGGACGTTCGAACGGTTTCCCCCCGGTTGAGCGTCATGGGGGATGGTAGAGGGCACCGGTCCTCGGATGTCGCGCGTTTTTGGAAGGCCCACAGCAGTAATCCGATAGAAGTGGCTGCCAGCAGCGGCTGGATGGGTTCAAAGTACTGCATGGCTCCGGAGGTGCCCAACGCCAGCAGAACCAATTTGTTGCAGACAGGACAGCCGACGGCGAAGAAGGCGAGCATCGTGCCGGCGGCGCCGGAACGGGCATTGCCTTCTGTCGCTGGCTTGGACAGACGTGACACATAGGTGGCAACCACCAGTCCGGTGAGAATAGCGGTGATCCCGGCCACCGGGAAGGACCACCAGGTGGGCGGGACTTCGCGGGTGAAGAAAGGTGTATCGATGAGGTCGGTCGGGACGGCAATGACGACGTACGTGATGACTGCGGCCCCCGCAGCGGCGAGCCAGCGGCGGCGTGGCCAGAGCCCCAGTGCTGCCATCAAGGGTGGGCGGCTGGTCATTTGTTGTGCTCCTTTTCCGCCGGTACTGAACCAGGGTTGACGCTGGCCCGACCAGAATTGGTTCGTTGGCTGCGGACATACAGAATGACGGCTATCACCAGTGCCCCCGCCGCTCCAACAGAGAACAGGGTGTTGGTCACACCGGATGCTGCTCCGCTGACTGCATTTTCAAGCTGGAACTGATCTGAGACGGTCAGAACTCCGCCGAGTCCAGCGGTGCCGTCGGTGACTATAAGCAGCACTCCAATGCCAACGGAGAGAATGCCTGAGATGATCATGATCCACGAGTTGGACCAGCGCCCGATCGTGACCGGGCGGGGGCGTAACCAGCGGCGTCCGGAGATGCCAAGACGGTCCCACATGAGGGACAAAGCGAACAGCGGCAGAGCCATGCCCAGCGCGTAGATGGCCAGCAGGATGCCTCCATAAAGCGCGTTGCTGCCGACTGCCGCAACCGTCAGGATGGACCCGAGGATCGGTCCGGTGCACACTCCGGCAACACCGTAAACCGTGCCCAGAACGAAAACCGAGAGCCGCGACGAGCCAGCCTGGGTGTTGTTGCGGACAAAGGATGGCATCCGGATCCCGGCGATTTGCGCCACTCCTAGCGCGATCACAAGGGTGGCGGCCACCATGATCAAGATGCTGCGGTGCTGGGTTACCAGCGATCCGAGGGCGCCGGCAAATATTCCCAGGGGTACCAAGGTGGTGATCAGTCCCAGATAGAACAACCCGGTCCTGGCCAGAAGCCTGCTTTTCGTCGAGAAGGCGTAGGCAAAGAACGCCGGCAGTAACAAAGCCGAACACGGGCTTAACAGGGTCAAGACACCGCCAAGAAAAGCTCCGGCGTAACCAATCTCCATTAGTTGACTTCGGCTTGTTTGAGGGCTGTGTCAATGGCTTCTTCGAAGGTGGCCAGCGGCTGTGCCCCGACGAACGGTGTGCCATTGACCAGGAAAGTGGGCGTTCCGGTCGCGCCGAGTGCTGTGGCCTCCTGCGAATCGGTGGTTACGGCCTGCTTCAGTTCCTCGGAGTCGAGGTCCGCTTCGAACGTGGCCATATCCGGGACACCTACCTCCGCCGCAATTTCCAGGAGACGTTCGCGGGGCAGTTCGGCGTGGCCCCGTTCGGGTGCGATCTCGAAGACCGCTTTATTGAATTCCCAGAACAGGCCCTGCTCGCCGGCCGCACGGCCCGCGACTGCGGCGGCGAAGGATTCGTCGCCGAAGACGGGTAGATCCCGCCATTCGATCCGCAGGTCGCCGCTTTCGACGTACTTGTCCACGAGGGGTGGGAGAGTATCGCGGGCAAACAGTCCGCAGAAAGGGCAGCGGTAGTCTGCGTACTCAATCATCACCACAGGCGCGTCGACATCGCCGAGCGCTGTCGGGTCATCCGCTATTCTGCGGGAGACGTCCAGTTCTGTTTCACTGGACTCGGGAGAGTTTTGGGTCTCCGGCACTGCCTGGGCATTCTGGGAGACTCCTCCCTGGTAGGCAAGGATGCCAACAAACAACAACAGGACGGCTGAAGCGAAGGCGGCGATCACCACAATGATGGTTCGTCGATGTGGACCACCACTGGAGGGTGTTTGGTGCGACGACATTCAGACTCCTGACCTACATAGGTTGATCGTAATGTTTATACATTTACTCTACGGGTGGCGTCGGGCGATACGAAATCAATCGTTTATAGCGCAGTTCTGCTGTTTTCCCAGCGGCCGCTGGGCAGCAGAATGCTTCAGTTGCAGCGACTCTTCGACGCTGGACTCCGCTGGAATGGTGTGTCGCGAGGCCGAAGCAGCCGGGCCAGGCCCCCCTTCGCGGACTAACCAACATATTGCTTGCCTGCACGTGCAAGGGGGTGTCCGGTCACTCGGTGTGACCGGACACCCCCTTCATGCTCCGGGTATTGAATCGCAAAGGTAGGAAACAGGGGTGCCTAGTTCGTAGGTATCCCGTCTCGCCCTACCCGCACGTCGTTACGCGTCCGGTACATGCACCTGTCTAGCCATTGACCCGGTAGTACATCGAGCCAGAGCCGACATCGACGCTTTCGATGACGGTCTGATTCCCATTCCACCCGCTGTGTACGGCCTCTCCGTTTCCGAGATAAACGGCGTTGTGCGAGAAGCCCATCCCTCCATCGGCGTAGTAGATGAAGTCCCCGGGCTGAGGAGTTGAGACCGGGGTCGCGTAGGTCATCAAGGACTCTGGTGACTCATCCCCCACGCCCTGCTTGCCAACTGCCCGCAAAGCAACTTCGCCGAGAACGGTGCAGTCCTGCGTTGCACCCATCTGTGCCATTGCAGCGTCGAGGATCGCTTCATTGACGGAAGATGGGGCGGCTTCATCTTCGTAGATGATCGACTCAACGACGGACGCAAGATAGATCCCGCCGGAGGGAGTGGACGCGGATGCAGCAGCGGATGCGGCGGTGGGTGCGGCGGTGGGTGTTGCAGTGGATGCGGCAGCGACGGTCGGTTCGTTGTCCAAACCCCCTGCTGCGGAAAGCACGATGACGTCGCCCGGATAGATGACGGAGTCCAGGCTGAGGCCATTCAGAGACAGGATTGTGGCCAGACTGACGTCGTGGCGTTTTCCGATCAGTCCGAGGGTATCCCCTGATGAGACTGTGTACGTCCGTGCCTCGGCGGCGGCTCCGGCGGCGGGCAGCGCGTTCGATGGCGAAACCGTCGTCGCGGCGATTCCTGTAACCGGATCGGAGGCTACAGCTCCTGCCTGCGCGGGCAACGCCATACCGAGGAGCAAGCCTGAGCCGACCACGAAAACAGCTGCCTGTCGGCCGGCGATTTGACCCTGCCCGGCGGTCCCCTTCACGATGATGGACATTGTGCTGCAGTTCGCCCGGTGTCGGCCTCGTGTATTTCCTATTGACATGTGTCTACCTCTCCCAATACCTACGAGGTGAGCTGTCGGATTCGGGTGGGAGCCACCCGGTCGCCGGATGTGGATGTCCGGACGACTTAACCCCAAGGATCTGTTGGACCCGTTATTGGTTCCCCCGCCTCTGCCGGAGCTTTCTGATCTTCGTACCTTGGCCAGCGGCAGAGTTCGGTAATAGGCCAAGGGTGCCGAATCGTTTGAAGGGCACCTCATCAAGCTACACGAAATTTGGTCTTATGTCACAATCTCATAACGATTTACTCAGGCGGGAATATTCGGCGCAGGGCGCGGCAACAGATTGTCGAACGCGGGTGACGGTTCATGACCCACCCGGAAACATCGCGCCAATAGTGACTGACATATAATGTATAGACATTTAAGCAAAAAGGAAAGTCGACGTCGGTGGCCTGGCAGCACGCGGGACCCGGTAGTGGGGGTGGAGTGCCGGGATGGGCAGCGCGTCGACAGCGACCACCACCCAGGACAAATCATGTCAAGCCGTTGCTCGCGTGGGTCGGTATCGCAGGGCGACCGCTCCCGACTGGAACTCATGGCGATCCACGAGCTTGAGCGGGATTCGCTCGCGCAGGCGGGCGAGCAACATTGGCCCGTGTCCGGCAAGGACCGGGTGAACAACGAACTCGTACTCGTCGATCAGTCCCAGGTCCGCCAGCGCCAGGGGGAGCGTCACGCCACCCACGTACAGGCCCTTGCCTGGCTCCTGCTTGAGCTGTTGAACCGCTTGCCTCAAGTCGCCTCGCAGTAGGTCGGCATTCCAATCGACCCCAGTCAGTGTGCTCGACACGACGTACTTCTTCGCCCGGTCGATAGTCTCGGCGAACGGGATTTCCCACTCATCCATCCAGTCGGGCCACGGGCCCGCGGCCGGCTTCCGCCACGCCGACTCCATCATCTCGTACGTCACCCGGCCGAATAGCAGGGCATCGACTCGTTCCATCTCAGCGGTCCAGTAGCGCATCGATTCCTCGTCCGGGGGGAGTCCTGCCTCGTGATGGCAGCAGCCGTCGAGCGTGACGTTGATCGAGTATCGAAGTGGTCTCATCTCGTTGCTCTTCCTTGATGTGCGCCGCGCGTGCACCGAATCTAGATGACTGCCGGCGCGGTCCTATCATCGGCGCCCCGATCGCACCTGCTCAACACCGTCGTGGTGCGAACCAGACCGCAGACCGAGCGCGCGACTGATTCGGCGATCGGCCTGCAGCGATGGCGAGTAGGCTCGTGTCACCGAATGCGCGGAGCCATGGCTCGCCGGAGAGTGACTTCCATACAGGCCAAGTGCGTCCTTAATGACAGGCCGCCAACCGCTCTCCGTGGTCGCCTCCGGTGAGACGTCGGTGGCTGCCAGTGGGCAGATCGCGATAGTGGTTCCTGCTGGCGCCGCGCGGTGATTCGTCCACTCCTGACTTGTCCGGGCTCTGACCCTACTTATGGGGCTACGCCTCAATAGACCCTTACCCTGCTGCCTCGATCTTCTTCTTGAGATGGTAGTCGGATTACCCGGTTATGAGACACCTACGCGCACCGCGACGCATACTGGACTCATGGCACGTACCCCGGATCACAACCCATCATCATCCGAAGAGCCTCACACATCGATAGCGCAATCTGGATCCCGACCGAGGCGGAGATCATGGGTGGTCCCGGTCTCAATCCTTGCCGGAGTCCTCGTCAGCGTCGTGTTTGCTGCGCTTAATGCACTGCAACTGGGGTCATTACAACGTGCACTGGACGGACTCGCGATGCCGGAGACGTTCATGACCGGATATCAGCCGGGGTACGTGGGACAGGTCCAGTCGCTTATGACCGACGAACTTTATGAGCAGTATGGCGCCGCGCACTACCTATGGGGTGTGCTGTTCCCCGTGGTTTTCGCCGCTACTCTGGTCCTGCTCATCTGGCGCCTCACAGCACGTCGACGGATCAGGTGGTTGCTTCTGCCAATTCCGGTAATTTACCTGTGTGTGGACATCGCCGAGAACATTCTCATCGAGACGATGTTCGCCGCGATTCCGGTCGATCCGGGCACGGTGGCGATAGCGTCAGCCTTCACGGTACTGAAATTTGTTCTCCTGGCAGCATGCTTCGCCGTCATCCTCATTGCACTGCAAGTTAGACCACGAAGCACATAGCTGCGCAGCCCGTAGTACCTCCACGCGACAAAACGTTTATACATTTGGGCAATTGGGTTAGCGTGTACTTCAAATGGGTCGCACGTGTCTGGCGACGCACAGCCGGGCCCAACGCACATGACGTCTAGCTGGGCTTGGCGTCAAGAAAGGAACCACTATGTCCACTAACAAACTTTCGCTGACAGCCAGTGCAGCGGGCGCGCCCGGGGTACTGCTGCATGGTGCGGGACAGGGGGTGTTGGACGGGTTGTCCAGCGTCCTGCGCAGCGGGATCAATACGATGGCCGCTCTCCCCGACGGCACGGCCATCGAGATCATCATCCAGGGACGTGGTGTGGCATTGCTGGCCGCGGGATCGGAACTGACTGCGGAAGTTGCTGGTGTCCTCGAAAAAGGACTGCGGGTGCTGGCGTGCGAAAACAGCATGCGCTCGGTCGAGGTGGAGTCGCACCAATTGCTGCCGGGGGTAGGCGTAGTGCCCGCTGCCACTGCACACCTGGCAGCTCGTCAGTGGGAGGGATGGGCCTACGTTCGGCTCTGAGTCCGCGAGCGTCGGCGCCAGTTGAAGGAGTCCTCAACCCGCATCTCAAGAGTGGTGGGTAGGGCGGTCAAGCCGGGGCGGCGTTGCTTCCGTTCGAATTTGAGGACCGTATTAGTCCTTCAATTGAATCAGCCGAAGAACTGTACGCCGGAATCGGTTCAACGAACGTTGCACCCCAAGAGCCCTCTGCCGCTGCCAGCTCTGCGGTTGAAGTGGGTGGAACTTTCTGACCATGCAGAGGAAGTGCTGCGTCCTTGCATTTCCTCATTCAAGCCGATACCCTAGGGGGTATACTATCCCGGAACTAGGAGGCACCATGTGTCGGACAACGACATGTAAACAATGCGGAAAGACAACCTGGGCAGGATGCGGCCAGCACGTCGATCAGGTAATGCGGGGCGTGCCAAGTTCTCAGCAATGTCGCGGCCACGTAAAGGAAGCCAAAGGAAAAGAAGGAATCTTCTCACGGCTATTCCTGCGACGGTAAAATCGCGGCCAGATCCGTGCAACCAATTCAAATCCGGTGTCACCAATAAACTCGCCGTTATCTGAAACGGCGCGTGTCACGGGTGTCGGCGTACTTGATCCCCTCACACGGCGCCGTGGCCTGGCACTGAATTGAAACGCCGGGTGATCGCCAACAACCAGGATTGCGGCAACTGCTGCCCCTAACCACACGCAGTCGGGATTCCACCGCGTGTGGTTAGGGGCAGCAGTTATGCCCGCCGCTCAGTCCCTCGCTGCGCGGATGGCGGATCGTAGGCCCGAGATTGCCGGCAGGCCCGCCAAGCCCATCCCGTTGCTGTAGACCCGGCAGGAGATCGCCGGTTCGCCTGAGGCCGAAAAGGCATCCTGACCGTCCAGGACGAAGGTTGGAGAACCATGAAAATCCAGAGCCTTCGCCTGACCATCGGTGCTGACTACCCGTAGGCGTATCGTCGTGGCATCGAGGGACTCGAGGGCAAGCGCCCGTGCGAACAAAGCTCGCGCGGCTTCTGTATTGGGGCAGCCGGTGATGACGCGCAATTCACATTCCACGAGGGCCTTCTCCTTCACTCAAAGCTGTGATAGATCTTTGCAGCAGGTCCGCCAGTAAATCGCTCGCCCTCCCAAGGTTCAGCTGATGTCAGCCTTCTGTTAATGCCCGGCCTTCACGCACTGAGGTGGTGATCTGTGCTGCGCATGCGTAAGGCTACGACCAAACCGGAGATTGCTGTGAGAATGGCGATCACGGCAACTGCCGTGGGTATTCCATAGGCGTCGGCGAGGATGCCGGATAGCAGCGCTCCGATTGCGAAGCCGCCGTCGCGCCACAGCCTGTAGATACCGACGGACCTCGCCCGCCAAACCGGATGGGCAACATCGCCGATGGCGGCCAGCAACGCGGGGTACACCATAGCCGTCCCGGCGCCAAGCAAGATCGCCGCTGTTAGCCAGATCTCGAAGTCCTGGCCCGCAGCCACCATTCCAAGCGCCACCGCCTGGACGATCATGCCGCCAGCGATCAGCGGCTTGCGCCCGATCCGGTCGGAGAGGGCCCCGGTGATCAGTTGCCCAGCCCCCCACACGGCTGGGTAGGTGGCAGCGAGGACAGCGATTTGTTCAATGCTGAGCCCGGCGGCGGCGAATAGAACGGGGAACAGGCCCCAGGCCAGGCCATCGTTGAGGTTGTTCACCATGCCCGCCTGGCTAACCGAGGACAATGACCTGTCGCGAAAGCTGGTCAGAGTGAAAATGTTGCGGTTACTGAGCCCTGGGTGGTTCCCGTCGTGAAGCGGTGCGTGGGCGGCGGCTTCAGCGGTGGCGTGGTGGTGGGTTTCGCGCACGGTCAGGACAGACAAGCCAAGTCCAACGGCGATGAAGGCTGCGCCGAGGAGGAAAGGGCCGGGGCGCAACCCGTACTCGGACGCGATGTAACCCGTCGCGAGGGCTGTGCTGGCGACGCCGAGATAGCCAGCGGCCTCGTTCAGACCCATAGCCATACCCCGACGTTCGTGACCCACCAGGTCCATCTTCATGATCACTGTAGTGGACCAGGTTAGACCTTGGCTGATCCCCAGGACTACGTTGGCCCCGACAATCCACTCCCAGGAGGGCGCGAAGATCAACAGCACCGGCACCGGGAGGGCAATGAGCCAGCCAGCAACCAGGACGGGCTTGCGGCCGTGACGGTCGGAAAGGGAACCGGCGAAGTAATTGGTGGCCGCTTTTGCCAGACCGAATGCGAGGATGTAGGTCAAGGCCGCCGTGTACTGGTCGAGGTGGAAGACTTCCTCCGCGAGGAGGGGCAGTATGGTGCGTTCCTGGCCGAGGGTGCCGCCGACGAGGGCGTTCACCGCCACGAGCAGCATAAACTGGGCGAAATTTTGTCGCAGACCCAGAACAATGTTTCCGGCTGTCCCGGATTGTGGACGGGAGGGGGTGCGATCGGTCATCTGTTGCGCACTCCGTATGGCTCGGTCGGACGTCGGCGGCGGCGACCCGGTTTCCCGGGCCACCGCCGCCGACGAGTGGATTCTGGTGCTGTCCGGTTATGTTGCGGAGGCTGCCAGGTTCTGGTGTTCAGCCCAGGCCGCGTAGCTCCCATCGAGTTCGACGATGTCGTAGCCAGCACGGCGCAGGGCACTAGCGGCGACCGAGTTCCTGACGCCGCTTTGGCAGTACGTCACGATGGTACCCTCGGCAGGCAGCTGGTCGAGGTGCCACATGACGCGTCCACCGCTCAGCTGGCTGGATCCGGGGACGTGCCCTGCCGTGTGTTCGGTGCGGTTACGGACATCCAGCACCAAGGCTGCATCGAAGGTGTCCAGTTCCTCCGGCTGGATCAGGCGGGGGGTGCTCATGGGGAGTCCGGACAGCGTGGTGACGTAGCCGGAGACGTTGTCGATCCCAACCCGGACCAGATGATCCCACATTTCCTGAGCCTGTTCCCTTCCGTCTGCGAGCAGCACCAAGGGGTTCTTGTCGAATTCGGGGTTGACAACCCATGCACCATAGCTAGCCACGGACTTGCCGGCCGGTATGTTCAAGGAGCCGGTCACAGTGGCCTCGTGGACCTTGCTGTGAGAGCGCGTGTCGACGAAGGTCAAGGTGTCCTCGGCGAGGCCTTCGGCAACGGCGGCAAGGTCCAGTTCGGTCAGGGAGGCGCGTTCGCCCATAATTGCCGGGCCTTCGCGGTTCTCGCGCTTCATCCGTTCGAAGTAGGCGTGGGCATCGGGCTGACCGTCCAGCAACTCGTCAACAAAACCGGCCTCATCGTTGGCTGTGAGGTACGGACCCCACCAAGCGTAGAGACGCTCGTAGCCGACCGTGGATGACGGGATGGCGCCGAGGGCCTTGCCGCAGGCGCTGCCGGCACCATGCGCGGGGTGGACCTGGACATAATCGGGCAAGGTCAGGAATTTGTCCCGCAAGCTGGCGAAGAGCTGTTTGGCACCCTCGAACCGGGTGTCGATTCCGCCTGCCGCCTCGTCCAGCAGGTCCGGACGTCCCAGATCGCCGGAGAAGACGAAGTCGCCGGAGAGCAGGTAGCCGGGCTGGTCGCTGAATGCGCCGTCGGTCACGAGAAAAGACAGGTGCTCAGGGGTGTGCCCGGGGGTGTGGAGTGCCTGAATGCTGATGTTGCCGACGGTAATCTTGTCACCGTCAAACAGCCGTTCGCCGTCGAATTCGTATTGCCAGTCCGGTCCACCCTCGCCCGAGACATAAATGGTCGCGTCGGTGGCGGCGGCCAGTTCCCTGGTGCCGGAGAGGTAGTCGGCATGGATGTGTGTTTCGGCTACGGCAACGATTTTCATGCCGTTTTTCGCGGCCAACTCCTGGTACACCGCGATGTCACGTCGGCCATCAACAACCACGGCCGTGCCGTTGGCCTGGCAGCCGATCAGGTAACTGGCCTGAGCCAGGTCTTCATCGTAAATACGCTCAATAAGCATTGGTGTCTTCCTTTGTGAAGAGGTGGTGGGGGAGTCACTCCCGTCATTCCGATACTAACAATAATACCCTAGGGGGTATCTGGCAACAGGGGTTGCCCAAACTAGGGATTTGTCTTCCTGGGGAACGGGGGTGTCGTAGGGGCGGGCATCGGTTAGGAAAGGATGCCGGGTTCCTGAGGGCTCGCCTCGGTGGGGAGTCCGGTCTCGGTCCAGGCAATCATGCCTCCTGCCATCGTGTCGGCGGTGAAGCCCGCACCGTTGAGGAGGTCAGCTGCGCGGGCAGATCTGTTGCCGCTGCGGCAGACGGCGATTACGGGCATAGCGGGGTCCAATTCGGACAGCCGGTCCTGAAGTTGGCCCATGGGGATGTGGAGGGCGCCGGGGATGATACCTTCGGCAACCTCGAAGTCTTCGCGGACATCGAGTATCCGGGCTTCGTTGCGACGTTGGTCGGTATCGCTGATAGTGATTTCAGCCATGAGTTTTCTCCTTCACGTAGTTGAACTGTTCGTTGGGGGATGGGTTCGCCACCCTGGAGCAAATTACAGATGCTCGCTGACTTTGTCGTGGTCAGGCCGCCGGTGAAGGCTGGCCATTCCGGTCGTGGTTGGTCCGGTGGGTTTTCCGGAGCGGGCAAGAGCTCACGAAGAACCAGCAGATGGTTGCGGCCGCCGCTGCCACGGCTAGCGTTGCCGCGACGATGATTAACCGGAGGTCTGCCGGGGCCTGTTGGGTCAGGACGAACAGCCCCATAGCCAGAACGAACCAGCCGAACGCTTTGCGCAGGGCGGCTTCCGGGATGCGACCTGCGAGCCGGGATCCGATGAGAGCTCCCACGATCGCAGCCGCCGTCACGGCCAGAGTCAGACCCCAGTCCAGATGTACCGTGGTGAGGTAACCGGCGAGTCCAGCAAAGGACTTCATGGCTATAACTACCAGCGAGGTTCCGACAGCGACAGACATCGGCAGCCCGCCCAGCAGCGCCAGCGCGGGCACGACGAGGAATCCACCGCCAGCGCCGACCAGGCCGGTGACGAGGCCGACGATGGCGCCGTCAAGCACCACCCGACCCAGGGGAAGCTCGTGCTTCACCGGTTCGGCGGGGTCGTTCCCGCGGCCCTTTTTTCTACCCCGGAGCATGGCCACGGAGGTCGCCACCATCATCACTGCGAAAGCAATCAACAGAATCTGGCCCGGAATCTGGCCGCCGAGGAGTCCGCCGATGAAGGCCCCGGCCATACCAGCCGCGCCGAAGATCAATCCGGTCCGCCACACGATACGTCCGCCGCGTGCATGGCTGATAACGCTCACCGCAGAGGTGACGCCGACGACAAACAGGGACGCTGCAATCGCCTCCTTGGGCTCGAAACCGGCCACATAGACCAGAATTGGCACGGTCAGGATGGACCCTCCGCCACCGAGGACGCCAAGGGAGAGCCCAATCATCACGGATAGGGCAAGGACCAGGACAAGGGTCTCGGTCACGACGCTTTGGTCTCAACCGTCGCGCCGGACCCGACTGGGAACTGGAGGATGGCGCTTTCACGGGTGGGCTCTTCTGCTGCCTTGTTCCAGGGCATGGCCGAGATTGCCCGGCCCATAGCGCAGGTATTTGTCGCGGCGGAGAAAGTCAGGCCGGTGCCGATCATACCGGCAAGCAACCGGATCTTCGGGGAGACAAACCTGCCCCCGGCCAAGCCGAGGATGACGAGGGAACCAGCGCTCAGGCGCACCTGCCGCTCCAGATCCCAGCGGGCCTTGCCTCGGACCACATTTCCCTTCGCCGCTGCGAATCCCGGGACGCCTCCGGCCAATACATAAGCAGTGGTGATGCCGGAACCACCGAGGCGTTGTCGGGCCTGCTCAGCGCGGGCTCCGGAGTGGCACACCAGGACCACGCGGCTACCTAGCCGAGCAGCAAGCTCGTCCGTGTGCTCAGATAGCAACGGCAGGGGCACGTTGTACGAGCCACGGATATGCATGGATTCGAACTCAGCCGCGGAGCGGACATCAATGACCACGAGTTCCTGGTGCTCTTCGATCCAGGAACTCAAGATCTCGGGCGCAAGGGGAGTGACGGTGGGTGCGGTGGATGGGGGAGTCATGGATGTCCTTTCGAGACGGTTGTGATGAAACTGGCCACTCACCGAGCATACGTATACCCCGGGGGGTAGTCAACACACCCCTTGGGGTATATAATCGAAGTACCAATTCCTGTTATCGGAGACGACATGCAACTAGATTCAACAGAGTTAACCCCCGTGGTCAACCGGCTCAAACGCGCCCAGGGCCAGCTCGCCGCTGTGACCCGGATGTTGGAGGAAGGGCGGGATTGCAAGGACATCGTCACCCAGCTTGCCGCTGTTTCGAAGGCACTGGACCGTGCCGGGTTCGCTATTATCGCCAGCGGTTTGGAGCAGTGCATCGTCCGTAAAGATGCAAGCATGGACATGAAGGACCTGGAAAAGCTTTTCTTGTCCTTGGCCTGAACCGCCCTAAATCAGCCAATCAGCACAAGGAGTCGTCATGAGCTACACGCACACGGTCACTGTTCCTCTCTCCTGGACTGAAGCGGTCCAGCGCACCCGGGACGCACTTGCTGAACAGGGCTTCGGAATCCTCACCGAAATCGATGTCCGCGCCACCTTCGAAGCTAAACTCGGCAAGGAATCGGCCGACGCCGTCGGCGACTATCTGATACTTGGCGCCTGCAACCCCGCCCTGGCAAGCCGTGCCCTCGCAGCCGAGCCGGAGCTCGGCGTGCTGCTGCCGTGCAACGTCGTTGTCCGCCGGGGCAGCGGCGCAGGTGAGACGACCATTGAGGCTATTGATCCTCAAACTATGGTTCAGCTCAGCGACACCCCGGCCGTCCGGGAGATCGCCGGCGATGCCAATGAGCGTCTCCGTAAAGCCCTCGCGCGGCTCGACGGCGCACAGGAAGGGTTGACGTAGCCAGACCCGAATGGGACGTTAGTCAAGTCTCACCAGGCCAGATTGCCTCACCTGTAACGAAATTTCGCGGCTGCTGGCACCCCAGACAGCGGGTAGGCGCTATGAGAGCCTCCAGAGCGGCGTGCCGAAGCCTTCCGAGTCCGGGGGTTCCACAATGGGCGTCGATCGGAATAACAAAACCACCTGCGCCCCCCGGGTCAAACCTATCTGAGGGTTACGCGGAGCCCGCAGCCAAGGACATCTCGAACGGCTGACCATCTAAGAGCTCCTATAGACGCTAAATCAGAATCAGCGCGAGCCGTCTGACCATGCCCACCGTCAACAGCATGATGAGGGACCCAGCGAGTGCGACGGGCGAATTGCAACCGGATGCAAGCAACGGCGCGATCACCCACGCCAGCCCGGCCATCGGCACGGCAGCCGCTGCCCAGACTCCTATCACCCTGAGAAGTACGAGTTGATGGGTCAAATTCTCGGTTGCAACGTAACCCGCGCTGCGAGGGATTGACTCATGCTGAGTTGGGGATTTCGTGGTTGTGCTTCTTCCAGCCAACAGGACTGCTGACCGTGTTCATTTTCTCGAGAAAATGAACCGTTCAGACTGCGCTATCCGAGGGTCGGGGCGATGCAGAGTGAACGGTCGATCTGCGACCGCCCCAGCCGATCAGCCAGATCAGGAAAATAACTTCGCCGACGAAGGTGAATTGTCCGATCGAGGTGGGGCTGCCGGACAGGATCGCGATGGTGGCCGAGTCGATGAGGTAGCCGGCGCCGGCGATGAGCAGGAACACACCGATCCAGGATGGGATCGAAGGGGACCGCAGGATTGCGAGGCCGACAAGTGCAAGGTGGAGGCCGAAGAGGAAGAGCCCGGCATCCCATATCGTCTGGAAGCGCTCGGCATCGGCGGGGTGGTATAGGGAGCTGGCGGCGACGGCAAAAATCGCACCATAAGCGATCCTCAATGCGACGGCGCTCTGAGCCAGCAGTGTTCCCCCCGACCTCAGGAGGGGGTAGAGCGCAACGGCTGCGACCACATCGAGTGCCGCGATGAGTAGGACGGCGAGAGCTGCTGCGCCGGTTGCGCCGGTTGGCAGTGCCATCATGAGCCCGAGAGGCGCGAGCACCACCATGAGTGCAAGTGAGATACCCGCGACGAGCGCGGAGGTGCGGAGTGATGTGTTCATGGACGGTCCTGTGCGGTGAGGTGGATGGCGATCTTTCCGGTGACCACGTCAGTGGGTTCCGGTGGGGCTGGGGTCAGATGATTCGCCTTTTCGATCGCGTAATCGGCGAATGAGTCTTGCGCGATGCCGAATACCTGTCGCGGGATGTGCGGAGAACCGCGACGATGCTGCATGATCGCCGTCATCGATGCCAGGGGCGGGATGAATGTGGCTGCTGCAACCCGTGGATCGCTGAATGTCATGACTGACGCCCTTCCGTGATGCGTATCGTACGTTGTACAGTACATGGTACGATAAGCTGGGAAGATGTCAACCACAAGAGCGCCGCGTAACACGCTGACCCACGAGAAGGTGGTTGCCGCTGCGCTGGAGTTGGTGGATCGGGAGGGCCTCAGCGCGTTCACCATCCGCGAACTCGCTGCGCGCCTCGGGGTCCGCCCGATGTCGATCTATCACTACACGACGTCGAAGGAAGAGTTGCTGGACGCGCTGATCGACGTGGTGTTCGGCGAGGTTTACCTCCCGCATCCCGAGGGCAACTGGCGAGAGGAGCTGCTACGACGGTCCGTGTCGATGAGGGAGGCACTCGCGCGGCATCGTTGGGCATTGCCGGTCATGGAAACACGCGCGCACCCAGGGCCCGCGACCTTGGCCCGCCATGAGGGAGTGCTGGCCGTACTTGGAGCGTCGGGCTTCTCGCTGGAAGCATCCGCCCACGCGTACGCGATTCTCGACGCCTTCGTCTACGGATTCTCGCTCCAGGAGGCGATGCTCGAGGTCGCCGGTGTGCCAGACAGCTCGGCAGACGTGGTGGCAGGCATGGACCTCGCTCGATTCCCGCGGGTTGCAGAACTGGCTGCGGCGTACGCCGAGGCCGAGGTATACCCGTTCACGGCGTCGTTCGATATCGGTTTGCGTGTCGTCCTGGACGGGATCGAGCGCATTGCAGAAACCCTCCCGCCATCGAACCGGCGGTGAGCGCAAAGGGAGAACGGACATCGGACGGCCAGAAGTTGGCTCTCACCGACTGAGACGGGTCAGCACGCTCCAGCCGGAGGATCGCCTCGTCCAACCCGGCGAGCTCCGCGCGCGGAGCCAGTCCTCGCTCGGTGGAGCCCCTCCAGGAGCGGGAGTATGTTGGAGGCATGGTATCTGAGGCAACTGTCCTGTCCGTTGACGGACCCCATGGCACCCGCAACGTGCGGATCTCCAGTCCCGGCCGGGAGCTATGGCCCGATCTGGGGATTACCAAGCTCGACCTGGCCAAATACCTTGTCGAGGTAGGGGAGGCCTTCGTTGCCGCCAACGGCGACCGGCCCCTCGCCCTGCAGCGGTTCAAGGACGGGATCGGCGGCGAACAGTTCTTCTCCAAGAACCCGCCCAAGGGTGCACCCGAGTACATCCGGTCGGTGCCCGTCATCTACCCGAGCGCACGATCACACCCTCAACTAGTCATCGATGAACCCGCCGCCGCCGTCTGGGCTGCTCAGATGAACACCATCGTCTTCCACCCCTGGCCGTCCCGGGCCGACAACTCGGACAACCCCGACCAGCTGCGGATCGACCTTGACCCCCAGCCAGGAACAGATTTCGACGACGCCATTCCCGCCGCCATCGAACTGCGCAAGGTGCTGGAGGAGGCCGGACTTACCGCCTTCATCAAAACCTCGGGTAACCGTGGGCTCCACGTTTTCGCACCCATTGAGCCGGTCCGGGAGTTCCTCGATGTCCGCCACGCGGTCATCGCAGCCGCCCGCGAGCTGGAACGCCGCATGCCCGACGCAGTCACTACCGCATGGTGGAAGGAGGAACGGGGTGAGAAGGTGTTCGTCGACTTCAACCAGGCCAACCGGGACCGCACCATTGCTGGCGCCTACAGCCCCAGGGCTCTTGCCCACGCCCCCGTGTCCTGCCCCATCGAGTGGGACGAACTGGAGAGCGCCGATCCCAAACTCTTCACCGTGCTGACCGTGCCCGAGCGTCTGAAAACCACCGGCGATCCGTGGGCCCGCTTCCACGACAAGCCAGGCTCCATCGATCAGCTACTCGGCTGGTGGCAGCGCGACCTCGACTCCGGACTCGGCGAGCTGCCCTTCCCTCCGGACTATCCGAAGATGCCGGGGGAGCCGTCCCGCGTCCAGCCCAGCCGGGCAAAGAAGGCTAAGTAACTCCTCCGCCGCGGGCCATGAGTGCCGGAACCCACGCATTCAGCACCTCCGGCCCCGTATCTGCGCAGTTGTGGCGGGTGTACTGAAACACCTGCGCAGCTGTGGTGAGTAGAGGCGTGATCAACCCGCCACTGCTGCACAAAGGCTCCCGACGACGGCGCGCCGGACGCGGACAACCCGCCACAACTGCGCAAAGGCCGGGTCCAGGTCCTACATGTGCGACAAAAGGGAAGGAGAGGCTAGGCGAGCACCTCGCTGAGGTCGTACGCCGCCGGGACCTCCAGCTGATCGAAGGTGCAGGACTCGGGGTCGCGGTCCAGCCGCCACCGGGAGAACTGGGCGGTGTGACGAAAGCGCGACCCTTCCATCTGGTCGTACCTCACCTCCATGACCCGCCGCGGGTGCAACCGCACAAAGGACACGTCCTTACGGGAAGTGAACCGGCTGCGATCCGTCTCCCCACGAACTGCTTCCCCGTCCGCGTCGCGCACGACGTCGGACGCCAACTCATCGACCAACTCCAGCCGCCGTTTATTGGAGAAGGCCGAGGCGCCGCCCACATTGCGCAGCTCGCCGTCGTCGTACAGTCCCAGCAGCAGGGACCCGACGCCCGCACCGCTGGTGTGGACACGGTAGCCGAGGACGACGACGTCGGCGCTGCGGTGGTGCTTGATCTTGAGCATCCGGCGCTTGCCCGGCTCGTAGCCGGCACCCAGCGGCTTGGCGACGACGCCGTCCAGTCCAGCACCCTCAAATTCGACCAGCCAGCGACGGGCCAGCTCCACATCCTGGGTGGTTTGGGAGAGGTGGATCGGCGCGGTAAACGTGCCGCCAATGCGTTCGAGTGCCGCCCGACGTTCAGCGAAGGGGGAATTAACCAGGTTCTCGGAGCCGGCCGCCAGCAGATCGAAAGCGACGAACGAGGCCGGAGTCTGCTCGGCGAGCAGCCGCACCCGGCTGTCGGCGGGGTGGATCCGCTGCGACAGTGCCTCCCAGTCCAACCGTTCATTGCCGGGGGAGCCGGTGCGGACCACAATTTCGCCGTCGACCACGCACCTCTCCGGAAGGGACGTTTTCAACGCCTCGACCAGTTCCGGGAAATACCGGGTCAGCATCTTCGAGCCGCGGCTGCCGATGTCGACGGTGTCGCCATCGCGGTGGATGATGGCGCGAAAACCGTCCCACTTCGGTTCATACAGCAGGCCGCCGGCCACACTGTCGGGTTCTGGCACATCGCTGACGGCTTTGGCCAGCATGGGCTGAACTGGGAACGGGAGATCAGTCATGATCCGATCTTTCCTCACTCAGCGGCCTGTGGGTAGTCCCTGGGCAGTCCACCCCTGCCCATCGTTCGATCACTATGCCTATACTCGATCAGTGGCCTCCGCAGGACGTCGCGCCCAGTCAGACCGGAGTACGACGAAAGGCTGCCCATGAGCAACGTTCCCGAGAATCTTCACTACACGGTCGAGCACGAATGGGTGACCCCGCCGACCAGCGACGGCGTGGTCCGCGTCGGTATCACCGACTTCGCGCAAGACGCGCTCGGCGACGTGGTCTACGTCCAGATGCCTGAGGCCGGCTCGCGGCTCACCGCCGCCGACGTCGTCGGAGAAGTGGAATCCACCAAGAGCGTCAGCGATATCTACGCACCAGTCACGGGCGAGGTGGTAGCCCGCAACGAGGCTCTGGAAGACAACCCGGGACTGATTAACTCTGATCCTTACGGTGAAGGCTGGCTCCTCGAGATCAAGGTTGCGGATACCGCAGTGGTGGATGACCTGCTGAGTTCATCGGACTACTCACAGCAGGTAGGCTAGAGCTACCGGATTCGTCCGGCGCAGCTGGCAAGATCACCGTTGTAGGGACACGGTGGTCAACCGGTCTCTCGACTGGTTGGCCACATATTTTGGGGAGGAACACCATGGTTGGCAACGAGAATGCGGCCACGTATGGCGGCACAGAAAGTAAGGCGCCGTCGCCCGAAACCACAACTATTGGCATCCCGGCACTGGCGCCCTCCGCTGTGGATCCGAAGCTGTCCCCCGAAGAGCAGGCGGCGGTCACCGCGCTGCCCAGCGCCTCCGCCTTGCTCGTCGCGCACAGCGGACCCAATGCTGGCGCACGGTTCCTCCTCGATCAGGACGTGACAAGCGCCGGACGCCACCCGAACGCCGACATCTTCCTCGACGACGTCACGGTGTCCCGCAAGCATGCTCAGTTTGAGCGCACCGATGCCGGATTTACGGTAATGGATACCCGAAGCCTGAACGGCACCTACGTCAACCATGACCGGGTGGACAGTGTTGTGCTGCGCAATGGCAACGAGATCCAGATCGGCAAGTTCCGATTGACCTTCTACACCGCACAAACCTCAGGACAGCAGCAGTCGCCAGTTCAGCCTCGCGGACAGGAATAGGTCCCGCTGCATGCCCCCACCCCAGTCAGCGCGGCGCACCGTAGGAATCGCTCCCGAGCGAGTCCACGGGAATGTGCTCAACATTGGCGAGGTCCTCACCGAGCTGTCCGGGGACTTCCCGCAGATCACTGCGTCCAAAATCCGGTTCCTTGAGGAAAAAGGACTGATTTCTCCTCAGCGAACCCGCGCCGGCTACCGGAAGTACGCACCGCACGATGTGGAGCGCCTACGCTTTGTCCTCGCGTTACAACGGGACCAGTACCTACCGCTGAAGGTCATCAAGGATTACGTCGACGCCATTGACCGCGGTGAGAAACCCGAGTCGCTGCCGGGCGGCATGACGCTGTCTCCGCGGATGGTCTCCGACCAGATGTCACGTGACCTGCACTCGTACACCCGTTCCCTGACGCTTGAAACACTGACCGCCGAGGCCGGCGCCAGACATGCTCTAGTGCTGGACCTGGTGGGGTTCGGATTGATCGCCCCGGTTGATGGTCGCTTCGACGAACACGCGCTGAGGATCACCCGAGCGTGCGTCTTGCTCGAGGGCCACGGGATTGAACCCCGTCATCTGCGCCCCTTCCGCGCCGCAGCCGACCGCGAGCTGGGCCTCGTCGAACGGGTAGTCGCCCCGGTCGCCTCCCGGCGGGACGTCGCTTCCAAGGCCCGCGCCGCTGAAATGGCCCGCGAAATCAGCGAGTTGTGCCTGAACCTGCACACGGCACTGGTGCAGGGCCACATTTCCCGCATGGATAGCTGAGGCGACCCGCAATGCTTGAAGTAGAAGTTGTCGGAGTTCGGATCGAGCTGCCCTCAAACCAGCCGCTGGTGCTCCTCAAGGAAACTAAAGGCGAACGCCACATCCCCATCTGGATCGGTGCCCCCGAAGCCAGCGCCATCGCCTTCGTGCAACAAGGAATCATTCCGCCCCGACCGATGACCCATGACCTCCTGGTCAGCGTGGTCAACGCCCTGGGCCGGGCGGTGAGTCAGGTCCGGCTGATCTCCGTGGAGGACACGGTCTTCCATGCCGAACTGGTGTTCGACGATGGTACGTCAGTGAGCTCGCGCGCATCCGACGCGATCGCCGTCGCCCTCCGCGTACCGTGCCCCATCTACTGCGCGGTGTCGGTAATGGATGAGGCGGGGGTGGAGATTACCGAGGCGGTCGACGACGACGACGATACCCCCGCGCAGCCACCGGTGAACGCCGAACGGGAACTTCGTCAGTTCCGGGAGTTCCTCGCGGACGTCGAACCCGAAGATTTCGAGCGCTGAGAAGGCCGACACGCCAAACTCTTAAAGCCCCACCTCTTTGACCTGGGGTGCCCGGCAATCTAACGTCGAAGCATACGGTTCCATTGCACTACCCACGAACTCAAGGCAGACTTGGGAGCAAACCCTGATAGTCCTGGTGTGTGACCAATGCTTACCGTTCAGGTTTTTCCACGGCCATCAGAACGAGGAGGCAGCACGTGAGTCCCAAAGGCGAAGCCGGTCCGGGTTCCAATGCGGTTGCGTCCGGATCCGGGATCCCGGCCAGTGCACAGGGTCTCCTGTTCACCGAAGACCTCCCCGTTCTCGATGAGGATGCCGGCTATCGTGGCCCAACGGCCTGCAAGGCCGCCGGAATCACCTACCGCCAACTCGACTACTGGGCCCGCACCGGTCTGGTGGAACCAGCCGTCCGTGGAGCCTCAGGCTCGGGAACCCAACGCCTCTACGGTTTTCGGGACATCCTGGTCTTGAAGGTTGTGAAACGGTTGCTCGACACAGGCGTTTCCCTCCAGCAGATCCGCACCGCCATCGAGCATCTCCGGGAACGGGGCGTCGACGATCTCGCACAAATCACGCTCATGAGCGACGGCGCCAGCGTCTACGAATGCACCTCGGCCGAGGAAGTCATCGACCTGGTCCAGGGCGGCCAGGGTGTCTTCGGTATCGCTGTTGGCAAGGTCTGGCGCGAGGTTGAAGGTAGCCTTGCTGCCCTGCCCAGCGAGCATGCAGTTGATCAGAACTTCCCCGACGACGAGCTCAGCAAACGCCGGGCCACCCGCAAGATCAGCTAACACCACGCCCTTCCCGCACCCAGCGGGCCATACCGCACAGGTCGACCGCAAACCGTGTAGTGGCTGATATCAGGCGCGTCGGGCGACTCGGCTTCTCATCCGGCCGGAATCCAAGAGGTTCTTCAGCAGTTCGTCGAAATACCCGGCCGCAATGTGTGCCGATTCGCCGGGCCAATGATGTACCGAGTGGGCAGCACCCTGAATCTGCTGCCAATTGGCCTGCTCAGCGATGGTGGTACTGAGCAACAGGTCCCCAAACATCTGGCGCATTTCGGCCAGCCGGAACGCGTGCTCGTTAGAGCCCGGGCGCACCCGGTTGGCAACAATCCCGGCAGTCGACAGATTTGGCGCGAACTCCCGCTTGAACAGTTCGATGGCGCGCATGGTCCGCTCGGTGCCTGCCACTGAGAACAGGCCCGGCTCCGCGACGAGGAGCACCCGGTTACTCGCCGTCCACGCCATCCTCGTCAGCCCATTGAGCGACGGCGGGCAGTCAATCAGGACCAGCCCGTAGCCCTCGAGACGGGACAACAGGGTAGCAAGCCGGCGCAGGTCGCGCCTTCCCAGATCCGGCCGGTCGTAGATGCCTGAATAGGCGGAGCCCACGGCGACGTCGAGGATGGGCTTCCTCCCCGACGACGGCGGGTTCCGCGCCAGTGCTGATGCCACCCAACCGCTGGGCATCACGTTGGCTGCGAGATCGCCGCGGCGCGCGATCTTGAGCAGCCGACCAATATCAAGCTGATCGGCCGACCTCACGCCCAGACCCGTGGTGGCATCAGCATGCGGGTCCAGATCGACCACCAGGGTTGGAATTCCTGCGGCGAGTGCTGCCGATGCCAGCCCGAGAGTCACAGACGTCTTGCCGACACCGCCTTTGAGGCTGCTGATGCTCACTACTTGCACTTCTTAAACCAATACCTAACATCTCGTGTACGCGGCTGCCGGGGGTCGCGCTAGGGGGATCCCGGGCCGCAGCCGTCTGCTGGCGGCCTGCTCGCGTCTGGATCTGGTCGGTGCCGCTACGGCGGCGGACCTACCTCCATCATAGGTGAGCGCCAGCCGTAGCAAGGTCCGCTGCAGGGTCGCCCGAATTCGTATGCTGAGAAGCATTAAGGGAGCGGCGTCACAGCGCGGTAGGGTGAAGATTGCCGTGACGCAGGACACGGACGCCCCTACCCGGTGGTGAGATGCACGGACGCAGGAGAGCGATGTTTTCGAAAATTCTGGTAGCAAACCGCGGCGAGATTGCCATCCGCGCCTTCCGGGCTGGGTTCGAGGTTGGGGCCAAGACGGTAGCGGTGTTCCCCTATGAGGACCGCAACTCGATCCACCGGCAGAAAGCCGACGAGGCTTACCTGATTGGTGAAGAGGGCCACCCGGTCCGCGCCTACCTCGACGTCCAGGAGATCGTCCGGGTCGCCAAGGAGTCAGGGTGCGACGCCATCTACCCGGGCTACGGCTTCCTCTCAGAAAACCCTGGCCTCGCCCGCGCCGCCGAAGAGGCTGGCATCACCTTCGTGGGGCCGCCCGCCGACGTGCTCGAACTCGCTGGCAACAAGGTCCACGCGCTGGAAGCCGCCCGCAAGGCTGGCATCCCGGTACTGAAGTCCTCGCAACCCAGCTCCGACGTCGACGAGCTGATCGCCGCCGCTGACGAGATCGGCTTCCCCATCTTCGCCAAGGCGGTCGCGGGCGGCGGCGGGCGCGGAATGCGGCGCGTCGACAAGCGGGAAGCGCTCCCGGAGGCGCTCGAAGCAGCCATGAGGGAAGCTGACTCCGCGTTCGGCGATCCGACCATGTTCCTTGAACAAGCTGTGCTCCGCCCCCGCCACATCGAGGTTCAAATCCTCGCCGACGCGCAGGGCAACGTCATGCACCTGTTTGAGCGTGACTGCTCCATCCAGCGTCGCCATCAGAAGGTCATCGAAATAGCGCCTGCCCCGAACCTCGACGAGAACATCCGTCAGGCGCTGCACCGAGACGCTGTCGCTTTCGCCACCGCGCTGGGCTACGTCAACGCCGGCACTGTCGAGTTCCTCGTCGACACAGTGGGCGAGCGGGCGGGCCAGCACGTCTTCATCGAGATGAACCCCCGGATCCAGGTGGAGCACACGGTCACCGAGGAGATTACCGACGTCGACCTGGTCCAGGCCCAGCTGCGTATCGCCGCGGGGGAGACTCTTGCCGATCTCGGCCTGAGCCAGGACAGCGTCCAGGTTCGGGGTGCCGCCCTGCAGAGCCGCATCACCACCGAGGATCCCGCCAACGGCTTCCGGCCCGACGTTGGACAGATCACCGCCTACCGGTCCGCCGGCGGCGCCGGGGTGCGGCTCGATGGCGGAACCGTTTACGCGGGTGCCGAAATCAGCCCGCACTTCGACTCCATGCTTGTGAAGCTGACCTGCCGCGGCCGCGACCATAAATCGGCGGTGACCCGCGCCCGGCGCGCCCTGGCCGAGTTCCGGGTCCGCGGGGTCTCCACCAACATCTCCTTCCTGCAGGCCGTCCTGGACGACCCGGACTTCATCGCCGGCGACGTGGCGACCAACTTCATCGACGAACGGCCCGAACTTCTCACGGCCAGGGTCTCTGCCGACCGCGGCACCAAGCTGCTCACTTGGCTCGCCGACGTAACAGTCAACAAGCCCCATGGTGAACGACGTGTCGAGATCGATCCGGCCGAGAAACTGCCCGAAGCCGTCGAGGGCGAGCCAGCCCCGGGCCCCGGGTCACGGCAGCGGCTCCAGGAACTCGGCCCGGAGAAGTTCGCTGCCGAACTCCGCGCCCAGACCGCCGTCGCCGTTACCGACACCACCTTCCGCGACGCCCACCAGTCGCTGCTCGCCACCCGGGTCCGCACCCGCGACCTGGTGGCAGCCGGCAACGCTGTCTCCCGTGCCACCCCCCAGCTGCTGTCGGTGGAAGCCTGGGGCGGGGCCACCTACGATGTCGCCCTCCGGTTCCTCGGCGAAGAACCGTGGGAGCGGCTCGCCGCGCTCCGCAAGGAACTGCCGAACATCTGCCTGCAGATGCTCCTGCGCGGCCGCAACACAGTGGGTTATACCCCGTACCCGGAAGAGGTCACCGAAGCGTTCGTCAAGGAGGCCGCGGGCACCGGGATCGACATTTTCAGGATTTTCGACGCCCTCAACGACGTCTCCCAGATGGAGCCGGCCATCCGCGCGGTCCGGGCCACCGGCACCGCTGTGGCCGAGGTGGCCCTCTGCTACACCTCCAACATGCTGGACCCCGAAGAGAAGCTGTACACGCTGGAGTACTACCTGGAGCTGGCGCAGCGGATGGTCGACGCCGGCGCCCACATCCTGGCGATCAAGGACATGGCAGGGTTGCTGCGGCCAGCAGCAGCAACCCAGCTCGTCTCTGCCCTGCGGGAACGCTTCCACCTTCCGGTCCACCTACATACCCACGACACCGCTGGCGGCCAGCTGGCCACGCTCCTCGCGGCCGTGGACGCGGGGGTGGATGCCGTCGACGTCGCCAGCGCATCCCTGGCCGGTACCACCAGCCAGCCCTCGGCGTCGGCCCTGGTCGCAGCCCTGGCCAACACTGAGCGCGATACCGGCATCAGCCTCGCGGCCGTCTGTTCACTGGAACCCTACTGGGAAGCGGTCCGTCGGGTCTATGCTCCCTTCGAATCCGGGCTGCCCGGGCCCACTGGGCGCGTGTATCGTCACGAAATTCCGGGCGGTCAGCTTTCCAACCTGCGCCAGCAGGCCATCGCCCTCGGCCTCGGCGAACGGTTCGAAGCCATCGAGGACATGTACACGGAAGCTGACCGGATGCTGGGGCGACTGGTGAAAGTCACGCCGTCGTCGAAGGTGGTGGGCGACCTTGCCCTGCAGCTCGTCGGCACCAACGTGGATCCCGTTGATTTTGAGCAGAACCCACAGAACTACGACATCCCCGACTCGGTGATCGGCTTCCTCAGCGGCGAACTCGGCGACCCTCCCGGCGGCTGGCCCGAACCCTTCCGTACCAAGGCGCTGCAGGGCCGCGACGTCAAGGTCCGCGACACTGAGCTCAGTGCCGAGGATCAGAAGGCCCTGACCGGGGACTCAGCGTTGCGCCGTGCCACCCTGAACCGACTGCTCTTCGCCGGACCGACCAAGGACTTCCTCGCCACCCGCGAAACCTACGGGGACGTGTCAGTGCTGGACACCCGGGACTACCTGTATGGCCTGCAACAGGGCCGCGAACATGTCATCCCGCTGGAAAGGGGTGTCCGGCTGATTGCCACGCTCAGCGCGGTGTCCGAGCCGGATGAGAAGGGCATGCGCACAGTGATGTGCACGCTCAATGGGCAGATGCGTCCCGTCGCCGTCCGCGACCGCAGCATCCACAGCGATGTCAAAGCCGCCGAGAAGGCCGATAAGGCGACGCCGGGCCAGATCGCTGCGCCTTTCGCGGGTGCGGTCACCATCACCGTGGCCGAAGGCGACACGGTCGAACAGGGTGCCACCATCGCCACCATCGAGGCCATGAAGATGGAAGCGGGAATCACGTCGCCGGTGGGCGGTACCGTCCAGCGGATCGCCGTCGACGTCGTGTCCCAGGTGCAGGGCGGGGACCTCCTCCTGGTGATCAAGACCGCGTAGCCAGTGCCCTGCCGCGGGATTCGGTGCGCTAGTGTTTGGCTGGAGACCTCGGCGCCTTCGGCGCGCCCGCTGACCCTGTGAGGAACTATGACCCCGCAAGATCCGTCCGGTACCAGCCCGTCCGCTGGACCAGACAATGACAGACCAGTCGATGACACTTCAAACAATGTCACTTCGGTCGATTCGCATCCCGAGGCGCACCAAGCTGATGCGCCCGACGACGCCACCACCACCAGCGTCGCGCCCGATGACGAGCCGGAGTTTTCCGCCCCAATCGGCACGGCCCCCGATGCTCCCAGCGCCGGGGAGCCAGAGCATGATCATGGAGCGCTGGCCGGATTTCCGGTCGATTATGCGGCCGCGTTGCCCCTCAGGACCGGTGAGACTTCAACGGTGGCATCCTCAGGGCCAGCGGATCTCTCAGGACCAGCAGCCACTTCAAGGCCAGCGGCCACTCTTCCTGCTACGGCTCTTCCGGCTGCCCCCACGGTTGCTCCGGAAGCGGTAGCCGACCTTGCCGGCTGGTTGCCCACGGCTGGCTCCACCGCCACCGCCACCGCCACCGCCGCACCACCGGCGGACCGGCCAGTCGCAGAGACCGCTGAAGCGCGCAGCGCCCGCCGGCAGAAGGAAGCCGGCCCGGAAACGGCTTCTTCCCTGACCGCGGACCGGCTCCTCGAAGTGACGAAGCGGCCACCCGTCGACGGATGGCGCAGGCTGCTCCACATGCTCACTTTCGGCTACGTCAGCCTCGGCGACTCGGACGCCGTTCGCATCCGCCGCGCCCTGGAGCACCGCATTGGTGTGCGGTTGGGGGAGCGCACCCGGTTCGTACCGGTACTGTCCCGAAAGGGCGGGGTGGGAAAAACCACCGTCACCACGCTGCTGGGCATGACCCTGGCCGAGATGCGCGAAGACCGCATTATCGCCATGGACGCCAACCCGGACCGGGGAACACTCTCCGATCGCTCACCCGGCAAAGCGGACTTCACCGCCCGCCAGCTGGTCCAGAACCGGTTCATGGTTGACTCTTTTGCCCAGCTCTCCAGCTACGTGGCCCGCGAAGGCTCACGGCTGCACGTGTTGGCGTCCGAGACGGATCCCGCCGTCGCCCAGGCGTTCGACGAGGCCGATTACCGCGCGGTCACCGACATCCTGAGCCGCTATTACTCGATTGTCCTCACCGATTCGGGCACCGGCATGGTGCACTCGGTGATGAAGGGGACGTTGGAGAAGGCCGACGCCGTCGTGCTGGTCTCCGGCGGTAGCGTCGACGAGGCGCGGCTCGCCTCCGAGACGCTGTCCTGGCTGGAAGCGCACGGTCGGCACGATCTGGTGGCTAACGCCATCGTGGTGATCAACTTGTCGTCAGGCAACGGCACGCAGGTGAATGTCGCCGAGATCGAGGAGCATTTCCAGTCGCGGGTCAGCACCGTCGTGCGGATTCCCTACGACCGTCATCTGGCTGAAGGCTCCCGCATCGATCTGGCCCAGCTCAAGCCCGCCACCCGCGACGCAGTCATCGAGTTGGCCGCCCTCGTGGTAGACGAACTGCTGTGACCCACTACGACCTGGCGATCATCGGTTCCGGATCGGGGAACAGCCTGATCACCCCCGAGTGGGACGGCCGGAAAGTGGCTCTGATCGACGGCGGCGTCTTCGGCGGAACCTGCCTCAACGTCGGCTGCATCCCGACCAAGATGTTCGTCTTCCCGGCGGAGCTTGCCACCGGCGCCCGCGAAGCGGCTGCGCTGGGCGTGGACCTTGAGCTTCGCGGCGTCAGCTGGCGCGCCATCCGGGACCGGATCTTCTCCCGCATCGATGCGATCTCGCGGGACGGCAGACGGTACCGGGCCGACGAGCTGGAGAATGTCACCCTCTATCAGGATTACGTCCGGTTTACCGGCGACAGATCGTTGGTGACCGGATCCGGCGAGGAGATTCAGGCGGACCAGGTAGTCATCGCCGCCGGGTCCCGCGCGGTACTTCCCGATATTCCCGGCATCACCCTTCCTCAGGTTCACACCTCAGACACCATCATGCGGCTGGACGAGCTGCCGGGCCGGATCCTGATCATTGGCGGCGGCTACATCGCCGCTGAGTTTGCCCATATCTTTGGTGCGTTCGGATCGGCTGTCACTGTGGTCAACCGGTCCGGCCAGCTACTGCGAACGCTCGATGACACCGTCTCCGCGGCATTCACCGCTCAGGCGGTACGCCAGTGGGAGGTCGTTCTCGACCATACGGTGGCCTCGCTGACCGCCAACGACGACAGCTCGGTCCACGCAGTTCTCGCAGGGGACAGCGCACGGGAGCTCGACGTCGACGTCGTCCTGGTGGCTGCGGGTAGGGTGCCCAACACCGATCGGCTGGATGTCGCCGCCGTCGGGTTCGATCTTGAAGCGGACGGACGTCTGGTCGTCGACGGGCAGCAGCGGGTGCTCCGGAACGGCGCGCCGGTTGATGGATTGTGGGCGCTCGGCGACGTCAGCAGCAAATTCCAGCTCAAACACGTTGCCAACCATGAGGCGCGGATCGTGTCGCATAACCTGAGCCACCCGGAGGATCTGCGCACCAGCGACCACCGGTTTGTTCCCGCCGCGGTGTTCACCCACCCGCAGGTTGCTGTTGTCGGACTGACCGAAGCAGAGGCGTTGGCGAAGGCCGAAGCTGAAGGCTTCGAGGTCACGGTGGCGGTCCAACGGTACGGGTCGACGGCATATGGCTGGGCGATGGAGGACACCACAGGGTTTGTGAAGCTGATTGCAAATCAGCGCACCGGGATGATTCTCGGCGCGCACATCATGGGCCACGAGGCGTCAATGATCATCCAGCCGGTGATTCAGGCGATGTCTTTTGGGCTCGACGCCCAGACCATGGCCAGCGGCCAGTACTGGATCCACCCGGCCCTGACGGAAGTAGTCGAGAACGCACTCCTATCCCTGAAGACCGGGTAATCAGCCCCGCACCGCGGGTTCTGGCTAGGCGCGAGGGGCCGAATAGATCCCTTCGACCACTGTCGAGTAGTCCTTCAAGACCTGGGCGCGCTTGATCTTCAGCGACGGCGTCAGGTGCCCGCTGGTCTCGGTGAAGTCGGTCGCGACGATGCGGAACGCCTTGATCGACTCAGCCTGGGAGACGTTGGCGTTGGCTTGATCGACCAGCTGTTGCACCTCGGCGGTGACGAGCGGGTGCTCGACCGCTTGCGCCATGGTCGTGTCCTTGGGCAACTGGTGACGTTCGAGCCAGCCCGGGAGTGCTTCTTCATCAAGGGTGATCAGGGCGGAGATGAACGCTCGGTGGTCGCCGACCACAACACACTGGGACACCAGGGCATTGGAGCGGATCGTGTCTTCCAGCTGCGCGGGGATGACGTTCTTGCCGCCCGCGGTGACGATTATTTCCTTCTTCCGGCCGGTGATTTTGAGGAAACCATCGGTGTCCAGCTCGCCGATGTCGCCAGTGCGGAACCAGCCATCGACAAAGGCCTCTTCGGTGAGGTCGTCGCGCTTGTAATAGCCGCGCATGACGCATACGCCCTTCGCGAGGATTTCGCCGTCGTCGGCGATCTTGACAGCGTTGCCGGGAAGGGGAGCGCCTACGGTGCCGATCTTGATCCGCTTCGGGGTGCTGACGGTGATCGGCGCGGTGGTCTCGGTGAGCCCGTACCCTTCGAGGACCATCAGGCCGATGCCGTGGAAGAAGTGCCCCAACCGGTCGCCCAGCGGCGCGCCTCCGGAGACTGCATGTTCCACGCGTCCGCCCATGGCGTCGCGAATTTTGCTGAACAGGATCCTGTCGAACACGGCGTGCTTCACCTTGAGCATCAGCGGCACCTTGCCTGCCTGGTCGGCCTTGGACCATTCGATGGCCACCTTGGCGCCGGCGTGGAAGATCTTGCCTTTGCCGCCGTCCTCGGCTTTGAGCATTGAGTTGTTGTAGACCTTCTCGAAGACCCGGGGAACCGCGAGGATGAAAGATGGCTGGTAGCTCTGCAGATCGGGGAGCAGGTTCTTGACGTCGGGGGTGTGGGCCACTGTCGCACCGGAGGCCACGCACAGCACCGAGATGAACCGGGCAAACACATGGGCCAGGGGGAGGAACATGATGGTCTGCGCGCCCTCATGGGCTACCTCCGGCAGCGCTGCAGCGGCGTTGACTGACAGGTCCACGAAGTTCCCGTGGGTGAGTTCGCAACCCTTGGGCTTGCCGGTGGTCCCCGAGGTGTAAATGATGGTGGCGACGTCGTCGAGCCCGGCCGTCGTGCGACGGGCCTCCAGCGCCTGGTTGTCGATGTCGCTGCCCGCGCTACGCAGCGGGTCGAGGCCATTGTTGTCGAGCTGCCAGACATGTTGGACACCCGGGATGTTCGATGCTGCGGTGGCCTGACGGACCACGTTCTCGTGGCGGGATGACTCAACGAATGCGGCAACGGCGCCCGAATCCTCAAGGATCCAGCCCACCTGCGATGGCGACGAGGTCTCGTAGACAGGAACCGAGATGGCACCGGCAAACCAGATGGCAAAGTCCACCAGAGACCACTCATAGCGGGTGCGTGCCATGATGGCGACGCGGTCGCCGGCCTGAACACCGCTGGCCATCAGGCCCTTGGCGAGGAGTTGGACGTCAGCGAGGAATTCAGTTGCCCGAATGTTCTGCCACTCCCCGGCACTGTCCTTCTTCGAGAACAGCGCGGGGTCGGAGGCTTTCGCAGCCTGCTTGACAACCAACTCCGTGATATTGCTGTCACGGGGTGTGTCCACCAGAATGGGGACGCTGTATTCGCGCACGACTATCTCCTTTGATATCTCCAAAACCTGCGGGATTTTATTAGCCTATAGGTTCGGTGAGCGTTAATACTCTCCAGTAATGTACGAATCGGTAACGGTCACACAACGCCTAGAGCTGGCCGGGGACGAGGACTTACCATGATCAGACAGTCGGATGCCGCGACGCAGCCCCGGTTACGAACGCAACTGCGCGGTCCCGGGGCCGGGGGCAGGGCTGCCCGACGTCGGCCTGGTGGTCTGTTGGCTGGCCCTACGGATTCGCCGACCTTCCTGCGCCGAGGTCTTGCCATCGGGATCGACATCGGTGGGACCAAGGTGGCGGCCGGCGTCGTCGACATCCGCGGGAACATCCTGGCCGAGGCGCGGCGTGACACCCCCGGCCACGACCCGCGTCATGTAGAAGCGATCATCGCCGAGCTGGTGACTGAGCTCTCCACCGGGTATCGGATCAGATCCGTGGGGATCGGAGCCGCCGGCTGGATGGATTTGACCAACGGAACGGTGCTGTTTAGCCCCCACCTTGCCTGGCGCAACGAACCGCTCCGCCACAATCTGGAGCGGATTTTACGGCGGCGGGTCACCGTGGTGAACGACGCCGACGCCGCGGCCTGGGCGGAATGGCGGTTCGGTGCGGGCCGGGGTGAGAGCCGGTTGGTCTGCATCACCCTGGGGACCGGGATCGGCGGGGCAATGATTATGGATGGCGCCCTGGAGCGGGGCCGCTTTGGTGTGGCGGGGGAGTTTGGCCACCAGATCATCGTGCCACAGGGGCACCGCTGTGAGTGCGGTAACCGGGGGTGCTGGGAGCAGTACGCGTCGGGCAACGCGTTGGGGCGGGAAGCGCGCGAGCTCGCGACAGCCAATTCCCCGGTGGCGCAGGCCCTGCTGCGGGAGGTCGACGGCGATCCGCGGCTCATCACTGGTGCTGTCGTCACCAAGCTGGCTCTGGAGGGCGACCCGGCGTGCCGGGAACTGGTCGACGACGTCGGGCAGTGGCTCGGGCTTGGGTTGGCCAACCTCGCGGCGGCCCTGGATCCGGGAACCTTCGTTGTCGGTGGTGGCCTTGGCGCGGCGGGTGAAGTATTGCTGGAACCTGCCCGCCGGGCGTTTGCCCGCAACCTGACGGGTCGCGGGTTCCGGCCCGCGGCCCGTGTGGAAGCCGCCGCCCTGGGGCCGTTCGCCGGGTTGGTGGGTGCGGCGGATTTGTCCCGGTTGAGTCCGAGGTTGAGCCGAGGTTGAGTCACCTCTGCGCCCGGTCTGCGCCCGTGGTTGAGTCCGGTTTGGTAGTGCCAGAACTAGGTCAGCCTCACCCGCCCCACGATCTTCCCCTGTGGATCGGCCGTGCCTCATATTTCGCCGAACCGTGAGATCTGGTGGGTCATCGGGCTTGTGAGGGCCCGATCTAACGCCTCAGCGGGTGGGTTGTGGTTCCCTTTGTGCCGCCGATCCAAAGTTTTGATCTGCCAGGAAAAATAGTTCAAAATTCTTTTCCGGATGCCTTCCCACGGACCTTATTTTGTCAGTGCCCGATGATGGAATGAAGGTATGAAAAGCAGTACAGCTTCTCCTACCGGAAAGGGATTCGTTCCCGAATCCGGCGCGGATTCCGGCTCCACTAACGGGTCTGCGGATACTGCCGCGGGGGCTTCGGGCGGTTCTTCGGGGACGTCTGGCGGGACGCCTGGCGGGGCGTCTGGTGGGTATGGTCCGGGTGGTCCGTTGGGCGTCGGCGCGGTGTGGACTGCCCCGGTAGGTGATCCGCCCAACACCTCCGCTGATGCTTCTGCTGACACCTCCGCTGGTGCCTTTGTTGGTGGCGGGCCTGACGCCGATTTTGGTGCTGGCCCTGATGCCGGGGTGCGCTCCAGTGAGGTGCCGCCGGTGTTGATGGGCGGGGTGGCTGTGGCGGCGGTGGTCGGCCTGGATGCGGGGCGGACCCTGGACCTGATTAAGGATCTGGGAGGGTTGCGTTCCTGGGTTGATGCGCA
>NZ_JBTNDV010000016.1:0-75258 GCF_054510815.1 Arthrobacter glycogeni
CCGGCCGCGTAAAACCCTCGGCGGAATCACCCCCGCATACGCCATGCAACAACTACTATTCGAACCAGAAACCCCTACCGTTGCGACGACCGCTTGAATACACCGATCCTTTGTGAGACTTTCGCCCCGTCTTCGCTCGCGGTGCAGTAGCGAATAATTGGACGCATATTCGAACAGGTGAAGCGGAGATTCACCTGTAAAGAGGCGATAAGCTGGGGAGCCGTGCCACCGGTCCGGAAAAAGGTTCAATGGAGGAAAGAGCTATATGACCCTGAGTTTGTTCCTGGCATTGCTCAGCGGGATCGCAGGATTAGCAGGAGTCGGCGTGCTCTGGAAATCCCTTTTGGGGAGAACGAAGAGCCCCGCACGACCTTCAACAATGCCAAATTGGTGGCTGTTCGGTGTTCTGGGTGGGGTGACGGTCGTGGCACTGCTTCTTTCGCTCATAGTCGGGTAGAGGCAGTAGCAAATGTGGGTGGCGAAACGTTCCGTACACGCCTGTGCCGGATCCAGATTGGCCGTCGAACTCGGTCGTCATCACAAAGGGCGGGTTCGGCCTATTCAGCCCCGCCTTTGAATATGCAGGACCAAGTGTTGCGGTGGGGGATCCCTCAACGGGCATAGCTTACAGGTTCCCACTATGCCTGCCATCCTCCGGAATCGGAGCTATGCCCCTTCCGGTTCAGAAGGATTGCGTGGGCCTCTGCTGCGCTCTCGCCAGTACTCATCGCGTTGTGTGCGGACGAAACGGATGAGAAGAATCACCGCAACAATTACTGCGACCGTTTGAATAGTGATTAGTATCCAAAACCAGGGATGAGCGCCGTCGACCAATATCGCGGCCCACATAGACCCAAGGGAAACGGTCAAAGCGAGAAAAGTCGGAATCCTGAGCTGCTTGCTGTTTCTCATCCGCAATCATGCCTTCCGAGGCGCGTTAACCTTCGAACAAAGCTTGGTTCTCAGTGTGATCCTTGCACAGAACGTTGATGCAAGCTCCACCTCCACAGGGGTGTTGCAACGACCGACTGAACTCACCATCGGCTTGCGCGGTTCCAATCCGCGGCGAAGCTGCTCAATGATTCTGGCTTTAATATCTATAGGGTTTCCTGTATGGACGTTGAGGTCAGTTCGGATTCGAAGAGGTTCGCATCGGAGGCAGCGGGTCGTTGCACCCTGCCCGCTCCCCAGTATCACTGGTACATCGCCCGAGGACTCCTGAGATGGTCCGGGGCAGGCGGGAGGGGACGGCCGCTGTACGAAGAGCGTCTGGTCCTGATCGACGCACCAACCCCGGCGAAAGCCGTCGACGTCGCTCGGCAGGAAGCGAAGCAGGGCTGTCTTCGAGGGCAGAAAAGCGTCGGCATCATGGACCTGATCCTGCTGCCGCCAGGTCCAGGCGCAGATCCCGGGCACGGACACGAGTTGTGCAGAAGCGTATACCGCTCAATCGGGAGTCCCGAGAAGTTCGTGGAGCGCAGGTTCGCATCCGGGGTCTGGCACGCTCTGAAGGGTCAGGCGAAGATCTCCCATAAAGCTGGCGCCGCCGGCGCTGCGGAGCCTGATTGGGATCCCGGCGTGGTGGTCGTCCGGAGCCTTTACCGGTCGGGGCGTTTTCGTCTGGCCGGCGGCAAACCCTGCTACTTGTGGATCGAACGATTTTCCGTGTTTCAGACCAATGATTGTGACCAGGCGCTGCAGTGGGCAGCGACCGATGATGAAGCCTTTGCTCATGCATCAGGATTTGAAAACTACCCTTTGTGGGAGGCGTTCCGGCTTTGGGGACCGCTGGGGGATAAGGCCGAATTGTTTTCCATTCTCAGAGAATCCCAAAAGTCTCCGCGAGCATTCTCAAGGCAGGTCAGCTCAAACACTGTGTAACCCGGACCGCTGACGGGGACCGTAACGACTAGCGGTTCACACAGGCCGCCGCCCCTCGTCCTCACTTGTGGCTCTGAGCCTCCGAGAAGTCTGTTGAGGGATGGGGTATTCGGAACGACAGGACCGCCAATCGAAATTGTGAATAACCGCCATTCCTCGCCAACAGTTACAGGTTTTCAGGCTATGGCTTCCACCAATATAGCGATGCACCTGACTAGGGGATTCGCGTATACCCTGCCCGAGAAAAAGCCCGGTGAAGGTACCTCAACTGCATCACAGAAACCGTCGGCTCGTCTTTTGTTCAGGTTCCTAAAGCAGTGCAGCCACCTTCGGAAAGGACACATGGATTGACGGCAAATAATGGATACAGAGACACATGTAAGTGAGACGGCCAACGCCCGCCAGTCAGCGCTCAAAAAGGACCGCCAAATAGCGGTAAACCCTTGATCCGACGCGCCCACAAAATTTGTCTCGTTAGGTGAACAGACGCGAAGTTGCATCAGAGTTGCGAGATCCGTACCGGCGTTGATCGGCAGCTGAGGAAATCTATCCGATACGGCTCTTAAGAAGCGGCTTTCATCTGCTAGCCCCACTGTGAATATGGTTGCCCAAGCCGTGCCGGAGCGACCGAACGCTGCTCCCTCGTATTGCCGGTCGTCCCCGGGGTCAACATCCCAGCCAGACAGAGGAGCATCCCCGTGCTCTTCCATAAGGAATCGGACCCTCAACACGGTTGCGATCCTTCCTGCGGGTTAGGGATGGTCCCGCAATTATTCACGACATGACGGTTCTACTGATGCTGTGACGCCCCCAAGCCGAACCATGAACGGACGGGGCGCGCCGGCGACAACTATCACCGCTCCCGTTACCTGCGTCATTGCTTCGTTTCGCCTCATCAAGACCGCTCGATAGAAGATGAGCAACATTATCGGACAGAACGTTGATCGCGCATGCGGCTTCGTCTCGCATTAGGCGAAGATGCCGGATTACAACTCGGCCCCTTCCCGTCAACCGACGGACGATCACGCTACCCGTCCGCGAGACCTAATCAATGACCCCGCAGGGCATCGACCGTCGTATTTACCTCACCTTGGCCTTGGGCTAAGTGTGACCCTAGCAATCAGTCAGTGACTCATTTGAATGACAGTGGCTGACACCATCAACCGCGGATCACCACGGAAAATGCCGGTTAGGGCTAGATAACGTCAGGCATGCCCTTGGACGCACGGTTCTTCGTCTTCGTGGGCATTGGCGTTAGCCGTTCTGGTGTTCGGAGGATGTCTGGCCAGCCAGGTAGATGACCCACTCGTCGTTTGACGGGTCGTATTCACAGCTCGAATCCTTTTCGAAGAGGCGGTGCTGGTCCTTGATGTCGCTGATCGAGTGGCTGATGGTCGCAGCTCCGACTTCGGGTGCAGGGGACTTGTACGCCCAGCTTGGCTGGGTGTAATCGGTCGGGTTGTCGACGAACTCACCGCTGGCGTCCTTGATCCGAGACGGGACGAAGGCGCCACCGTAGCGCCCTTCGGGCCGGTACTTCAGACGCAGCTCGGTGGCTCCGGGGGAGACGTTTCTGGCCGCCATCCGAGCACCGCGGAGGTGAATGCTGTCGAGATCGGATTGGATCACACTGATTTGGTGTACCCGATCGCTCACCATCCTGCGGTGCTCACCGAACACTATGTTCGGGTCCGACTCGAGTGCCCGTGCTGGCGCAGTGAGGGTGACAGGGGATTCCGCGTGGGCGGTCTCCTTGAACTGGCCGCTACCGGCGCGAGGATGCTTGACTTCATCAAAGGTGGTCATGCCCGAATGGTGTGCGGCGGTCCGGGATAATCACGGACGGCAAATGGGGGACAGAGAAACCCGGGCTCCAGCTGGGGAGATGCAGCCCGGGTTTCTCTTGAAAAGGCGAGGTCTCAAACCGCCTTCCCCCGGTCACTCAAGGACCGGGTCCTGCCGCACTGAAGCGGACTTGGGGTGCTGACCCGCCCAGCCTGCCTGACAGTATGGGGGACACTGTCAGACCCTTACCGGAACGCCTCCCGAAGAAGGGCTCCGACGGATCAGCACCGAAGCTAAATTGTACGCAGAACATTCTCTGTACGCACGTTATGGTCAGCTTGCTTACTGACCCGACCGCCGGTCGTGACAACCCGCCATTCCTAGCCGGTGGTCGTGGCATCTTCCTCGCCGGAACCCGCTGCGAGCACGCGAACCGCGTCCGAGGCGAAGGGTGATTTTGCAGACTCGACCACCAGTGAGTTGAAGCGATCCTTCAGGCTGGGCTGGCTGTGGTCCCCGCCGCTGAGGTCAAGGCTGACTTCATTCAACTTTGCAGCGAGCTCGCCGCCCTCGAGGTTCTTGCGGGCGTTGTCATCGAAGACCGAGGTGGCACCGGTCTTGTAGTCGTGGCTGACGGTCAGGTAGGCGATCTGGCCGTCGTGATCTTCCTCATTGGCCGAGAGGACGAACTGTGCTGAGCTTCCGTCGCGGGCGACTTCCGCGGTCCGGCGCTCATACGCTTCGCCAAACCCGAGAGTGCTCTCAGCTGCGTTGGCCACGTCCAGGTCGAAAAGCACACCCTTGATCATGTTGGTCCGGTCTTCGGGATCCGCACTGTCCGTCGAGGTAGTGAACGAGTTGGCTTCGTCGTACCGGTCGTCGTAGCGGACCTCGAATTCGCCGTCGGTGTCACTGATGAGGAGCTCGCCGTAGGCCTGCGGGTGTTTGTAAGTGAGGGCGCCTGCGGGCACATCCGGGTTGTCGCCCCCGTAGCCGGTGACGGTGCCGGTCAACCCGCCTTCCTGGGCCAGGTCGTAGGCCAGCGGGCTGGCCGCGCTCGGGTGAATGGTGAGGCCGTAAGCACCAGTGAGGGCGACGTCGGCTTCAGGATGAAGGGAGGCAGTGAAATGGTCGCCAGCGGGAACACCGGGCTGAACGCGTGAAATAGTCATACCCACTGGTGTGCGGCAGGTCAGCGTTTTGTCAGATCAGGGCTGACTGAGCAGTGACAGTGGCATCCGGGTCATCACGCATGCCCCAGTACTCGTCCTGTCCGGAAAGGATGACCCCGGCGGCCAAATGCCCGCGCCACTGCTCGGGTGACTGGGCGTGCTGAAGGGTCAGCCGCCAGTGCTCCCTGTCGGTCCCTGAGGTGCGGCTCTTTCCGGCAATCGTGACAGCGCTATCGGAAATGTAGGTGGGGGTCTCAAATCCGTTGAACCGGTCGCTCGGGAAGACGGGGGAGTAGTACGGCATCCGTCGCTCGTACAGCGCGGAGACGCCCGTGCGCAGACCGAGCGCAAAGTCGTTGTACCGGCTGTCGGTTGCACCCTTTTCTTCAGCGAAGGAACTCCAGGCACGGAAAGCTTCCCGGCGCTGCGCACTGACGAGACCTCGGGTTAGCGGGCCTTCGTCAACTCCGCCGACGACCATGTCAGCCCATCGGTCATCGGCGATGGTCGAGCCATCAGGGCGCGGATCAGGAAGCCCAGCGTGATGGGGTAGGAATGGGTCTTCAGGCAAGATCAGGTGAGGTCCTTTGCCAAGACTCACGCCAGCTTCGCCATGCATCTCGGCTGCGAACCGGCCGCCGGTACGGATGCCCTTGGGCTCTCGGTGCGGTCTGGGACCTACCACTGGTTGTCCTCCGGGGTTCCCCACACGTCGGCCATGATGAAGTCCGGGTTATCGAAGCCGACGTCGATGGCGTCGATGATCTTCTTTTCGTAATCGACCTGGTGTTCGGGCGAGGTGTCGACCCCGCGGATGAGGCGGACTGCCGCAGCCGTGTACACGTTCGAGGCGCCCAAGGCTTCCGCGGCGGCGTCAGTATCCTCAGCCTTGTCGGACCCATTGCGCTGGTTGAACTCCGCCCGGTGATTGATTGCCCCCTGGAGGAAATGTCCGGTGAGCTGGCGGGCACGCCGGTGAGACAGTGGTGCTGCCTGGTACGTGTTCTTGATGATGCCCGGTGCCAAGTAGGCGTGATCTCCGGTGGCCAGGTCCAGGCCCTGCAAACGGATGGTTTCCGGATCCGCGTCGGCGTCCAGGAGGGCGCCGGCGACCGTGGCGCTGGCCATGGCCCGGCCGGCGAAGTAGTAGTCGCCGTTGATTGCCGCTTCGCGGGAGTTGCGCAGGTCTACCAGGTTCGCGCGCATGAACTTGTCGGTGGTTTCCTGGTCGTAGAGACCCTCGGCGCCTGCCTGGTGAGCAGGGACCTCAGGCATGAGCTCGTCCAAGTGGTCATCCCAGTTGGTGACGCTCCGGGTACTGCCGCTCATGACCCCGCCGTTGTCGAGTTTGACGGTGACACCACCCCAGACACCGGAGTTCTCGGTGATGTTCCCGAACTCTGTTTTGTGGCTGTTTTCGACCCTCACGCGGGCATGCGCCGGGAATCCCTGGCCGGCCTGGAGTCGCTGCAGCCGGACGTCAGGTTCCGGGCGGGTCAGGGTAGCGAACTGGCCGCCGATGGGAACGCCTGCGGGCTGACGGGGGATGGTCATCAGTATCCGTTCCGGAAGTCGTCGTCGTTCTTCTCTTCGAGGTAGTACACGTAGGAGCGATCCAGGGCATCGTGCAGGTCGATGTCTTCACGGTCGGCGTGGTGGCGAAGGTCGATGAGCAGGTCACGCATCTGAACCTGCTTGTCATCATCAACGTCACCCCAGCCAGTCAGCGCGGTGTCCATACGCTTTTTGGATGACTGCTCCGGGGTGAGGTCATCTTCGGGTGGAGCCAGATCAAGCGGATCAGCCTTGCCCGGCACCCAATCCGCGAACTTCTTCAGGTCGACGGGGTCTGCCGCGAAGCGCAGCATGTAGATCCGGCCCTGTTCGAGTGCAAGGTCGTCTACGAAGGCGGCAGCTTCGCGATCGAGGGGTTGGTGGTTAGCGTCCTCGACGGAACCAACCCTGAGGTAGGTGGCTTCGTCGTCGGTCTGGAGGAACGTCTGGAGGGTAGCTGCCTGCGGGTACTTGGCGCGGACTGTGCGGGCAACAACGGACATCCCGGCGTTCGAGATGCCCCGCTGGATGTCGAGCATCGCGTCTTCCTGCTCGGTGGCCCAGGCGGTCAGGTTCTCGACTGCTGGATCCAGAGCGGTCTGGTCCGATGCGTCCAGGCTCAAATCCGGTTCGGGGTGGGAGGTGGCAGCGAATTGGCCGCCGACAGGAATGCCCTGGGGCTGGCGTGCGATTGAGGAGGTCATACCCTCTGGTGTGCGGCGGCCCGTCGAAGTAACAGGCGGTTTAGCCGAAGGCTTTGTCCCAGCAATCCGGGTGGGTGCCGGAGATCAGCATCTCGCGGGTAGGGATAGGGATGTCCAGGTCCGGGAGAACGTGCTGGATGAGGGTTTCGGCTTCGATTGCGGCGACCTGGTCGGTTGCCAACTCGTATTCGGACGTGTGGCCGCAGAACATGCATTCGCGAGTGGTGAAGGCGACGGTCTCGGCAGACGTGGAGGCGGGGGTAGAGCTGGGCATGGTTCCTCCTTGCTGCTCCAACCCTATGCCAGCATCGAGGGGTCCTAGTTCGAGTGTCGGTTCAGCGTGGGAAGTGGCAGCGAATTGCCCACCGGTGGGCACGCCTGACGATTGACGCTTGATCGGATCAGTCATGCCCACCCAGTGTGCGGCAATGCGAAGGAGATGCCGGGTCTTGCCGCCAGTCCAGTACGCATAGGCGAGGTGTCTACCCAGCCGCAAAATCGGCACTCACTGGTCGGCCTGGCGAGCTACACCACGCTAGAAGGTAACAACGGCGTGGGTGCCTCCTGTGCTGATCGAAGTGACAGATTTTCCGCTAAGGACTCCACTGGAGTCGACGGCTACAGGGACAGGCGAGTCGGTCTCATTGCCGCTACCAAGCCGGCCGGTAGCACCATAACCCCAGCAGTAGGCTGCCCCGTCGGCGACTGCACAGGCGTAAAACTCTCCAGTGCCGATCGACGTGACGGTTTTACCCGCAAGGACGCCCGGAGTGGCGGTGACAGCCACAGGAATGTTTGAGTCGGTTGTACTGCCCTGCCCGAGCCCTCCGAACCGTGAGCTACCCCAGCAGTAGGCGGCCCCATCCGCTACTGCACAGGTGTTATTCCCAGAGCTGATCGACGTGACGGTTTTCCCGTTGAGGACCCTTGCAGTGCTGACCGCTACCGGGACGCTTGAGCCGTTTGTAGTACCGTTACCGAGCTGGCCGGAGCCGCCGGTTCCCCAGCAGTAGGCTGCCCCATCCGCGACCGCGCAAGTGTTGGTTGAGGCGCTGATCGACGTGACGGTTTTCCCGTTAAGGACCCCGGCAGTACTGACCGCTACCGGGACGCTCGAGTTGGCTGACGCACCATCACCGAGTTGGCCGAAAATACCACGACCCCAGCAGTAGGCTGCGCCGTCCGCTACGACACAGGTGTTATCTGATGAGCTGATCGAGGTGACGGTTTTCCCGTTGAGGACACCAGCGGTGCTGACCGCTACCGGGACGTTTGAGTGTGCTGTGGCACCGTTACCGAGCCCGCCGTCGGTGCCGTAACCCCAGCAGTAGACTGCCGCATCCGCGACCGCACAGGTCCGGACTGCCCCAGCACTGATTGAGGTGACGGTTTTCCCGGTGAGGACCCCGCTGGCGTCAACAGCTACCGGCACTCCTGAGTTGGCTGTAGCCCCGTTGCCGAGCTGGCCGAAAGCCCCGTTGCCCCAGCAGTAGGCTGCACCATCTGCGACCACACAGGTATGGCTACTGCCGGCGCTGGTCGCAGTGATGTTTTTTCCTTCGAGAATCCCCGTGGCGGTGTTTGTTGTGACAGGAAGGCTCGCCAAACCGGCCGTAAGCCCGTTGCCGAGCCTGCCGTCGGCCTGGTTTCCCCAGGCGGCAAGTTCGGTGAGGGCTGGTTCTCCGCCGACGGCCACGACCAGCTCATTGAGCTTTGAGGAGCTGATGCATGAGGTGTCCTCGGCCGGGGTCAGCGGAACGGGGGTGGTGGCAATGTCTGTGGCAACGAACACGGTGCCCGCATCGGACCTGGACAGACCCACGTAACAGGACCCGTCAGCGTCTGTGCCGACAGCGACGGATCCGGACGGGCTCATATACCCGGCCGTGTTCAGGCCTGCACTGTCCATGAACGTGTTGTCCTTGGTCCGGGCTGCACCCTCAGCAGTGACAACGGAACCCAGATCCTGCTTGGCTCCGTTGTCCTGCGCCCAGGGGATGACCCCGAAAATTGCTGCGAGCACGCCACCGGTCAGGACAGCAATGACGAGCACACCGACCATGATCGAGGGAAGGTCGAACGCACCGGACTGGTTACGCAGCCGGTCGGTGAGTTCCTGACGGGTAAGGGTGTTCATGGGTAGGACTCATTTCAGCGGGGCGGACGGGCTTGTGGGCCGTGATAGCTCATGCGTAGACGGTGGCTTGTCCGGTACTCCCCCTTGGGAATGAAGACCACGGGTGACTGCCGGAGGCAAACTCCTAGCCGCCTGGTTGATGCACGTACGCGCCGGCGGCCGCCCGGGTGAGATCCCCGTAGCGGTTGGCGGCGAACCGTTCCAGGACCTGGGCTTTACGGAGGCTGGCTGGGAAAGTGTCGACGGGTTCACCGTTGTGGGAGCGGATGACGTTCCCGTACGGCTGAAATTCAAGCATCGCCGTGTAACTTGCCGTCCCGGTTGCCAGCTCGAGGTTCCCGGTGCGGGAATTGAAGCCGACCCCGTGGCCGAAAAATTCAGCAGCCTTCTCCAGATCGGTGAAGTCTGATGCGTTCCGGTAGTCGCCGGCGCTGCCTGCTGGCACGGCGGTAGGGCCGAGCTTCAGGGTGGTCTCGGGGTGGGAGGTGGCGGCGAACTGGCCGCCGATGGGAATGCCCTGGGGCTGACGTACGGTTGGTGTGGTCATACCCAACTGGTGTGCGGCCAGACCAGAATGTGCTGGCCGCACAGGTCCAGCTACGGTCGCCAGGCCATCGCTTCGTCGATGTCGATGCGTCCGTCTTTCGCGACCAGGTCCATGTCATCGAAGTAGACGTCGCGGGCGATCCTGAACTGGGCCATTCTGATCGCCGCGCCATCCACCAGGTTGCCGTCCTTGTCCCGGACGTCGGTGAGTTCAATGCAGTCGGCGTAGTCCCGGCGGATCTCGAAGGACTGGATCTGCGGGGACTCATCCCGGATGTTCTTTGCGCATCCGATCAGGAGGGAGCGCTGCTCCTTGAGCCGCAATTCTTCGATCTGCTTGCGCAGCGGGGCCTCGTAGGATGCCCGGACGGTGTCATCGGTCAGATCGAGCGGCTGGGCTGGAGCCGGCTGGCTTGTGGATGGCTTGCCCAGGGCGTGAGCCATGATCGCCTCAGATACCTGTGGCTGGTGGACGACGTCGAGCATCGCGCCGTAGGTGTTGGAGTCGATACGCTCATGGACGGCTTTGCCCCAGGCCATCGCTACTTCGTTGTCTTCGAGGTCGAAGTCTTCCCAGGGGTCTTCGCCGTAGTCGGTGGAGTTCATCGTGCCGTCCAGGTCGCTATTCCAGAAGTGCATCGTCTTATCGTCCACGGTGATGCGGGTCTGGACCTTGCCGTCATCGAAGTCGAATTCGACTGATGGCTCGGGTAGGTCTTCAGGCCAGGTAGGGAGCTCGTCGAAGGTGTAGGTGTTCAACTCGAGCTGGCCGCTGTAGTCGGCGGTGTGAGTGGCACTGACGTGAGGAGGCAGGGTGAGTGCCGGCTCGCTGTGGGAGGTGGCGGCGAACTGTCCACCGACGGGGATACCCTGGGGCTGTCGTGCGATTGATTCGGTCATGCCTTACTGGTGTGCGGCCGGCGCCGGAATGTGCCTGTCACCGGCCGCACAGGGTCGGCTAGGGTCGTCAGGCGATCGTTTCGTCGAGGGGTGGCACTTAGTTGTATAGAGATGCCAGTGCATCGGCTAGATGTGGAAGGAATTGGGACGGACGACGAGCTTCGGGGGCCTTATCCGTGATTGCCTTGTTGAGGATCGACCAAAATTCTCGTTCGCTATTCACCCCGGGAGGTAGATGGATGTACCAAATGAATCCGCGGGGCCGCGGAGGTATGCCTGCCTCCGAGAGGTAGGTATCTACGTCCTCATCTGACTCTTGAAGATCCTTCACCGTCAGAGGTATTTCATGCGTTGTTGTGACGCCATTCGCGGTTACTGTTTGAACCACCTGCCCCTGATCCGATTGGCCCGGTTGTCTGATGAGGTTGCGGGGTTCGGAAACCCAGAGAACAAGCGCTCCCCAGCCGTTATTTGTGCTTCTATCCAAGCTTCACGATTCGCGGTAGCAGTTAGCGGGACTGCAGCCCATGTCTTGAGAGTCATCTAGTCCTTTTTTAGGGTGCAGCCTGTGACTGTTAGCGAGGAATGGCGGTTTATTGCAGCTTCGATTGGCGGGTCAGGTGATACCGATGACCAGGGTTGATCGGGCGGCTTCGACGACGTCGTCGGTGATGGTGTTCAACTCGTTGATTTTCCTGACCCGTTCCATTTGGGTGAAGAGTCGGTCGACGAGGCGGAAGTTGCCGCGAGTAACGCGGACGATTGCGGCGATGGCTTGGGCGTCAGTGAAGTCTTCGCGGTCCAGGTCGTGACCGAGTTTGCGCCATCGGCGCTGGAGTACGAAACATAGTTCATCATCGGCTAGGGGCCGGTATTCGTGCGCGAAGCCAACTCTGCTGCAGAGCTGAGGGTAGCGGCTGAATTGTTTCTCGATTCCGGGCATTCCTATGAGTATCAAGGCGATGTTGTCGCGGTCGTAGCGGTCACGCAACATCTCGAGGGCGGTTGAGCTCAGCCGTTCGGACTCGTCGATAATGATCAGCTCGACGTTCTTACTGGCGCCTATGTCTGGCCCTTGTTTTTCCCTGTCTTGTAGAGATGTTCGTCGATGCAGAGAGAGACGCGGATGGTGAGGTGTTCGATGTCGGACCTGGTTTCTTTAGGTGTGCTGAGGACACCAGGGGTGTAGAACACGGTGCGCTTCCTGGTAAGGCTGGCGTAGATCTGGAGGTCCGAGTCGTCTCGTGGCCCCCATTCCTCGAGAAACCCCTCGGCTTTGTGCCAGTTGGCGTAGCGCCTGGCAGAGAGGGTTTTGCCAATTCCTGCCTGTCCGAAGCAGATACCGATGGTGCGTTGGGCGGCGAACGGCATCGGCGAACTCGACGAATCTGCGGTGTTCCTTGGTCGCGACAAAGCTTTGCTGGGTCATCAGTCATCCTCAAGATAGGTACGCAGTTTTGGTTTCTTTCCTGCAGGTTCGGTCGGCGGGCTCTGTTTCACTGGGGCGGATTCAGGCTGATACTGAGCCACCACGGCGATGCGTTCGTTGATCTGTCCACGCAGTTCACGTCGCCGGGCGGATCGTGCGGCCTGAATGTCTTTGAGACTGACAGTTGCGGATTCGTGGTCGGGATTGACCGCTTTACAGATGTACTGGTCCCGGTGGAAGACGCGGATCTCGGCAATGTCGCGCGGATCGTAGCGGACGATTACGGGTTCACCGACATAGGCCGCCAAGAGGGGTGAGATGTATCGGAGTCCCTGGAAATGGACGCCGTCTCGGTGAACGATCCGCGGTTTTGCCACGGTAAGCAGCAACAGGTTCAGCTCATCGATCGTTGTCGGCAGCCGTGGAAGTCGCCCATCGCCGACCCACGCCTGGTGCGGGGTCGCCTTGATCTCTGGGTGTTCACGTTGATGGTAGGTACCGGTGATGAATTGTCTGACCGCGGCGTCCAGCTCTGGCAGCGTTAACACCGGATCAGGATGGCGTTGGCCCTCGGTCAGATGGCCGGGCAACTCGGCGAGTAACTCGGTGTTGATGGTGCCGAAGAGGCGCTCGATTTTGCCGCGGCCCTGTGGTCTGGCGACAGCTGAGTAGATGATCTCAAAATGGAGGTCTTTGCCGGTTTGCGCCAGATGGTTGCTGGTGAAGTCCGTCCCGTGATCGACGTAGAGCACGTCGGGTATGCCGCACGTCGGCCAGCCGGCATCATTCTTGGGCCAGATGCCCTGTCTCAATGCCAGGGCGGTGTTGATCGCCGACGGTGCACCGAGGAAGACGGTATTGGAGCGAGCTGTGTCCGTAGTGACTAGGCTCGACAGTCAAAGGCTGAACATTGCCGGCCCCTAGATCAGCGGGAGACGACTTGACTGAGAAATGGACTCATCCGACAGTGCGCCGCGGCACGATCTGGTGGACGATGCAGAGCATAGCTTTCGGGGTGCTCACCGTTGCGTTGGTGTTTCTCGCCTTCTGGAAGCCCTCCACCGGAGCGACTATCGCAGCCGTTGCAGCTCTTATCCTCGGGCCTCTTCTGATCTTTATGGCGATCAAGCAGATCAAGACACTTCGCCACGAGTATCGCTACCCCGATGAGGATCTGTAGCTCTCCAATTAGAGGAGACTTCTGGTCCCGTAGGACGGTGGGTGTATTCAAGCGGTCGTCGCAACGGTAGGGGTTTTTGGTTCGAATAGTAGTTGTTGCGGTAGGGGATCCCCAACCGCAACATGCACAGACACAACGAACCTTTCCATCACTCCAGTGACCCCAAAGATGCGACCAGGTCCACTACGTTGCCTGCACCATGATTCGTTTAATGTCGTTATTCAGGGTTACTCTCGCAGGAGTATTACCGGCTAGCAGAAACTAAAATCAGGAATGCGATCAAGGGAGCGCCAATGACCACCTCCATCCTGTCCGTCGGCGGACCAATTGCCGATGCAGCAACAGCTGTCGGGCAAAGGATTTCGGGGGACACCCAATGGTGGCTGGTCATACCCATTATTCTGGTGGTTTTAGGCGTGGGCATCACGAGCATCATCAGGAAGAAGCGTAAACGTGATCGTTGAGCCTACAGTCCAGCGCGAAGTGATTGAGCCCGTACGTCCAAGGTGAAGCTGTGGAATGTCGCCTGTTGTTCAGCGATTGTTTTGGCAGGCGTCGGCTTTTTGGTCAACGCTTTCATCTCCGGCAGCCAAGAATGGCCGTTCGCCTTGGTTTTCGTAGTTACGACAACGGGCATGCTGATCTACTTCTTGAAGAGGCCTGAGAAAAAGTCCAACAGATCCGGGCCTTGACGCATCAATGCCACATGCCGTTGATTAGTAATCTCATTTTTGGTCGCCAACGGCACGGACAACTACCGCCCGTAAGCTGATCGCTAAATAGGACGACAGGACCGCCAACTGAAGCTGCGATTAACCGCCATTCCTGGCTAACAGTCACAGGTGCAGCCCCTGCCGGAAACAAATGCTGCGCCAGTTGCAGTGGCGGGTTCGTTCAGTACCATGCCGCTACGACTTGGGCCTCGACCAGCTCTGCCTCCTCCGAATCTGAGAAGAGGATCTTCCACACCGGGCCATCGACGACCAAGTCGTTCAGCCCACGTCCTGTACCTGAACCGTCAGCTCTGACGCACCACCATGTGGGCTGATTGCCTGCAAAGTTCGAGTCCCGAAAACTTAGTCCCAGCCTTCGACTCTCTAAACGGAACCCTCCCGGTCAATATGCGCATCGATAACGCGTGTTTCCTCGATCAGGGTGTGTTGCTCAATACCGCGCCTGACAACAGCTTCGAAGCTCTTCCTGGCCCTACATCGACCCATCACTTGGGCATCACGCCGCACGCACTGCTGTATTGGTATACAGCTGCGTCCAGCCCATGGCTTCAAGCCAAGCATTACCCGATCAAGATGCTGGAATATGTTCACAAACTTGTATCCGGTGATACTCAAGACTGAGCCCGTAATCTGAGTTGCTGCCGGAAGCGGATCATCCTGGCGGCTGCGGGTTTAACTCGCACCCGCTGACGCTGGGCCTGCAAACTCCTACGTCAGCAGTAACCCTAGTCTTCAGGTCGCCTTCGCCTGCACCGGTATCGGCGGCACTAGTTCCATTGATACAGATTGAAAACCGGACTGACTTCGTGCGAATACGTCAGTCGGCAATGGTGCGGCGTTGTGTTCGTAATCATTCGCTATACCTGGCTGTGCCTTCAGCTTGCTGACCTGCCAGAGCGAGCGGACCACACAAATGCCTGCCTGCGCGACGGCCAAGCATAGAGCAGGGTCGGCGTTGTCAGTTCGGAGACTCCATCCAGCTGCATGACCCTTGATTTTCTTTCTTGACAGGTAGGTAATCGATACGGCGTTAATGATGTCGTACCCGGCGTTCAGTTCATCCACTGTTAGCCGATCCGAATTGCCGACGAAGGTCATTTTGACATCATCCCGAGCGATAGCAGCCATCCCGTGTTTCATCTGGTTGTGACTTTGTGCTCCGTTGTAGCCGTCTTGGTCGAAGAGTTCCGCAAAGAACATCAGCCAGTGCGATACGAAACGAGCATGAGCCAAGGCCTGGTTCTCACCTAGACTCCGCACCAACTGACCATAATGAGGTATCGCAACTTTCACAGCGAGCTGCGCGGCGTCCGTCCCTGAGAGTAAGCCCTTTACCTTTCGGCGGTACTCACTGTTGGCAGGCAGTTCAGCGAGTGGAATCCAAGGGGACTCGCCAGTCTCAAGCTCACTAAGCATCACAAAGAGGCGTAGAGCCGTCTCCATAACTTGGTGCATCAGTGAATGCGCTTCGAGCGCCGCCAAGCGCTCCTTCGATACTTCCTCATCCAAGTTAGAATCCTCCGAGAATGGCATTTCTTCCACTAACCGACGGAATCGGTTGAAAAGCGAATCCGGATCATCTTTCCTGATGGGAATGTCCTTCTCGGGCATGTCGGACAGCGCAATGATGCTCCACAGCCGGCGTTCAAGGTGATGAGCAGGGTTCACATGGAAGAAGTGTTCATCCAGATCTGGCCGAGCCGCCGCCAACCGGCTTCCAACCGTCTCATTCTCCATGAGTGGATTCTCAAGCTTCAGTAGACTAAAACGATCCATCGGTTGTTCTCCCCCGGCAGCTGGTATTGGGCTTTTGTAGCCTATCCGGGCTTGGTCGGGTGATGCTACGAAAAGGCATAAGAGAGCTCTGCCCCGATACCGCGCTCTACGACCTCATTTTGAGCACGATCTGAGGAGCGACTGGCTGGCTAAGTACCGGGGTTCTCGCCCGGCCGCGTAGCCTTTGTTCGCCTGGTCCGGTTCCGTCCGGGCCGGGCAGCACCCCCGCGCCTGTGGTGGGCAGCACCCCCCCCGCACTTGTGGTGGGCGGCACCCCCCGCACTTGTGGTGGGCGGGGGCGCCTAGTGCAGGCTGCTAGCTATGCTCTGCTGCACTGGTTTCCGTGTTAACAGGTTTCTGTGTTTCCGTGGCCGCTGCTGCGGTGGTGGCTTCTTCGCTGCAGCGGTGGTCCCTGACCTGGGTGTAGTTGGTCCTTTGGGTCCAGGTGTACCCGGTGATCAGTAAAACGGTTTTCTGGTTCACCCGGGCTAACCTCTCATGGTCGATCCGGACATCCTCAGGAGCATCGGGTTTATTGTTAGATCAGGACCGAATACCGACAATGACGAAGGGGTGGAGACGGGTATCTATGGTCAGCACGCCGAATCCTCGCACAGTGTTTCGGAGAAGCGGTGACTGAGTCGCAAGTGGGTTCGGGCTCGGGCAACGCCCGGCTGTGTGCACCCTTTCTTGAACAATTACCGGTCACGGGTGCTTCGGTGTCGGTCTTCGGCGGGTCCATGCACGAGACGTTGTTGCATGCCAGCGATCCTGTTGCGGCCAGATTAGATGAGTTGCAGTTCGATTTGGGTGAGGGCCCGCGGTGGGAAGCCCTCCGCACCCGCCTCCCAGTACTTTTACCGGATCTACAATCCGCGGATCACCATTTATGGCCGGTATTTGGGACGGCAGTAGCCGAGACGGGCGCAGCGGCGTTGTATGTTTTCCCGCTGGCCGTAGGAACAATTGAAATTGGGGTGGTGGAACTGTATAGGACCTCGCCGTGGACCCTGAGCCGTTCCGACCAAACGACGGCGTCCGCCCTCGCGGACCAGACGTCGTGGACCGTGTTGCGCCAGTTATTGAATGACAGCGCTGGTACCGATGATGGCTCGCCTTCGGGACATTCTTATCAGTCCCGTAGGGAAATTCATCAGGCCACCGGCATGGTTCTTGTCCAGGCAACGCTTTCGGCAGCGGATGCCCTGTTGCTGTTGCGTGCTCACGCGTTTGCTAACGGGCGCACGCTCACGGAAACCGCCCGGGATGTGGTTGCTCGGGAACTGGATTTCACGTCGCCTATTTAGATTTTGCTCGCCTATTTAAGGGGACCATCGGCATGTGCTGGAGTAGGGTGTGCGTATGGTGACTACATCGCGTGCGGAGCGGGTGGGCGCAGCGTTTGTGAAACTTACAGACACACTCGTCACCGATTACGACGTCCTGGATCTCCTGCAAACCCTGGTGGAGGAGACCGTTGATCTGCTCGACGCCAGTGCAGCTGGCCTTTTGTTGGTCGATCCTGACGGGGAGCTGCAAGTGGTGGCCTCCACGAGTGAGGAAACCCAGCTGGTGGAGATATTGCAGCTCCAGGCCGGTGAGGGTCCTTGTGTCGAATGCTTCAAAACGGGTGTTGTGATCACCATCGATAGCATCGATTCCATGGGCGGACGCTGGCCCGAATTTCAGGCCGCGGCGCTGAGCCAAGGGTTCCATTCCATCCATGCAATCCCGCTACGCGTGAAGGACCGGACAATTGGGGCTATGGGATTGTTCGGTCACCAGCCCGGTGCGTTGACCGACGAAGACTCAGCCATCGGGCAAGCCCTAGCGCACGTTGCGACCATTGGTCTGCTTCAGGAGCGCGCGATCCGCGAAAGCACCATGGTTAATGACCAACTGCAGAATGCGCTGAACAGTCGGGTCTTGATTGAGCAGGCAAAGGGCGTCATTTCTCAGACCAATGATGTGGACATGAGCGAGGCTTTCAGCAGGCTCCGCCGATACTCGCGTTCGAACAGTCTCGGTTTGCAACAGACGGCAAGTAAAATTGTTGGAGGTTCCTTGACCCTTTAGCGCTGACTGTATTTACTGTCTCTGCGGTCAAGTTCTTCAGTCAGTTCCTCTAATCGCGTACTGGTTTCAGGGTGCGCCTGTATATCGCGGATGTACTCCATATCGAGTTGACGATGCGTTCTACTGTTCAGTACCTCTAACCGAAACTGATCCAGAACGGTCAGGTCCTGCGGGAACGGTTCCTCCGGCGCGTGCCGACTCGGGGCTGCCGGGTGCACATACTCACCCCTGCCTACTTCTCCCACCAGCGGGCTAGTGGCTGATTGGTGAGCGGCAATTGATCGAGGCGATGTCGGGTATGAGGCATGCCAGTTCGAACCCACAGATAGGTGGCTAGATCCCGCGTTCGGCTGAGCGTCGATGGCGGTCTCTGGGAGAGGCCCAATGACCGTCCACGTAGGATAATTGCCCAATCTTTTGAGAGCTTCACGATCTACTGATCGAGCCCCGCTGAGATCGACGGTGATCTTCAGATTAGAGTCCACATAGCTGGTGCAAACAACCATCCGGATCAGTGCGGCACAATTGGACTGGGTTAGTGATCCCCGAACGGCCACGGTCGCGAAGTCCATATCAGTATTGACCTGGATCAGAGCACTAAGCCGCAATTCCGGGGCTAGGTGCCCAACCACCTGCTCGCTGGAACGTATTTCAGTAGTGGCCATGATCTAAACCCCAAAACTCATCGACATCCGCATAGTCAATGCGGCCATGCCGGGGTCCGGGGCACTACTCAACGGTAACCCGCCAGAAGCAATCAGTCCATCAACTTCCACCATTTGGTGGGCCAGAACCTTGACCAGGCAACGGGCCATTCCGACGAACATAAGAAGCGTTTGTACATGCGATAAAGATTGGCGCTCAGCATCCTCAGGTCCACCCGGGAAATACAGCTCACTCGGCAGGTCGCTGAAGTCATCGTTTGCAGCCAACAGGCTGATTGCCGCGAGCTAGCAGGGTTAAGAACCGAAGGCCAGCACTAAACAAGTGGATCCACCGGGGTTGATGATGGGCCGACAGCGGTACGCGCCACGAACCTTGGTGAGTGACATAGTGCCTATCCGTGGCGAGGATGATTGATTTCCCCGCCACGGCGTGTGTTAGGCGTCGTAGTGTTCGCGGCTTCTTGACTTCGCGAGGCCGCGTGCGATCATGTAGGCGACCGATAGGTCGGTGATGAACTCCAGGCCCTGGCAGTCGTCGAACATATCGATGGCGACCTGCGACCCACATACCCACTCCACAGAAAATAGACAGCGGCTACTCAGCGCAGCGGTGCGCGATTCTGAGGAAATGGATCACCAGCTTGAACAAGCCCGAACCCCGCTCGCCGTAAGATCACCCATCCGCCAAAATACTCGGGACCTCCGACGCACCCTGGCAGAACCAGCCTAGGAAAAGGCAACTGGCTGCGGGCAACCGGTGCACTACAGCGTTACGGACGATTCGGGGTGCGTCCCGGGAGCGAATTGTCCTCCGGTGGGGACGCCGGCCGGCTGACGGCTGATGGGTGCGTCGTTGATGGTCATGCGTTGTCGCCTCCGTTGAGGATCCAGGTGCTGCATCGCTTTTGTGTCGGTGTGGCCGTGGTAGCCGAGCTTGGCCAGCGCAGGGTACTTGCCGGGGTTATCGGTGGCTAGGTTGCGGGCGATAGCCATGGCCGCGGCGTCCGGAATTTCACGCTCACCGCTGCGCAGCGAGACGATCGAGTCAACGAATCGTCGATCGTTGGCTAACTGGTGGGCCTCAGACATCAGGGTGTGGTGATCGGGGATGATGGTGCTTGCGTCGACCGTGTCCATGATCAGCCGGTTCAGGTTCTCCGAACCGAAGGTGCCGGGGTCGGACTCGTTATGGAACTGGACGATCTTCGTTTCCTCCCAGCCGAGTCTCATCGCCTCAGCTTCGGTGAGGGTGTCTCCGGGGTGCTCGGCGGTGAACTGGATCTCCATCGAATCCTCACCGGCTTCGACGACGTCCGCACCGTAGCGTTCGGCCAGGTAGCCACGGATGAGTTGGTCGTGCTTGTCGACCCAGGAAGCGTGCTCGGTTTCGTCCATTTTCATGTCTTCAGCGCTGACCAGGTCGGGGATCTCGATCCTGCGTGCCGCGGTGACGTAGTACCCGTCGTGGTCGTTGCGGTGGACGTGCAGGGAGTCCATCACGTACCCGTCAGCCAGGTGATCGAATTCGTCATCCTCACCGGGGGCCAGATGAACCTCCGTCAAAGGCAGGACGACAGCTGACGGTTCGGCGTGAGAGCCGTGGGCGAACTGCCCACCGGTGGGGACGCCGGCGGGCTGCCGGTTGATGGGGGTGTCGTTGGTGGTCATGCGTTGTCGCCTCCGTGGTGAAGCCAGGTCCACATCATGTCGATGCGGCGCTTCTGTAGTGGGTTGGGTGCGGCGTCGTAGGCGTCGCGGAGTTCGTTGGTGGCAGCTTCCAGGTCGGTGTATCCGACGCGGGCGAGCTTGGCCAGGGCGGGGCGGGTGCCGGTGGAGCCGAGGTCATGGGCGATGGCAAGGGCTACCGGGTCGGGAAGTTCACGCTCACCGAGACGGCCGCTCACGATGGAGTCGAGGCTGGTCGGGTCCTTGCGCAGGCGCAGGGTCTCTTCCCGGACGGTCAGGTCCAGGGGGACGACTTTGCAGGCGTCAACTTTCTCGCGCAGCAACCGGCCCAGATGCTCTGCGCCTTGCGTACCGGGATCCATCTCGCTGTGCAGCTGGACGATTTTGGTGTTGTTCCACGCCAGGTTGAGCGCCTGGTCGGAGCCAAGCTCCTGGCCGGGGTGGGCAGCGGTGAATTCGGCACTGATGTTGGACCAGTCCTCGTCAAGGCTTCCATCGCCGAGTTCAGCCCCGTAGCGTTCGCCGATGAAATCTTCGATCACCGGTTCATTGAGGTCCAGCCACTGGTCACGCTCAGTGTCGGTGACACCGAGGTCCGCGGCGGGGATGAGGTCGCGAAAGTTGATGACCTTGGCGGGGGAGACCCAGTAGGTCCCGTCGTCTTCGGAGCGGCGGATGTCGAGGGACTCGATGACCTGACCGTCGACCAGGTCGTTGTACTCATCGTTCTCACCCAAGCCCAGGCGGACCGCCAGGGGACGTCCCGCAGTGAGCCCGGTGGCTGGGCAGAGTTCGAGGTCGGTCTCAGATCGGTGGATGCTGGCGAATTGGCCGCCGACAGGGACTCCTCGGGGCTGGCGTGTGGCGAGAGTGCTCATGACTTCTTGTGTGCGGCAGATCCGCTGAGCGCCAGCTGGGTGGTTAGTGGACCGGTGGTCGGCCAGTGAAGCTACCGGGAGAACTGGGGTGAGTCTCTAGCCGCCGGCCATGGCGACAAGGGCTGTGAGGCCGTCCTGGCCGGCGGTGGCCATGACGGTGCCGACCCCGGCGATCGCGTACAGGCTGATCGGGACCAGGAGCAGCCATTCACGCCAGGATCCGGCGTTGCCGAGGACGGGGATGGCGAAGTAGCCGTTGGGCTTCCACATCATGTTGATGACCGGGACGCTGCGCAGGACCTTGGGGGGCTTGATGGTGACTGGCCAGGCGAGGTTGCAACCGCCGGTGGTCATCATGTCGCCGAGGATGTGGATGATCACGCCGAGGCCCATCGCGATGGGGAACCAGCTGGCGTGCTCGGGCGGGAAGAAGGCGATGAACGCTCCGGCGGTGATGCCGACCGCCCACGGGGACTTCCTCATGGAGTCGGGGATGATCTTCAAGGCTTTCGCTGCGAAGGCGACGAGCAGGACGGAGAGGATCCCTGCACCGATGCCAATGGTTCCGAAGCCGGTGAGCTCGGTGGTCCAGAGTCCGGCCAGCCAGGCGAGGGCGGTGAAGAACGCGATCCCGATGATGGAGTGGGTGCCGTGGCGGTGACCGCCGGCGGCGGCGCCGATGCCGGTGCAGATGGCGTTCGAGAGGGGAGGCAGCGAGTGGGCGATGGTCGCGTTGTGGTGATCAGCGTCAGGGACGAGGGCGGCTCCCGCGCAGACGAGTGCGCCGGTGATGACACCGACGGGCCCAACCTCGAGCAGACCGAACCCGGCCTGCATGGTGGCGCCCTCTGCGATGAAATTCAGCGGCACGGTTGCGCTGGTGGTGATCGCGACCCAGGCGGCTGCGCCGCAGGCTGCGTGGTGGGCTCCCATCATGGTGGCGAGGTTTCCTCTCAAGGTTTTCTGGACTGACACCACTGATGTGTGCGGCGACGCAACCCGGCATCCCCGGCGACAGGGCAGGGAGGGGTTGGTATGTCCAGCCATGCGCAGATGTGCCGGCCGAGGGAGAGGGAGGTGCAGCCGGATCCGGCTGCTGAGATCAGTTGAGAAGTGTCCGGGCCGGGAAAGAGGAGATTTGGGCCTGTGGCGGTTTGTCCCACCGTCCCACCTCTGTCCTACCACTGGTGGGACAAAATTTCCCCAGGTAAACAAAGGGAAGGGGGCCCCTTAGAGACAGTTGTCCTACCTGTTTACTTAAAATATATATATATAGGGCCACTGTTGTTGTTGTCTCTAGCTACTACTACAACCATTGGTATATCTATAGATGGTCTCCCCACAGGTGGGACAGGTGGGACAAACCCTTTTTCGACCCTCCATTGTGCCTCTGACGTGGGACGATACCCGAAAAAAGTGTCCCGCAAAGGGGGTGGACAGGGGTTGGACAGGTGGGACAAACGAAATCGGGTGAATTCCCGGTTTGGTGGAGTGTGATAACCTAGGAACGAACTTTCATCCATAGAGACGACGGTTATCACAAGGCCAAATCGGGACCTTCTTTTTTGCCCAAAAACGGTCATCTTTCGTTGATCGCCGGTTTGAGCCGAAAAAGGGTGTTGTCGTAATCGGTACCGAAAAAGGGGCCCAAATCCCGGTTTTCGTTGCTGGACAGATTTCGGGCCTCCACGACGCCGATCACCTGAAATCGTCGTTTTCTCCATTTTCAGTGCTCAAAACGCTGTATCGGACGAAGACTTCCGGCTCCCCGACGGCGGCGGGCGCCGATGAAGTCCCGTGAGAGAGGGTGAATGGTGGCCTTCTCTACAGCCCAGTTGTTCTCCAGAACGTCCCACTCGACGGAGTTGGTCTTTCGGTCGAAGGTAATCTCGGCCGGGCCTGCACTGAACTGGGTGGTCCGGTTCGTGGGGAACTCCATGTCGCCTTTACGGACCCGTGCCGGTTTGCCTTCACTGGCGACGGAGTAGAGCCTGTCGAGGGCAGCATCGAGGACTGCCCGCTTCTCGGTGGGTTTGCCAGACCGGTCGCCGTAAGGATCGACCCTGGCAGCGGTCCGGTCGTACCAGCCGGAGACAGCCTGCCGGTAGGCGTTTGGGTCGGTCTGCTCCTTGCGGCTCATCGACTTCCAGGCGTCCTGGGTCAACTCGAACGCTTTCTCTTTGCGCGCATGGTCCTTGGTCCGGAGCACCTGCCGTACGCGGCCGAACTCTGCAGAGGCAAGACGATGGTTGCGCTCTCCCAATGACGATTCGACATGGTCACCTCTCGGTGGGTATTCACGCGCCCGGTGCGCTCTCAGCCCATTGTCCGACCGGGACTCAAGCGTCGGACACGATGGAATCAGTCGGCGCTGCTGGATCGTTCGATGGACAGCACGGGAGTGGTGGTGCGGACCGTCACGGTCTGGCCGTCACCGACGACGTCCAAAATGAGTACGCCGCGCTCTCCCACGACTAGTCGTTCGATTCGAATGATGGGAATCCGACCCTCATCACGGCGGAGATCCTGAACGGGTAAGGGAACGTAGTCGGTTGTGGGCCGCCTGAGTTTGGGAAATCTCTGAACGAAGCCTAGAGTGCAGTCCACCACGTACACCGTCCCGCTTTCAGTGGTGATGGTGAAGCTTCCAGGTTCGTCACCCGATAGTTGGTAGAGGAGGTCATGATCAGTCATTCGGGGGATAGCTTTCGGCCACGACCTCGATGCATTTAATCGCGGCAGCTCGATCGATCGTGGTCAGCAATGTTCCTGAAGCGAGAGCTTGCAACGATGCGAGTCCTATCTGACGAACGCGAGGTTCTGAGCTGAGGGCTCGGTCCATCGCCGCCCGGGTTAAATCCCAGGAGAGTCTGCCGGGCAAAGGACCACGCGAGGGGCACAAAGATCGCTTACTAAAGATATTCAACGCCCTACCTCGGATTCGTGAGGCTTCAGAAGGCCATTGTGAGGGTCACCCGGTGCAAGTCCATCGCGGTCGTCCGCGGGGCTATGACATCTCCAACTTGCGCGGGTCGATTGCTCGTTCTGCTGCGGACTAACAGTGACATTCACGGCTGACTCCCCAAGGTGATTAGATGCTATTTGATAGACCAGACGTTAGCCTTTGTCGGTGTCATTCCTGATGATGAATCACGCGGCCCCTCATGTTCGAGGCGATTGTGGCCACTTAGGTTCACCAGGTTGGAGTGGAGCAATGATTGTGGACGAGCGGCACCATGCTTGTGAGGGACGTGAAACGGCCTCGCCTTACCGGCCAACTGCATTCTTCAATTCGTCGAACTCTTCTCTACTTAGCATTTCCTGCGCGAGGGCTGTCGTAAACGAAAACCTGCAGAATGAGCTCGGCCGGATCAGGGGTGAGATCATCACCCCGACGCTCGACGGCCTTCAGAAGGCGGTGGACCTTGTCCTGACTGATGACGAGCAAGTCAGCAATCTCTCGTTGTACGAGCCCATGGCCTTTGGGAATCTTCACTGCGCGCATTTCATCGAACAGATCGATACGCTGCCGTGCCCGACGCTGTAATGCGCCACGGTGGAGTGACCGGAGTTCGGCGTTCATGATTGTTCCTTCAGAGGGTGAATTCGGCCCATAGCGGGTAGTGGTCGGAGATCCGCCACGAGACCTCATTGCGGGTCAGATCTAGGTAGAGGTGCGCGACGAAGTTGAAGTGGCCAGCCCGACCGGTGTAGGTCATCGACTTCAGCAGTGCGGTGCCGTCCGGTTCCGAGAACCAGGCGATCTGGTCGTAAAAATGATTAGCACCGCTGGCGTCGAAGATAGTTCGAGGTACGTTGTTGAGCTCGGTCGGGGGCCAGAGCCCGGTGGAGATGAACGCTTCAAAAAGCGGATCACCGATCCGGTCGAGGTTGAAGTCGCCGAGGACGAACAGATTCTGGTTCCAGTCGTTTGGCCGGTCGGCCCAGTCGCGCATCCATTGGGCGAAGCCGGTAATTTCGGGGAGCCGTTGCGCTGGGCTTGCTCCCCATAGGACGTGCACGGTGGTCAGGAGGAACTCGACTTCACCTCGGGTGAACCCCGCGGCGTAAGGGGTGCGGGCAAACTGTTCGACGGGGCCATCTGCTGCTGGGGGGAGAACGATTTCTCCGACAAGGCCCGATACTTGGACTCGGTTGGTGTCATAGATAAACGTCAGTCTTTCGCTGTTGCCGGCCGAACCTTCGGTGACGTCGGAGGTTATGAACTTCCAGGTCGGACCAAGAATGGTCATCAGGGTGTGCAGGGCGGTGACGTCCCGGCGGACCTCTTGGACGGCGATCACATCGAATCTGGAGGAAACGGCGGCGATACAGGCGACCGCGTGCCAGTTTCGTTTAGGGGAGTCGCCACGAGAGGATTCCCAAGAGCGGGTCAACCCGCCGAAGGCCCGCAGGTTCCAGGTCGCGATCAGCAGATTCGATTCGGCCTTGGCAGGGATAGTTTCGTCCAGGGCTACCCCAAGGTGAGTCAGCTCTTTTCGCACTCCGGTGGGAGGAGACAGCACAGGTAAATCTAGCGGCGTAATAGGCACAGGACCATTAAGCCCCCGGCGGCTTTCCCGAGCAAGGCCCCTATTATCTGGCCCCACCTGTGCGATAAACCTGCCTACTAGGACACCGAGACGAGGATTGGCGCCTGAACAGGCGGGGCCTTTTATACTGCTTTCAGGCGAGGTCGACTGGGTAGGCTCGGCTGAGGAAGCCCATGACAGGGTACCGACGTAGATCCCTGATCCCCGTGACGGACCCTACGACCAGCAACCCTACGGGCAGACTCCGTGTAATGAGGTGCTGGTGTGCGGCAACAAGGGCTGGCACCGCTTCCGGCACGGGCCGCCGCACATCCTTAAGAATGAGGAACCCCTCTTCCTTCAATGGTCCGGCGGCGGCTACCTGACCGGCGACCAGTTCGTACAGCGGCCAACCTGACTCGCCAACGACCCGCTGTGCAATCTGGATAATCTTCCGGCTGGCGGCAGGACTCCCGCAACTGGCCAGCGTCAGCAGAGACGTAGTTCCCGGGCCATTGGCAAGGTCATACACCAAATCCGATTCCCACTCGTCTACGTCCATTCCCGATCAAACCTTCCATTCATCTCGTTGTTATCCTTAGCGGTTCGACCCTGAGTGGCATCGGTTCGGCCGGCCAAACCAGGACACCATTGCCGTTGGTAGCGAACTCATTCGCGAGGACGTCAACCCGTGTCACCGTGCCGTCCTTATGAACAAGGTCGTATGTCCGTCGTTGGTGCCAATGACCAGCGAACAGATGCGGAGGCCGCAATCGCCGCACCACCGTATCGAGGAGAATTCTGGTTCTCTCCGCCCGGGCAACGACGTCGGCTTGAAGCTTCAGATCCCCTGTCATGGGGACGGAAGCTGGCACATCGTGGGTGATCAGAATGTCCACTGGGCCGCCTGCCACAAGCAGGTCAGCTTCTTCCTGAGTGGGCTCCTCATTGGCCCACCAGTCTTCTCCCTCGGTCCTATGTTTCCGATCGATGCTGTAGGCGCCGCCGAGACCGCCGATGGTGAGGCCCTCGATGAGGGTACGGCCGCCGCGGGGAAGGATCCTGATGTTGGACCGAAAAGTGGCAAGACCGTCGGCTTGCATCTCCAGCTTTGCCGCGGAGTCGTGGTTGTCATGATTACCCAAAGACAAGATGAGGGTCATCTCGCGTTCGACTAGGATGCGGTTGAGCTTCTTTTCGAATCTGCCTCGGTTTCGGCCCGGGAAGTCCAGACCAAGATCACCTACATGGACGAGGATCCTCGCGCCGGCTTTTGATGCTGCATCGAGGCTGCCAAGCGCCCAGCCTAGGTGCCCATGCCAGTCCCCGAAAATAGCAATTGGGTGAGGTTCGGTAGCCATTCCCTCACCCTAGTTTGCGGGTGTGACAAACCACGGCGAGACGTGCCCTCGTCCAGTCTGCATCTCTTAGATAAAGGATCCATCGACGAAAACTCGCGCAGCTTCCAGTGCCTTCTGCTGTTGACCTTCACACAGCGCATCCAGCGGCGGCTTCCCGTCAAGGAGTCGATTCTTCGAGTGCAACCACTGTCCGACCCCACGAGGGGTGAGTGAATCAGACAGCACCAAAATGATTTCGCGCAGTCCCACAAGCTGGGTGTAGGCACTTTGTCTCGGTTTGGCACCGTCCGCCTTCCATGCGCACACCGTATCGACGTCGATCTGGACGACCCGGGCTATGTCGGACGGGCTCACGCCGTAACCTCCGAACGCTTTGACGAACTCGGACGCTTCCACCGCATGAGCCAGCTCGTTGGCACTCATCGCTCTCCCTATCTGCAACTGAACTTAAAACGATCAAGCACCCGGTTCAGGCCTACCCATGCCGTTCACGTTGGACTTCAACATCTTTAGGTTGATCTGCGGTCCTGGAAATTCTCCTTGAGGGATCATTGCCGCACGGCCAACTCTCTGTGCCGGTCTTCTTGGATCGCCGTGAGTAATGCGTCCTCGTCCAAACGTGTTGCCGCCGGAATGCTAACCCAGAGTCAGGGCCAGTATTCCGGGAGAAAGCTCATGGCGAACGGCGGAAATGCAGGAACGCGACCGGCTCTCTGATCTTTAACATCCGCGTGGTCGCGGGGAAGGTCAGTGGAAGACTCTGTGGGCTCATCATCGGAACTGAGAAGACCAGCGTCAGAGCGTTCAAACATGTTTCCTCCAGTCGGCGGCACTCGTCGCCATTAGCCGAAATCCTGCCAGCGCCGTATGACAATTTACCGATAGGGGCCGGTGTAGAGCGCTGATATAGGTCCGTTACTTGTCTGCAGGGGCGATCTAGCTGACGCTAAAATCATGAAACTAGCGGAAAGGGACTCCAAATGACGACCTTCCCACCTTCTGGCAGCCAAGACGGATACTTGCCGCCCGAGATCAAAGATGTGGTCGGCGAGCTGAGCCTACTCCTGACTCCGCGGATCGTTGCCAGCATAGCGGGACACCAAGACCCGGACCTAGTGCGCGAATGGGGTGACGGAACCTCAGTTCCCCCAGATTCTGCCGACACGCGACTTCGCTTCGCCCTCGAAGTACTAAGTACCATTCAGCGCGCGCGGCATGCCAGCATCGCACAGTCATGGGCCATCACCGTGAACCCTCGACTTGGATACACAACCCCTGTGAAAGCAATTCGAGAGGACAGATTCGTCGCCGCAGCTGCAGCGGCGAAGGCGCTACTTGATGAAGCTTACGACGGCTAACAGTGAGTACCGGTGGTGGATCGGACAGGGGAGAGGATCGGTCCCGCGCCATTCCTGTAACCGCCGGTTTGCCCGTGAAGAGGCTGCGCGTATCTACGCATGGTCCAGTCCATGAATAATGCCCCCATCCTGCGGTTGGCCATCGTGGAGCGGGCCGGAACTGGACGAGACGTTCTCAGCCGGCACCTACGCGCCCTTGGCGTGGACATTGTTCACTTGGCCCCAGCTAACTTCACCGCCTTGCCTAACCGAGATCTGGAGGACCGTTCCCGGCCGCTGCCGGACATTGACGCGGTCCTTTGGCGGCTGCCGCCGGAAACGTACCCTGCCATGGAAGGCATCGCCCGGCACTTCGAGGTCAACGGTATCCTCGTCGCGAATCCACTGTCGACGCTTGAGGCAGCAGCCGACCATAGGGACACCATACTGCGCCTGCACGTCGCCGGCCTGAAGACTCAACTGTCGTCCGGGATCTACCCCGGCTGCACCGTGCCCGCAGGTATGACCGCCCGACCCGCCCTGGGTGCAGAGGAACCTGTCACCGGGGTGCGCCTGGCCCCGGCAGTCACCGTCCCGAAGGATTCCTGCGCGCCGTGGATCATGAGCGTGTCCGTGGATCCGGCCGACGTCGTCCGGCAGCTGGTCGTTGACGGGAGGGTCGTCTGCACCTACCTGATGAACCCGCGGCGCAGCTACTTCCAGCCTTCCGAGACTCAGGTGCAGGCTGCCCTGACTGCAGCCGAAGCGTGCGGCGCGCTGATCTCCTGTGTGAGCTCCACCCACGGCGGGGAAATCATCGGCTTCGATCCGTCCCCAGCTATCCCTGCGGAGTTCGCTGAAACGGTCGCCGCTGACCTGATCATCGGCGTGACCCGGCTACTGCGTGAACGGGATGATGGTGCTGCCCAAATTAAGCCGCCGGCGCTGCGCCTTGTGCGGTGACACGAGCATTACTCCGTCTGTGCGTGGCAGACGAGAGATCAACCTTCAGTAGCCAGCCTTCTCTTGACAGATGCACCCAGCCGAGGATCATCAGAGTACAAGACATCGGACCGACGATGGGAACAATATGGTAGCTAACGACGGCAGCACGGGAATGACGATTCAGATTGAGTTGGTGCCTGAGTCCTCGTCTGACGCCGTGGCCTCGCGGATCCCTGGTGCGATCTCGGCCGCGGCAATTGTGCCAGGCGCGGTAGCCACGATTTTCGCAGCTGATGATGGTGAGGTGTCGGTCTACAACCACCTGGCCATGCGTGCCAGCGACCCAAGGCAGACCTACGCGGGCGTTCCGGCTCCCGCGCCGGAGGTTCATTTCTCGGGATCACTTGATCTGGGCGGTGCAGCCTGCGACGGTGAATAGCGCTACCGCCGCAGGGTTCCCGAAGGACCTCATCCTCCTCCGGGTTTCTGAGATGGACGCCAGATTAAAGTGGCAAGGGATCAGTGAGAGCTCGGGCTCCGTAAGTGGGGGCGAAGCGCCGCCAGTGGGAATTCCGGCAGGCTCACGGGCAATCGTAGTCATGCCCTCCTGGACTTCAGGTTTAGCTGGCTTTGACGACCGGCAGATCAGCCCATTCGGTCGTGTACCGCGGGGAGGAATGCTTCCGGCTCATCGTCCAGTCCGGCGGGGCGAGCATCCCGGCCCGGCCGAGGCCGATGCTGGCGGTCCCGTACTTGCCCTTCACCTTCCCGAGCAGGTTACCGATGTTGCGGTGCTCGTGGACGGAGACGAACGCATCGAACTGGGGCTGGTAGCCGGCGGGGGAGAGGTCGGTGAGCATCACCCCGGCCCGCGCATACGGGACGCCCTCCATGAGGACCCCGTTCAAGGCGCCGACGGCCGCCTTCGTGAGGATGACCGGATCCGCGGTCGGAGCCGGCAGCTTCACGGTCACGGACGGGAACGAGGAGGCGCTCTGGTGGAAGTGCGAGGTGCCGGCGAACACGGTCATCACCTTCGCGAGTTGCTCTCCCTTGGCCAGGCGGGCGGCTGCTGACTGGGCGTAAATGCTCAGCACCTGGTGCATCTCGGCGATGATGGTGACCGGGGTGGAGAAGGACCGGGAGAAGATCATCTGCTTCTTGTCTTCGCTCTCCAGCTCGAGCTCTATGCAGGGGATGCTGTTCAGCTCCAGGATGGTCCGCTGCATCAGGACGGAGAACTTCTTGCGCATCACCACGGGGTCGGACGCTTGCAGGTCAGCGATCGTGAAGATGCCCATCGAGTTCAGCCGCTTCCCGAGCCGGCCGGCCATACCCCAGATGCCGGTCACTGGGACGCGCGACATGATGTGGACGACATGGGCCGGCGGCATTGTGTCCAAATTGCAGACACCGTTCATGGCCGGGTTCTGCTTCGCGATCCGGTTCGCGAATTTGGCTAACGTCTTCGTCGGTGCGATGCCCACACAGACGGGCAGGCCCGTGTTCCGCAGGACGGTCCGGCGGATCTTTTGGCCTTCGTTTACTAGCTCTTCAGGCTCCCCGGACAGTCCACAAAATGCTTCATCAATCGAGTAGATCTCAACCCAGGCAGCGTGCCGTCCGAGGAGCTCCATGAAGCGTGAGCTGAGGTCGCCATACAGCTCGTAGTTGCTGGAGAATTTCTACAGGTTCCACTCTTTTGCCCGGGCCGCCAGCTTGAACCAGGGTTCACCCATCGGGATGCCCAGGTCCTTAGCCTCGCTGGACCTCGCAACGACGCAGCCATCGTTATTGAACAAAACTACCGTCGGGATCCCGGCCAGCTTGGGGTCGAAAACCCGTTCACAGCTGACGTAGAAACTGTTCGCATCCACTAAGGCGATCCGTGACGGTCTCCTGCGGGAGGGGTCGCCCGCCGCTGTTGAGCGCTTCTCAGGCTGGGCAGAACTGTGTTCATTCATCTTGCTCTTCAATCAGTGGGTGGTTCACCGGTCGGTTGGTCATATGTGGACGATCGAGCCTACATCTACGGTTCGCGAGGCGGGACTTATCTCTTGATGCCACGACGATATGTGGTCGCACAGACCAACGACCGGGGCGTTGCACCGAAACCATAAGGCGACCGGAGCACTTAGTGTCCGCGTCCAGAGCTCTCTGGCTGAGGGGCGGAGGGCCCCATCGAGATCGACGCGGGTTCACGCGCGGCTCATAGACTGAAGCTTCACAAACACGTATAGGGGACAAATGCATACCGACTCGACTGGCCAACTCAAACTCGGGCACCTTCTTCAGGCAGCCGGCTTAGGCCCCGCCGACGTCGTCGTCATCCGACACACTCTCAAGGGGCTTGCCGCAGACGGGGCGGTGGCATACGGAGAATCACTGTGGGACTACACGCGGACTCAGAGTCTCATCGGCGGCAAGTTGCCCATGATTCCTCCCCGGATCTGGCTAGTCTTCCTCGGTGCCCCAGGCCGTCTTGGCCGGTTCATTACGGCGTATGAGAATCACGGGGAAGTCGTGTCCGAACGCACCGAGGTCCAGCGGTTCTTCGACCTGACACCGTCTGATGTTTTCTCCGCACACACGGACAGGCTCGTCATCGAATGGTCCGGTGACGCGGTGAACTGGGCGAAGCCAGGTGACCAGGCGGAAGGCTTTGCCGTGGTCGAGGTTGCGGACAGGGCTCAGGTGGCTTTCCCGGGCTTCGATTCAATCATTGTCGACTTCGCAACACTGCAGGAAGTTGTGGTGGACTCCCGCTACCGGGAATGGCAGGCCGCCCTGGCATCCGTGAAGGGTGTCTACCTCATCGCGGACACCTCGACGCGTCGGCTCTATGTAGGGAAGGCTGACGGTGCTAATGGGTTCCTCGGGCGCTGGAGCGAATACGCCAAGACCGGTCACGGCGGCAATGCCGCCCTAGGCGAGTTGAACGACGCGGATCTTAACCATCGTCAGCATCTTCAGTTCAGCATCTTGCAGGTTTTCTCGCCTAACGCTCATACCCGCCTCATTGACAACGCCGAAATCCACTACAAGAAGGCCCTGCTGTCCCGTGGCGAAGATGGACTGAACCGCAACTAAATGACCGAAAAAAGCACACAACGTCAAACTCCGTCACGCACTACTCGCACACGCGAGTAGAAAAAGGGCAAATCAGCCCGATACGTTTACGCCCTTGGACACCTTATCCTCGGCTGAGGTCACTACGATGATTACCTCAAGTCCTCCCCGGAAGCCGGGCGTGAGTATTGCTGACGCCGCTTCCGTGTCGTATCCGTTCCCCGAGGTCCTGGTCGTTCGCGGTTGGTGTCGGCTAATCCGTGGTCGACGTAGATTCTTTCCTCGGGGCATTCAATGCAGCGAGCCCGTTGCGATGCGCGGTGAGGTCTTGCTCATTGCTGGATACGCGTGTGTACCCGCTCATGTGTCTAACCATCGGTTGGGACTGCTGAAGGTTTAGTTGACAGCTGGGGTTGATAGTTTCCTAGGCGGCTGTGGCCGCGTTGTTTATTGTCTCAAACTCGATCGGGGTCAGCCGGCCGAGGGCGCGTTGTCGGCGTTTACGGTGGTAAGTCCGTTCAATCCAGGTCGTGATGGCGAGCCTGAGCTCGTCCCTGGTTTCCACCGCTTCCGATTCAGGACGTTCTTTTGCAGCAGCGAGAAGAACGATTCCATCGCAGCGTTGTCACCGCAGGCACCCACCCGTCCCATCGATCCGCTCAACCCATGGCAGTGCAGGGCGGAGACGAATTTCCTGGATCTGAACTGGGATCCTCGGTCGGAATGAACGATGGTACCGGCGGGGTTCCTGAACGAAACAGCGTGATCCAGGGCCGCTACGGCAAGGGACGCTTTCATCCGACCGTCCATGGAATACCCGACGATCCGGTTCGAGTGCAGGTCTTTGATCGCGCAAAGGTAAAGCTTGCCCTCGTCCGCTTGAATTCTAGGCATCGTCGCAACACCCTGAAATTTAGGGAGCATGTTGTGGTCGGTCGACCTCGTGGAAAGCAGAACCTGCAATATATGGCGAAGGAGCGGGAGGAGTTCTTTCATCGTTTGGATCGTGGGGGCACGATTCGTGCTGTCGCCGCCGAGCTCGGGCTGAGCGTCGACTCCTGTTACAGGTGGCGCCGCGAGGCGCAGCTGTCCACAGTTCGCGTGAAGAACCGGTCGTATACGGATGCAGACAAGGCCGAGTTCTTCCGACGACTGAAGATCAGCGGGAACGTGTCGCGGGTGGCGAAGGAACTCGGCTTTGTCCGGGTCACCTGCTACAAATGGGCGCATCGGGCCGGGATCTTCACAGGCACGGATACCCGCGCTCAGCGGGCACGGTTTCTCGATCTCCGGGCTGCCGGGGTGAGTCGGGCCGCGGCGGCCAGCGAAGTCCAGGTCGATAAACGGACCGCGGCAGACTGGGACAAGGGCATCACCCAGATCACTGGCGGACGCCGCTACCCGGACGGGCGCGTGGTCCGCTACAACCAAGCGGCGATACTGGCCAATGTGAAGTCACCGCGCACCATCTACACACGAGGGACACCAGTTGACTTGGTGCGCCTCGAGACCGTTGTCGATGCCCGCTACCTTAGCCTGGTTGAACGCGAGCAGATCCACGATCTGCGCAGGAGCGGCCAGTCAATGCGTGCCGTCAGCCGGGTGTTGGGTCGCAGCCCGTCGACGATCAGCCGAGAGTTAGAGCGCAACGCGTCCCCAACGATCGGCTACCTACCTTATGCGGCGCACCGTACCGCTGCAGCACGCCGGCCGCGCCCCAGGTCCCGCAAACTCGACGATGGGGCTCTACGCGCCTATGTTGAGGTAAAGCTTCGGAAGCGGTGGTCACCGGAACAGATCAGCCACCGGATGGTGAAGGAGTTCCCCGAGGATCGGAGGATGCGGGTGAGTACCGAGACGGTCTATCAAGCGATCTACGTTCAGGGCCAGGGCGGGCTCAAGCGAGAGATAGCAGCCTCGATGCGTCGTGGGCGGACGAGAAGGAAACCCCGCCGTGATTCCGCCCATCGAACCAGACGTTTCATGGATCCCATGATTTCCATCGCTAAGCGCCCAGCCGAGGCCGACGATCGGGCAGTGCCCGGGCATTGGGAAGGCGATCTCATTACCGGCGCCCTGAACCAATCGGCGATCGGAACTCTCGTTGAACGCTCCAGCAGATTCGTCGCGCGAATGCGGTTTCGAGGAGCAATGGTGCCGCGACAGCGCCCCCGTCAGCCGAGCGGACGATCAAGAGCAGATACCTTGGTCTCTTCCCGCCGACCGGGCTAGGCTCAATTCGACCAAAACCGCCGTTGAATCCGCCGCCTTCTTTCTTACGTCCGCACTCTCGGGGATGAGATCCTCAGAATTGCAGGAGCTCCGCTTTGGCAGCCGCACGCGCGAGGACATGGGAAACGGTATTCTCCGCTACCGGATCTCATCCCGGCGGATTAAGGGACAACGATTCGGCGGTATCGACGATTCGTGGGTTGTCATTGAAGATGTTTACCGTGCCTTGGGGATGGTTGAGTCGCTGCAGAACGCTTCGCCAGGCGAGCTGCTCTTCACAAAGCAGTCGAATTCCGCCTCGGTCCGGTACGACCGCTTTCGCAGCTGGATGAACGGACCCAATGGGCAGCGCCTGGGGCTGGTACCGATTCCCGAAGGACCCGTGAATCCACGCGCGCTTCGCCGAACGCTGGCGCTGTCCATCGCCCAGCGCCCACACGGACTGATGGCAGCGAAGTATCATCTCAAACACATCAGCGTAGCGACCACGGAGGGGTATGCGGCACGCCCCGGGGGACACCAAGCAGCTCTCCGGGCCGAAATTTCGGCAGAAGAAGATGCGGAACACTTACGACTCACCATCGCAGCGTACGACGACTACAAGCAGGGAAAACTTCCCACTGGTCGCGGAGCAAAGGAACTGATCAGTCTATTCACTACCGTCGACGAAGCTTTGACAGGCCACCAACCCGGGCCCGCTATCGTCATCGATGATCGCCGGGTTGAACGCCTCCTCAAGGCAAAGGCCGAGAGTCTGCACATCGGAGCCGCAAACTACTGCTGGTTCACTGATCCCAAAAAGGCGTTATGCCTCCAACTGGCTGGGACGCCAGACGCTAAAGCACCACTCATCGGGCTCTGCGATTCGGGGCGCTGTCCCCAAGCGACGCACCACGGGGTACACCGCGAAGCCTGGGCAAATCACGCCGAAGCGACTCGCACGGTTTTTCTTGGCAACCCGCGAATTTCCAAACCTGAACGCGGCCGAGCTCAGGCAACCTTAGACAGGGCCGAACGGATTCTCACCGAAATAGACCACGCGACAGTCGCTCAAGGACCCCTCACATGAAAACGGACCAGCTGCAGACAGAGGACCGGATCCGGGCAGCTATCCGACGGTTGCTCGACGGCGAAGTCCCACCCGGAATGAAGCGCGACATTGCCAGCCTCTGCTCCCTAGCGAATGTCTCTCGCGCGACCATGTATCGGACCTACCCGCATCTCAAAGCCGAGTTCGAGCAACAACGGTCTCTGCGCGACAAGGGAGGGCCAAGCCCCAGCAGCCCACCGGAACAACAGCAGCGGCTGCAATCCGAAAGGACTAGGCTCCAATTCCGCCTTGCAGAAACGGCAAGGAAAGTCCGTGAACTGGAAAATTTCAAGGAACTCGCGCTTTCAAGGCTGGCAGCCCAGAACGAGGAACTTCTGCGTCTGCGATCCAACAGCACGAACGTAGAGAACAAGGTTCAGAGTATCCGTTGAGCCCAGACACGTCACAGGCCTGCTCGGGGGGCGTTCCTACCGTCTAGCTGACGACCCGCTATTCAGCGTCCTGCGTTGATTCCTCTTCACGCAATGACACCCACGACCCGTCGGCCATCACCGATTCAGGGGGTCTTGGCGGTAGGTGCCTATACAAGCTCGATCGAGTGATCCCTGTCTCGTCGACAATTTCGGTGATCGACCGTCCGGCGTCGCGTAAGTGTGCTGCATAGGCAAGCTTGGACGGATCGACAACGGAAGGCCTGCCTACTCTTTTACCCTGGCTCGTAGCCACCGACCGGGCATGCGATGCGCGCTCAATAGCGTAGGTTCGCTCCATTTGCCCGAACAACGCCAGCATGACCAGCGCTAGTTGCGACATCGGGTCATCCGGTTTAGCCGAATCCACCCTGATGGGATCGGCCAGGTTACGCACACCAATGCCCCGTTGGGCCAGATCGTGAATCATGTTCAAGGTATCGCGTACGGTGCGGCCGAGGCGGTCGAGAGTGTGTACTACGATGACGTCTCCATCGCGGGCGTAGGCCAAGGCTGTGTTGAGTCCCACCCTGTTGGTAGTCGACCCAGATTTCTTATCCACGTAAATGCGCTCACGAGGAATCCCCACAGCTCGGAGCGCGTCTATTTGCCGATCGAGGTCCTGTTTGGCGGTCGAGACGCGGGCGTAGCCAAGATCCATGTGCCCACCGTACCGGATGTCAGTTCCGTACGCACTTTATGGAATTCCTTTATGGAATTAGTTGTGGAGCAGGAAATGCCGCGTGCATTACAAGGAAAGTGTGATTGCGGTGAGTGTTCCACTTCTAAGGAAGTGAAACACTCTGTTAATTGGCCGCGGGTGCGTTTTTGAGTCCGTGCCAGCCGGTCCAGGCGGCTGCGAGCAGGAGGGCGCCGCCGAGGTAGAAGACGGCTCTGATGCCGAAGAGATCGGCGGCGATGCCGCCGAGTAGGAGTGAGATGAGCCGTCCGGATTGCCAGAGCATGTCGAAGGTCGCGAAGATACGTCCACGTAGTTTTTCCGGTATCTCGGTCTGGAGCAGGGAATTGAAGGTGACTGCTCCGGTGGAGGTTCCCAGCCCGTAGACAACGAGGGCGGCAACAGCCGAGTACAGACCGGTGATCGTCGCGAGGACGGCGTCGACCAGGCCGCGCAGGACAAACGGCCCCAGTACAAATGCTGGGCGGCGGGGGTTGTCGGTGATTTTAGTGAGGATGAGGGGTCCGAGTGCGGCGCCGACGCCGATGGCTCCGATGAGCAGACCGAAGCTGGCTTCGTCGAGGCGGAGGTGGTCCTGTGCCAGGACCACGAGGAGTGCGCCGGTTGCTCCGGCTGAGAGGGCGGCCAGAAACTGAGTGGCTGCCAGTGCGCGCAGCAGCCGGTGCCCGGCGAGTTCGGAGAGCCCTTCGCGGGCGTCCCGGTACCACGAGGACCGTTGGGTGCGTTTGGGATGGGCCGGCACTTTCAGGCGCAGCAGGGCGGCGGCTGAGGCGAGGTAGCTTGCGGCGTTGATCCAGAACGCCCAGTCGTAGCCGAAGACTGCGACCACCACCCCGGCCAGGGGTGCCAGGACGACTTGGGAGATGACGGCGGCGGTCCAGATTCCGCTGTTCGCCGCCACCAGGTCCCGTTCCTTGACGATGGACGGCAGAACCGACTGGGCTGCCGGGTTGAAGAACACGGACGCAGCGGAGAGGCCGACGGCGATCAGGTAGACGTTGAAGACGTTGCCGTCCACGAAGGGCAGGGCAAAGGCGAGCCCAGCCCTGATCAGGTCGGCGGCGATCATGACTTTCACCCGGGGCAGCCGGTCTACTAGTGCCCCTGCCAGGGGAGCCAGGAGTAGAACCGGGATGATCTCGGCGATGACCACCCCGGAGACTCCGAGGCCGGAACCGGTCAGTGAGTAGACCAGCAGGACCAGGGCGACCGTGTTGAACGCGTCCCCCCATTGGGAGATTGTCCGGGCCGTCCACAGCGCACGGTAGGGGCGCTGTTTGAGCAGCGACGTTAACGAGGTGCTGGCGGCCATGTGCCGATCCTTTCAGAAATGCTGTACAGGTCGGTCGCTGGTCTCCGGTCGTGGACTGGGCAGGTGGGTGTCATGGGGTGACGCTTCAGCAACAGGATCGGGGACTGGAGGCGGTGGTTCTTACCTTGTGCCGGTTATTGGCTGCCGTCCTGTGGGGCCGGGTTGAGTATTGCTTCAAGGTCCGTGTCACGGATGAGTCCGTCGAGCCTTCCGGTTTCCTGTCCATCCTTGAACAGGATGAGGGTTGGGATGGATTGAACATCGTAGGCGGTCGCTGCATCCAGGTCTGTGTCGATGTCGATGCGGTATCCGGTGAACTCACCGGGGTGACGTCGGGCGAATTGTTCCAGCCGGGGTTCCAGGGCCCGGCACGGGGCACAGGAGGCCTGCCAGAAATCCAGCAGTATCAGCCCGGGTCGGGTGAGTGCCGCGTCGATGTTTTCGTGGTTGAGGATGGGGAAGGCGATCATGGGTGTTCCTTTCAGCGCTTTTTCATGCAGTACCGCACCGTCCCGGTTCTCGGTGGGACGATGCGGTAGTGGGGCACCTGAGTAGGTTTGGTGGTGGTTTAGTCGTCGTTGTGGGTGCGTCCGACGCTGCCGATGGCTTGGAACAGCAAGGCAGGGCGGCCGCCGAGGCTGTTGATGAATATCGCGGTGACGGACAGTGCCATGGCGACCATTGCCCAGACCGGGTAGACCAGCCCTGTCGCGGCGGCGGGGATCCCGATGCCGTTGAACACAAATGCCAGGGACACGTTTTGACGGGTCCGCCGGTAGCTGGAGCGGCTGTTCTGCTGCGCTATCAGAATGGAGCGCAGATCGTTGCGGACGATGACGACGTCGGCGGATTCCACCGCTATGTCGGTGCCACCGCCCATGGCGATTCCGACGTCGGCCTGCATCAGGGCCGGGGCGTCATTGATGCCGTCACCGACCATCGCCACACGGGTACCGCGTCCCTGGAGTTCGCGCACCAGCGCGGCTTTCTGATCCGGCAGGATACCGGCGTGGACGTCATCAATCCCGACCTGCGCTGCGACGTGGGCGGCCGCGCGGGCGTTGTCCCCGGTGGCAAGTACGGGCCGGATCCCGGCCTCTTTCATTGCGGTGACCGCTTCGACAGCGTCCGGGCGGATGTCATCACCGAGGGCAAGAACACCCTGCAGCTCTCCGTCCGCGGAGACCGCGACGACCGTGCGTCCGATGCCCTCGAGATCATCGACGGCACCGGCCAGCTGCGTCATATCCACTCCATGTTCGGTGAGGAAGCCGGGCCGTCCGACAATGACCGCCCGCCCGTCGACGCGGGCAGTGACTCCGAATCCGGTCACGGATTCAAAGTTCTGCGCGGAGGGCACAACCAGCTGGCGCTGTTCGGCGGCTTCCACCACAGCCCGGGCCAGCGGGTGCTCTGAGGGGCTTTCCGCTGCAGCGGCCAGGGCCAGTAGTTCCGCTTCATTGCCCAGGGCCTTGATTTCCCGGAGGGTGGGGCGTCCCTCGGTTAGTGTCCCGGTTTTATCTAACACGATGGTGCGTACCTGGCCGAAGGTCTGGAACGCTTCACCGGTGCGCATGATGATGCCCTGATCCGCCGCTTCACCGGCGGCACGCACTATTGCCAGGGGGGCTGCGATACCCACGGCGCAGGGGTAACCCATCACCAGGACCCCGATGCCGGCGAAAACTGCACGGCGCACATCGGGCTCACCGGTCAGGGCCCAGCTGCCCAGCAGCCATCCCAGCAGGGCGGCCGCGGCAATCAGGAGCACCGTGGGGGTGTAGACGCGCAGCACCCGGTCAACCAGGTGCAGGATCCCGGGTTTGAGTGCCCTGGCGTCTTCGACGTGGCGGACGACCTGGGAAAGGAAACTGTCCGCCCCGGTGCGGGTGACTTCCACTAGGAGGCACCCGGCGCCGTTGATGGAACCGCCGATTACCTCATCACCGGTTGAGCGTTCCGTGGGCACCGGTTCCCCGGTGACCAGAGAAAGGTCAAGAGTGGAGTGTCCTTCGGTGACCCGGCCGTCCACCGGTACCCGCTCGCCCGGGCGTATCCGCACGACGTCGCCGGTTTCGACCTGGTCGACGGGAATTTCCTCCTCACGGCCATCGCGTACCAGGCGTGCGGTGTCGGGTTGGAGTTCAAGGAGTTTCCGGACCGCCTGGCTGGAGCGGGTCTTTACCAGCAGGGACAGCCATTCGGAGAAAATATGGTAGTTCGCCACCAGTACCGTGACGGCGAAGAACGGGGCGGTTGGGTAATCGGTAAAGACCCCGGTCAGGCCGATGATGCCGCCGGCGATACCGGCGAACGCACCGATTTCCAGCAGCACGTGCTGGTTCAGGATCCGCCGCCGGGCCGCTTGGTAGGCCATCCGCAGAATATGCGGGCCGACACCGAATATCACCACCAGGGCGAGGACGCCGGTGATCCAGCCGGCTGCCGTGTCGGTGATCAGCCCTGTTTCACGGCCGGCGTAGGCCAGCGCGCCCGGAGCGATGATGGTCAGGGCACCCAGTACGGCACGGGATTTGCCGGCCGGGAGCAGGATTGCGTAACCCACCGGCACCATCAGTGCCACCACGGAGGCCGGGACCAGGATGGACCAAACCCCGGAAATCTCCAGGATCAGTGCAATAGCGGTCAAGCTCACCGCGACCGCGGCGAGCAGTCGTTTGCCCTCGCGGATCAGGTCGGCTTCCTCGTCCTCGAACGGGCGAAGCTTCCGCGGGTCGTAGAGGTCATAGCCGATTTCGCGCAGGGTACGCAGGATCTCCTGCGGCTTGATCTGCAGTGGGTCATAGTCGATCAGTGCCTGTTCGTGGGTGAGGCTGACCGCGACCTGCTCCACGCCGGCCTGCCGGCCCAGAGCCTTTTCGATCGTCCCCGTGCACAGCGAACAGTGCAGCCCCGCGATCCGGGCCCGGATCCTCGCATGGCCCTCAAGATGGCTGGGCTCCTCAGCCCACAATTCCTCGCTGCGGGTCTCGGTATCGGCACTCATCGTCCTGGACCTGGGTGCCCTGAACCGCGTTGCGCTGCCCCACTGGTGTCGTCAGGAACTGTGTAGCCGGCTGTCTCCACCCGCTCAACCAAAGTCTCACGGGTGGCAATGGCCGGGTCATAGCGCACCGTAAGTTCGCCGGTGCGGTGATCCGCGGTTGCCTCACTGACCCCGTCCAGACGTTTCAGTGCTGTTCCCAGCCGCCGCTCACAGCCGGTGCAGGTCATTCCCTCAACCCGAAGAGTCACATTCTCTGCCATGGCGATTACCTCCTATATCCGGACGGCCCGCTGCATAACCCGCAACGTAGATCCGCCCATCCGGAACCCTCGTGATTCCGTGATCAATCAAAGGTAAACCTTCCATTCGAATGGAAGGTCAAGTTAACCAGGTCAGTCGGCCCAGCGCCCGACGGGCTTGACCTTCCACCGGCAGGAAGGTTCAAGGTGGATGGATCGGCATCAGCCGGAAAGCAACCAGATTGGAAAGGACACCACATGCCGCTCATCGAGGATCAGACCAAAGAACTCATTACTCTTCTCAGCGACTGTCTGGCTACGTGTACCGCCTGCGCTCAGGATTGCGCGGACCAGGGCAACGCAGATCTGGCCGGCTGCATCAAGATGTGTTCGGACTGCGCGGATCTCTGCGGGCTGTGCATCAGGCTGCTGGCACGCGGCAGCAGCCTCACACCGGAACTGTGCCGGCTCTGCGCCGACGCCTGCGAACGGTGCGCCGAAGAATGTGAGCGCACCGGCATGGACGAATGCGCCCAGGCCTGCCGCAAGGCAGCCGAGGCCTGCCTGCAGATGATTTCAGCCTAAGCCGACTCGACCCCGGGGCAGCACCGAAGCGGTACCGGCTTTCAGCCGCACGTGCTCGATCAACCGGCACGTGCAATCCGGCACATCAGGGGAAAGCCGGTTCGCTTCGGAGACGATTTCAGTCAACTGTTCCTGCAGCTGTTCCAGCTCCCGGATGCGGCCGCCGATCCCTTCGAGCTGGGTCGTGAGGACACCGCGCACGTAGGAACACGGCGTCTCACCACGCTCGCTGAAAACACGAATTTCCTTGATTTCATCCAGTGTGATGCCAAGACTCTGAGCAGTGCGGATAAAAATCAGCCTGTCCAGGAAGGAACTGTCGTAATCGCGGTAGCCCGACCCCGTGCGTGCGGGCTCCGGCAGCACCCCGATCGACTCGTAGTAACGGATCGTCTTCGGATTCACACCGGCCATACCGGCAAGTTCACCAATTTTCATCATGCCTCCCAACCGCCAATATTACATCCGGCTGGAAGGTTTCGGGGTTTATGGCGTCCTGTTATCAGCGTTACAGACCCGCATGAGCCGGCGGTAGCTCCCGGACAGCCGCCGAGAAACCCAACCAAAGCTGCTCCCGCGCCGCGGTACTAGACCCGTTTCCTGTGGCGCCGTGAGCTCGGTGAGCAGTCGGTCCAGATCTGTCAGCTGTCATGCCAGTAGATCCCGCACATGAGCGCACGGTGTGATGGCGGCAACGCGGATCCGCAGTATGTCGCTGATCTGCGCCAGAATGCGTCCGCCAGCTAGCTGCGGCGGATGAATTCAAATTTGATCGAGCCTGCGGGATTCCATTGAAGTGGTGTGCGTCCACCCAATCCGGGAGCTACGGAACCGGGACACGACGAATGCCGCGGCCGTGAGGGCGCAGGCGGAGAGAAGGATGATGCCGGCCTGTTGCTGGTCCGCTGACGTGGAAGGACCCCATGCCCGTCCTAGCCCTGTGAACCAGTCCTGTTCGATGCCCGCCGGCCTCAGGAACCTGAGGCCGACTGCTGCAATGCCACTCAGCGCGACGCTAACGCTTACCACCTGTGGTCCACGAAATCCCGGGGATTCCCGGATGTAAACGGCGTTGACGAACAGCAGGCCGAGGGTGAGGAAAAGGATCAGCACCGTTTCGTGGGCCACGTGTTTGGAGAGGCTGAGGGCGAAAGCCGGTGTGAGGTAGAACAGGATGGTCACTGATCCCAATGCCAGCCCATAAAGGACTGGCCCGGGTTTCGTTGCGGCGCGTGCGATGGATAGGACAATTTCCTGCGGTCCGAAGCTACCGTCGGTGCGTGCCGGCAGGACGCTGAGGACAAGGCGTAATGGTGTGCCTGCCAAGAGCAGTACCGGAACCGCAAAAACCAGCGTCACCATGCTCGCGGTATGGGCGGTGAGCAGGACAGGTGCGTACACGGCCGGAGGTCCGGAGGTGATGAAAGTCAGCAGGATCAGGGCGCTGAACCAGCTCAGCAGAGGCTTACACGGCAACTCGGTACCCTTGCGCCGGGAGGCGACGTAGGCCCACACGTAGGCCAGCGCCGCGAACACCGCAGCCGTGATCCACAGCCAGTCGGGCCGCCACTGGGACAACCAAGCGAATCCATCAGGTGCGGGAGGTAGCAGGTAGCCGGTGAGCAACTGCGCCGGGGTTGACGTCGGGTCCGGTTCCAAAGGAACAGGGGAGGGGCTGCGGGCTAAGGCGACGGCGAGCCCGGCGGCACCTCCCATGAGGAGCAGCTCGACTATAAGAATCTGCCACAGCAGACGGGGGTGACCGGCGGGACTTGCCAGCTGGGGGATGATCCGGCGGCGATGAACGAGTCCCAGCAAACCCAGCAGCAGTGTCGCGACAGTCTTCGACACGAGCAGCAGACCATACGGTGAAAGCAGATTCCCCATACCCTCAATCCGGTAAAGAGAACTGATGGTTCCGGTGATTACCACGAGTGCGAAGGCCAGCCCGGCCAGGACCGAAAAACGGGTCATGACGGTCGCCGTGTCCGCGGGAGAGGATTTCCCGCTGATGGAACCGGGATCGGGGATGGCCAGGGCGGGAATGATGGCGGCCAGCACGATGATGCCCCCGGCCCAGACCGTTCCGGCGCCGATGTGTAAACCCAGGGCGTTGCTGGCCCCAATGTGGTCGGTGCTGCCTGCGGCGTGACCGATGGCGGAGGTGGCAGGGATGATGCTTGCCAGACAGAGCCCGGCGAGCATCAGCAAGCCCAAGGATGACCGAACCACCAGGACCAGCATGCTGGTCAGGACCGCGATGATGAGGATCACCAGTCGGGCCCGGCCCGCGGCGATGTCGGTCACGAACACCCCCAGCTGGGCTGTGAAGGAGGGGTCAGCGCTCAGGGGTGAGCCGGCAATATCGGCATAGGTCAGGAGAAGGACCACCGCTGCCGCTGGCACCCACACCACCGCGGCAACGGATGCCACCGTGATCGCACGCAGGAACGCCGGATGATCCGCATCTCCTGGGCGCCTGGTGGTCCCCGGCTGATGGTGCTCGTTACTGTGAATCCTGCGCGGAACGATTAGGGCGGCGAAAACCAGTGCACCTACCACTGCGGCCAAAGCCAGGTGATGTACGGCCAGAACGGCTGGAAGACCCCACCGGGCCACGGCTCCCGGGTCCCCGAGCACACGCACTTGGGCTGCACCAGAAAGGGCCACGCCGGCGACTGCCAGCAGAACGGCCGTCGCGAAACTGCCGGCGATCCACACCGCCGCCGCGTTGCGTCGCGGCCTCTGACGTCTTGTCACAAAAAAGCCCTTCCGCTCGGAAACGGCGTTAGACGGTAAAGCTGATCCGGCGGGTATAGCTATGGTGCAGGGCTTCCGGGGCGATACTGCTGCGGAAACCCTGCACCACACACTGTTAGAGCCAGGCGGCAGGGTCTACTGTCTGGCCATTGACGACGACTTCAAAATGCAGGTGGCAGCCGGTGGAGTTACCGGTGGAACCGGCCACCCCGATCGGTGCTCCACTTCCCACAGATTGGTTCAGCTGAATGCCGATGGTTTCAAGGTGGTTGTACGTGGTTTGAAGACCGTTTCCGTGATCGATGACAATCCGGTTGCCGCCTCCGTAGGCGCTGAACCCGGCTTCGATGACCGTTCCGGCTGCCGAACTCAGGACGGGGGTGCCGCACCCGGCCGCGAAATCAAGGCCCGTATGGAGTTCTCCTCCACGGTAACCAAACGGCGAGTTCACCGACGCGTTTGCTAACGGCAAACTCAGCCGGCTCACCGGCGCCGGTGCTGTGGACACGGCTGCAAGCACCATCCTAGGTGCAGGTGCAGGTGCAGGTGCAGGTGCAGGCACGGGTGGTGCTGCGGGTGCTGGGGCTGGTGGGGGTGCCGGTAACGCCTGAACACTCAAAGCCTGCACGGCGGGTGCTGCGGGAGCAGGACCGCCGACGGCCACATCACCGGTCAGGTTGATGACGTCGCCTGGATAGATGATGGTGCTCTGATTCATCTGGTTGAGGGAGAACACGGTGCCTAGCTCGACACCGTACTGGCCGGAGATGATTCCCAAGGTGTCACCGGAAACGACCGTGTGCGTGGCCGGCGTCGGGGTGTCTGCATCGCCGCTTACGCTGACAATATCGCCGGGGTAGATGATGGTGGTCTGGTTCATTTCGTTGAGGGAGAACACGGTGCCCAGCTCGACACCGTACCGGCCGGAGATGGCTCCTAGGGTGTCACCGGAGACGACCGTGTGCGTGGCCGGTTCTCCTGCCTGGTGAAGTTCCTCGGCTGTGTCGACGGCGTTGGCCGGCAGGCCGCCACTGAGCAGTAGCGCTGAAGCAGCGGTAACAACGGCTGTGGACCGGCCGATGCTCCCGGCATGTGAAACGACCCGCGCCGGGTGGCGGCGGACAGGATTGGCGCGGTGGCGCGCCGGATGATGGTTCTTAGACAAAAATTGGCCTCTCCCAATGCCGGCGAAGTTGGCTGTCGGACTCGGATGGGATCATCCGGACGCTGAATATCGTCGAAAACATTCATTCAGCGGCTTAGCCCCTAGGGCTTCTCGCGAAGCCCGCTGTTGGTTCCCCCGCTCCTGCCTGATGATCTGCTGCGGACGGCCTCGGGACAGCGGCAGGATTAGGTAATCTGTCCAACGGGCAAACACCTCTGATGGTGTTTCACCGTCCAGTATTGACCTTCCCCATAGGGCAAGGTCAATACTGGACGGAGAGCACGGCCAACCCAGTGCCTCCAGAGCCTCACCTAAAAGTCCGCCGCCTTCGAAGGGATCACCCTTGTCAACCATTAAGCAGAAGAGTGAGCAAGAGAGTGAGCAGAAACAGGGAAACAAGACGGCGCTGGTCGTTGCCGGGTTTGTGTTGCTTCATGTGCTCTGCTGTGGGCTGCCGTTACTGATCGCTGCCGGAGCCCTCGGCGCAACGGGATCACTGCTGGGCAATCCATGGCTGATCACGGCCGCAGTAGTCTTGGCCCTCGGCGTGCTGGTCTGGGTTTTCCGGCGCCGCGCTTCCGGGAAAACGGACGACGGTGATTGCTGCGTTCCACCAGGTACGCCTGGGCGGGATCAGATCCAAAACCAGACCGGGCAGGGTCCGCGCGGCAGATGACACGCCCAGACGGCATCCGTGCTGGGCCCTATAGCAGAGATCGGAGTAGCAGAGATCGGAAGAGCCCATGGTGGCTGACAGGGATGGTGTTGATACTCGTCACCGCAGCGGTCGGGACCCTGTCGGTGTCGCTGCTTTCCTCTGAAGTTGAGCAACGGGTCACGCCTGGAGCTGCCGTGGTGGGAGGGGACTTCATGGCCCGCACCGTGGAGGGAACACAGGTTCCGATTCCGGGATCTCAGCCCAGCGTGCTGTTTTTCTTCTCCATTGATTGCGGTGCCTGCGGGCCGGCAACGAACGTCCTTGCCGAGCTGCAGCGGGAGTCACCGGACGAAGCAAATTATGTTGCCGTCGATATTGCACCCTACGAAACCGTCGAGGAAATCGAAGCGTTCCTGGGCGAAAATGATGCCTCATCTTTGGCCTTCGCCACCGACCTGAACGCCCGTTTGATCACCGCCTACCAGATCAGCCAGGTAAGCACGGCCGTCGTTCTGGACGCCACGGGTAGTGAAGTGTTCCGCACCGTAGATCCAAGCGCTGCACAGCTCCGAACAGCCCTGATTGCAGCAGGCACGCAATAGCGCATCAAATATCAAGGCCCGGGACCGGCGTCCGACATCTCACCACAAGGGAAGTGACGGCTTCCAGGCAGCCTGCCTCTAGTCAGCGTCAGCCAGGCTTGACCTTCCCCCGCGGGGAAAGGTTGATGATGGGTTGAGTAGGAATTTTGGTGTTGCTGTTTGCGCCTGGTGATCAACCGGTGCCGGGCGGCGCGGAACCTTGGAAGGATTAACATGCCCATTGATGCGAAGAACGACAAACGCTCCGGCCTGATGCCGAGAACGACGGGCGGTGGCTGCGCTCCCTCGGGATCGGGCCAGGTCCCGCCCTGGGGTTCCGCTGTCTTGCTGGAAACGATGCCCTCCGATGCCGACCGGCACAATGATGGTCTCTCTGACCGTCCGGCTTCGCTGGCATCGAGGACCCGCGCATGACCGGGGCGCTGGGTCTGGCCTTTTTGACCGGGATGCTTGCGACCGTTAATCCGTGCGGGTTTGCGATGCTTCCGACGTATCTGGCGTATTTCATTGGTTCCGGCCCAGGCAGCGGACCCAAGCGACCGCTTCTGGCAGGGCTTCGGGCAGGTATTGCGCTGAGCGCCGGATTCGGCACGGTTTTTGTGACAGCCGGGCTGCTCGTTGCGGTGGGACTACGCTCGATTGCTTCGGCGCTGCCCTGGGCCGCGGTGGTCATCGGCGCCGTGATCGTCATCGCCGGGCTGGGAATGATCGTCGGGTGGCAACTGCCGGGCACCCGGCTGAACCTGAACCGGTTCTTCAAAACGGACGGAACCGCCTCGGGGCTCAAAGGCGTATTCGGTTACGGTGTGGCCTAAGCGGTGGCCGCTCTTTCCTGCAGCCTGGCCCTCCTGCTGGCCGTCGTCGCGCAGGCCGTGTCCACGGGAAGCCTGCTCGGGCTGCTGGCAGTCTTCGCCGCCTACGCTTTGGGCTCATCGGTAGTACTGATTCTGTTGTCTCTGGGCGCTGCGGTGGCCCGCGATGCCCTGGCCCGCCACGTCCGCCGGCTGCTGCCCTACATTAACCGGCTCGGCGGGGCGGCCCTGGTCCTGGCCGGAATATATCTGCTGCTCTACTGGGTGCCAGCTCTGAGCGGCGGGCAGGCCGGCGGGATCATGGGGTCGGTTATCACTGCAGCCAGTGTCGGACTGTCCGGTTTCATCACGGACACCTGGCCGGTGATCACGGCAATGACCGTGGCCGCAATCCTCGCGGTGCTGGCTTTTTCCCGTGGACGCCGCAACAAAGCCAAGGCCCCGGACGCGGATCCGGCAGACGGATCGGATCGCAGCGACGCGATTGACACCCACAACAGCGCGGACTCGTGCTGTGCCCCTGGAACCACGGAACCACTAAATGATCGCAACCAACAGCAAGGAACCCCATGACCGCCACCAAAAACCGTCGGCGCATCCTGATCATTACCGCGTTCGCCGCGGTCGTGGCCGTTGTGGTAATTCTTGCCGGCATAGCGCTGAACCGCGGCGCAGGAGCCGACACCGCTGCTGCTGGCGGAACGAGCGTGGACCGGATCGAACTCACCTCCACGGAAGGCGAACCGATCACCGTGCCCGCAGAGCGTCCCACAGTCCTGTATTTCATGGCGAGCTGGTGCTTCACCTGCATTCCGCAGGCGGAAGCGATGAAGGAACTGGAGTCCGAGTACGCCGACCAGGCTGACTTCGTGGGAGTCGATGTGACCCCGGGAAACACGAAAACCCAGGTCGACGAGTTCCGTGAACTGGCAGGCTTCCCCGAGCATCCCTACGTCGTCGACGAAACAGGTGAACTGTCTAAGAAGTACGAGATCGTTTCCCTGGATTCCACCGTGGTCATCGCCCCGGATGGCGAAGTCCTCGGACGCGCCGACGCGCAACCAATGAAAGCCGAAGCCCTGCGGGAATTCCTCGACGAAACACTCCCTTAGACGATTCAGTTCCAGGCCTGTCCGGCCCGCCCCGGGGCAAGGTGGAGTGGAAGGCACGGACGGGACCTGGCCGGCTGTGGTGAGCAACTGGCACCCGGAATCCTTGACCTTCCCCCGAAGGGGAAGGTGCAGACTGGGTGTAGCCCCCAAACCGAAGATCACCCACCGGCCACGGCCGGTGCGTTCCAGATAAGAATTGTGGAGAATTTCATGCCTGAGGCAGTACCGGATTTTGATTTAGCCGTCATCGGTTCAGGCGGCGGCGCCTTCGCTGCCGCCATCAGGGCAACCAATCTCGGCAAACGGGTGGTCATGATCGAGCGCGGAACGGTGGGCGGGACCTGCGTAAACACCGGCTGCGTACCCTCAAAAGCTTTGCTGGCCGCCGCCGAAGCGCGTCACACCGCCCAGGATTCGGGTAGGTTCCCCGGCATCACCACCACCGCTGAACCGGTGGACATGACCGGGCTCATCGGGGGTAAGCGGTCCCTGGTGGAAAACATGCGCTCCGAAAAGTACGTGGACCTGATCGGCGAATACGGGTGGGAACTGCGCCAGGGCAATGCCGTATTCGCCGGTGACGCCGCGGAACCGGTGCTGGAGGTCACCGCAACGGATGGAACCCGGGAAACAATCACGGCCGCCCACTATTTGGTGGCCACCGGATCAGCGCCTTGGGCGCCGCCCATCGAAGGGCTGGACGGGGTGGATTATCTGACGTCCACCACGGCCATGGAACTCGACGAGGTGCCCGAGTCTTTGCTGGTCATCGGTGGCGGCTATGTGGCTCTGGAACAGGCGCAGCTTTTCGCCCGGCTCGGTTCGAAAGTGACGATGCTGGTGCGCTCCCGCCTGGCCTCTGCGGAGGAACCCGATGCATCCCGGGCGTTGATGAGTGTTTTCGCTGATGAAGGCATCCGGGTCATCCGCCGGGCCACCCTCTCCTCGATCACTACGGACGCCACCGGCGGGATTGTGGCCCAGGCGGCGATCGCCGGCGGGCAGGAAGAAATCCGGGCCGCGAAACTGCTGGTCGCAACGGGCCGGCGCCCAGTCACCGACGGCCTGAACCTGGCAGGAGTGGGCGTCAAAACCGGGGACAAGGGTGAAGTCCTGGTGCGGGACACGCTGATCAGCTCGAATCCGCGGATCTGGGCTGCCGGCGATGTCACCGGGCACCCCGAGTTCGTGTATGTGGCTGCCTCCCACGGCACGTTGATGGTCGAGAACGCCTTTAACAACGCAGGACGTGAAGTGGACTACCGGTACCTGCCTCGGGTGACGTTTACCGGGCCGACCCTGGCCGCGGTGGGAATGACTGACAAACAGGCCCGGGACGCGGGCATCATCTGTGAGTGCCGGGTCCTGCCGCTGGAATACGTGCCCCGGGCACTGGTCAACAGGGACACCCGCGGATTCATCAAAATCGTTGCTGAAGCCGACACCGGGCGGATCCTGGGCATCACCGCTGTCGCCAAGGAAGCCGGCGACATCGCCGCAGCCGGGGTCTATATTCTCCAGGCCGAGATGACCGTGGATCAGGTCGCGAACCTGTGGAGCCCGTACCTGACGATGGCCGAAGGCATCAAAATCGCCGCCCAATCCTTCAACACCGACGTCTCCCGGCTCTCCTGCTGCGCCTCCTGACCTTGCAGGCCAACAACCATGACCACTGAAAGGAACAGTTCCGTGACGGACAGCATCAGTCAGGTAACCGACCGGCTTGCCTCCACCGAAACAGGGATGCAGCCCTGGCTGTGGTTGCCGCTGCTGAAACTCCTCGCCCAAGGCGACCCGGTCGACGTAGTGGATCTCGCCGTAGCCACCGGACGCCCCGTCGATGAAGTCCGCACCGCTTTGGACGCCATGGCTGACACCGAGTATGACGGGTCCGGGCGGATCATCGGGCAGGGCTTGACTCAGCGTCCCACCCAGCACCGCTTCGAAGTGGACGGCGAACAGCTCTACACCTGGTGCGCACTGGACACCCTGATCTTCCCCACCCTCCTGGGCGCGACGGCGCGGATTGAATCCGCTTATAGGGCCACCGGTACGCCGGTGAGGGTAACGGTGGATAACACCGGCTTTACCGGCGTCGAGCCGGCCACCGCCGTCGTCTCACTCGTGAATCCGGACGATATGAGCTCCGTGCGTTCGTCCTTCTGTAACCAGGTCCACTTTTTCGCCTCACCCGAAGAAGCCGCGCCCTGGCTCGACACCCATCCCGGAGGCACCGTGATACCTGTCGAGGAAGCCTACCGGCTTGGCTCTTCCATGGCGGAGAAGATGCTCGCCCACACACCAGCACCCACCCCGGATCAGCAGGAGAGCGGGGCGCAAAGCTGCCGCTGCTGAGCCAAGACCCTATCCCGTCCTGCTCTGGCGTAGCCCACGCAACAAGCAGCGGTGTGCGACGCCGGATAGGTGATGGTACGAAATATTCGACGACAGAGAGATCCACCGAACCTGAAGGAGATCCAAGATGAGCGAGCACTTCGATGTTGCGGTAATTGGTATGGGACCGGGCGGTGAGGTTGCTGCGGACCGTCTTCTCAAAGCAGGAAAAAAGGTTGCGGTTTTTGAACGCGAACTGATTGGTGGGGAGTGCGCCTATTGGGCGTGCATTCCGTCCAAGACTGTGCTGCGGCCGCCGGAAGCGCGCACGGAAGTGCAACGGGCCGCCGGGGTTTCCGGCGCGGAACTGGACTGGACCGAAACCTCGAAGTATCGGGATTATATGATCCGCAATCTCGACGACCAATCCCAAATTGAGGGGTATGAGAAAGAGGGTGCGGTGGTTCTCAAAGAGGAGGCCCGGATTACCGGGCCGGGCCGGATCCAGGCGGGCGCCCAGGAAATCACGGCCGACCATATCGTCATCGCCACCGGCACCGAAGCGGTGATCCCACCGTTGGAAGGCATCGAAAACATTACGGCGTGGACCAACCGCGAAACCTACACCGCCAGCACTGTTCCGGAGCGAGCGGTGATTATCGGCGGCAGTGCGGTTGGTGTTGAAACGGCGACGTTCCTGGCCCGCTTCGGAGTCAAGGTCACCCTCATCCACCGCGGGAAACGGTTGATCGACCGGGAAGAGGCCCGGGTCGGTGAATTGGCCCACCAGTACCTGCAGGAAGCCGGCATCGACATCCGCTTGAGCACGTCCGCTGCCCGGGCACGACGTGAAGGCGCCGACAGCGTCATCGAACTGGTGACCAGCGAAGGGGAACCTGGCGGTGACGTGGCAGCTGACGTCGTGATCTTCGGCACCGGGCGCAAACCCCGCACCAAAGGGCTCGGATTCGAACACGCCGGGGTACAGTTCGGCGACCGCAGCGAAGTGCTGGTCGATGAGCATTGCCAGGCCGGCGACAACACCTGGGCCATCGGCGACGTCACTGGCATCATGCCCTTCACACACGTCGCGAAATACCAGGGCCGGATCGTTGCGGATGCCATTCTCGGGCGGCCCCACCCGGCCACCTATGACGGGATACCACGGGTGATATTTGCTGACCCTGAAATCGCCGCCGCCGGCCTGACCCACGACCAGGCCGAACACCACGGGATCCGCACCGCCGCCACCGAACTTGACCTCGCCAAAGCCATCGCACGCCCGTGGACTTACGAACAGGACCCGCGCGGGCACCTGGGATTACTCGCCGATGCCGATCGGAAGATTCTCATCGGAGCGTGGGCGGTGGGACCGATGGCCGGAGAATGGATCCATCATGCCTCTCTGGCGATCCGCGCGCAGCTGCCCATCGACACCCTCCTGGACCAGGTGGCACAGTTCCCCACCTACCACGAGGCCTACCAGGCAGCCCTGGAGAAACTCGACCTCCGGTAGCGTCCGGGATGAAACCTGAGCGCGGTTCGCCGTAGGACCGGGCAACAAGATCAACGCGAAAGCTTGTCACGACGACCTTCCACTACAATGGAAGGTTAGAGGAAAGTACCACCAGGATGAGGTGAATCATGCGTATCGGCGAAGTTGCAGCGTCCTCCGGCGTGACGACCAAGGCCCTCAGATTTTATGAGGAGCGAGGGCTTCTGCCCCAGGCTGACCGCTCGACCAACGGGTATCGGGATTACCCGCAGGAAACCCTTGGCAGGATCGAGTTCATCCGGCGCAGCCAGGTCGCAGGCCTTGCCCTGTCTGAAATTCGTGGCATTCTCCGTATCAGGGATGCGGGGGAGGCGCCCTGTGGTCACGTACGGGATCAGTTATCTGAACACCTCAGAAACCTTGACAGGCAGATCGCTGAGCTCACCGCGCTGCGGGAATCCGTTGCCGGTTTTTACGAAACCGCCGCGGCAGGTGACCCCAATCAGTGCAACGCTGAACGTATCTGCAGCTACCTCTAGACGGGTCCGCCCAGACCCGCTGAGTTGATCAATCCGGACTGTAGATCAGAATCTTGTTTGAGGTAACGACAATTGAGCTGTCACGGGTCCCGCCGGTGTGGACGGAGGACAGTCAGAACCACGTTTCTCATTCGGGGGCGGGTTCGGTGGATGCTTCCGAAGCGGACTGTGCTGCTGGCCGACGGTTGTTACGGCGGCGGGTTGCGGCCGCATTGTTCTCCAGCCCGAGCTTCTTAAGCTCGTCACCACTCCACCCGTCCCTGGTGGCCCGGACGTGATCGCGCTTGTCGTCCTTTCAGCTTTGACCACTACCACCCCGGAGACTTCGAGTCCGGAACCGGACCAACAGAACCAGAGCGACGGTGTATAAAGCATCGCTACGAGAATGGTGCGAGCCTACCGCCGCATATGGTCCGGGGCTGTTGGAGTAGCGAAGCCATCAAGATTAGGGTGCGCCCAAAATTCGCGGAAGGTTAGTTTAATTGATTTTTTTGCATCAATGGTTGCGATGAGACAGACCAGATACTGAACATGTCTCATGCCCACATATCTGACATATCCGAGTAGAAGTCCCATACTCGCAAACGGTAGCCCTTGGGTGTGTCATTCCTCTTCGAGGAGTCGTGAGATCGGCCAAGTGGGACGGGGTTGATAGGACAGTCAGAGACGAAATACTCGAAAAAGGGAGTCGCTTTTGATGTGTACTACCGAACTGGAGCTTGCCGGACGGAAGAACTATCCGCCTCCCGATTCCTCAGCATCTGTTTCGGGCCTGGGCTTCTTCGCCCATAGCTCGCTCCCTAGGAGGGTGGTGGAGCCTATGTCGACCAAACCAGAGTCGTATTTGCGGAGGGCATCATAAGTCTTGCGCATGTCGCCGCGGTCAGTGATCAGGCCGAGCACTATTGCCTTGCTAAGTATCAGCGCCGTATCGATAACCTTGATTCCGAACTTCGACGCTAACCGTTGACCGCGGTGCTCATCGATGACGACAAGGACGGATTCACCCCGTTCCTTGCGGACCATAGCGTGAGCTATGACCATGATTTCACCGAGGTCGCTGCTTTCCGTAAGCCGTTGAGCCAGGGGCATGCCCGTGAGCTTTTTGACAGCAATAGATAGCGCTTTGGCATTGTCGGCGTCCAGCCTTGAGTCGAGGATTCCAACATGATCATGCTCAGTCAGCAACTGCCAGTTCTTGACCGTGGTCAAGGGGAAATCCCGGCGGTTGGAGCCTCGTTTAGCAACTTCGTCGTCGACGACATCAGGAACGTAGAGCTTACTGGACGCAGACTGCAGCACGTCGATAAGCAGTCGCTGCTTGGACGCGGCGCAGAAAGTGATGCATGGTCCGGCATCTAGTATCGTCAGGCCGGCAGCCACCGGGTCAGGCCGGCCCGAAGTCGTCAAGGTCGGCCCAGGCCACTTCAATGGTTTCAGGCTTGATGCAGGCCTGCTCAAGTTCCGCTAGCTGCACCTTAGGATCGACCCCACTGACCGCCGCAAGACCCTGAACGGATACAAGATTCCGGATGTACCCCTCGGTGGTGTTTTCGATTAGCCGCTGAGGGGGGCGAGGGGTACTGCTCTCCGCTGCCATCGCCCGGTAGTCACCGATCCATCCGTACCTCAGGGCTAAACTGCGTGCTGATTCGCTCCGTTCAGCTTTCTGCGCGGCAGTGATCCACCCGTCCGAGTGCATCTGGATCATGGCGATGGCTGGTGACACCTGGAAGTGGTGCACGACAGAGGAGATGTGTCGGGGATTGAGGTCCCCTCGGACAGCGTTCAAATCTTCGAGGAATCCGGCTACGCCCTCTACGGGGGCCAGTAGATGACGTGCAAAGGTATCAGCGCGGGTTTCTTCCGGCGTCCGTGACGACGGATCGTGCCGCAATCCTGCCTCGTAATCGGCGAAAACTATATGCCCAAGTTCATGGCCCATCGATGACCTCTGGCGTTCAGGGACACCTGTGGTGGCAACGCCGATGATGGATTTCTTGCGCAACGGATCGGTGATGACCATGCCGTCCATCCCGTCCGGCATGTCCAAGATGGCGATGTCAACGCCGGGCGCCACCAACCCGATGAGCTCGTGAAGGTCAGGGATCGGCCCGGAGCCAAAACCATGTTCACGGCGAATCTTCATAGCGGCCAGGCACGCCGCCTGCTCACTTCCCCCAACGCAGGCAGGAACGACCAGAGGTTCTTCGGACATTACGCCCCGATGCCGTGCAGCGCCAAGTACTCGTCCATCTCCAGAAACTGAGTCAGCCGCAATCTAACTGCAGCGGCATCGGCCGTGGAAGCGTTGGCCCGACTGGCAACGAGCACCCTATCCCGGACGGGATTCTCATCCAGGATCGCCTCAACTGGGCAGCCCAGAGCCCAGGCGATGGAGATGACTTCGTCCAAGCGGGCGGGACGACTCCCGTTCTCAATACGGCACAGGGTCGATTGTGAGATGCCAGTGGCGACCTCCAACTCCCGCTGGTTCATGCCCGCTTCGTCACGCCGCTCAGCTATCCGGCGGCCAACATCTACTGCCATGACAATTCCCATCGTTGAATCAAGCTTGCGAGTCTTGATTCAATCATAGCTGTTCATGTGATCTCATACGCGATTGCCGGCTGTGGATCTGGCTCAGGCGACGCGGATACCGAAACGATGCGCGGCCGCGAGTAGGTCAAGGTTGGATCCCTGGATCTCGGCGCCGCTACTGGGGCTCATTAGGTTCTAGCAACTGCCAGGGCGCGGCCAGTGGGCCCATCTGTATCCGCGGCCAACATTGCTGGCGTACCGGATGCCGAGCGGATGGCCTTTATCGTCTAGGAGCTGGGCCCTGATCCAGGTGGCCACGATGGTCGTGCCGGCGGTCGTTTCCGTTGAGGATGGCCCGGGCCAGTTCGGGGATCCCGGCCTTACGCAACCGGACATGAACAACTCATCAGGCTCAGAACTGGATCATCGACGGAATTCTGTGTGTAGCCCCGCGAAGCCGGGAGAGGAGTGTGTCTGTCTTCACATGCCTACCAGAGAACACCTCACGTTGGTGCCCTAGGGCTGTCGGATCTCAGTAGTTCTCCGCAACATAGGCATAGGAACGATCGAATAGTTCGCCCTCAAGGGGCAGCCCGTAATGGCGGAGCACCTTTAGGATGGCTTTGCGGACTTCGCGGTCGCCGCGTTTGGTCTCGTTCCAGCCCTCCCAGCTAACCATTTTCACGATTTCGTCGATGTCGCGGACGACCTTCTCCAGGATGACCGGGGCACCGTCGGGCTTGTACTCCTCGAAGATCTGCGTGAGCGCACCGATGTGCGGATCCGGGAGCAGGTCAAGACCTTCAGCGTCGGCCTCATCCTCGGCGTGCTCCGCGGCGGACAGGTCGCGTGCCAGATTGAGCAGTTCCTGCAGGAATGAGATTCCATCCTGCGACCGGGTGAACTGGCGTTCGCGTAGCCGCTCCAGGCGTTCGGACAGGGATTGGTAGACGGTGTGCTTGCCGTTGGGGCCAGCGATGCGGCGCTTGAGTCGTTCGGCAATGTTGTCGACGACGTCGGAGGCTGTCAGCACTGTGGCCTTTTCCCGGTCCTCGTCAATGAGGACCCCGGATTCCATGAGCCGCTTGATAGTGCCCTCATCGGCGATGACGACGTCCACGCCGGTGTCCTTCACTGTCACCTGGCCGATGTGGCCATGTACTAGTTCGAGGGTTTTCGCTCCGATACGGTGCCAGAGCAAGTCCCGGCTCGTATCTGCGGGCAGGATGGAGGCGTACACCTTGGACAGCCACCGGTAGTCATCGCGGTGCACTTCAAGGCGATCATGCGGCCACAGGGCCTCCCAGATGCCCTGCACGACACCGTACTGGGCCGTGAACCGCTCCTGTGCCTTGTCGTTAGGGATCCGGTCGTGGGCGACCTGCAGTGCGTCGAAACCAGCCGCTGCGCGGTCAATCCCGGCGAACCGGTCCAGAGTGAGCTCGAGCTCGGATTCGAAGAGGTCAATCAGGCCTTCGGCGTCAAGTTCCTTCTGGGCCGTCTCAGGGTCGGCCGGCTTCATGGCGCGGGCGAAACCGTCGCCAAGCCCGACATAGTCGACGATGAGCCCGAATTCTTTTTCTTGCCCGGTGGCCGGGTTCTTCCACGTCCGGTTTGTCCGGGTGATGGTCTGGTAGAGCGTGTGGAGCTTCATCGGCTTGTCCAGGTACATGACGCCCTCGATGGGTGCGTCGAATCCGGTGCCGAGCTTGGAGGTGACGACCAGGAACTTCAGCGGGTCACCCAGTGCGCGGAACCGGTTTAGAAGATCCTCTTCCTGCGCGTCGGAGGTCTTGTGCTGCTGCCACTCCGGGATGTCCTTCGATTGGATGGACATGACCACGGTTGCCTCATCGGGGGTCCCGTTTTTGCCTGCCCGGACGGCGAGCAACCGCGTCAGTTCCTGCTGGTAGGCGATGCAAAGCGCACGGTCGAAGACGACGACCTGTGCTTTCATTCCGAGCGGGTCGATGGTGGCGTAGAAGTGCTCGATGATGTCGTTGCAAACCTGGGTGATTCGTTCGGGGTTGGCGAAGAATGTGCGGCTGGAAATGGCCTTGGCGGCCACAAACTCCTGCTCCTCGTCGGACAATCCCTCTTCCTGGGCGAATTCGTTGAACGCTTCGTCGAGTTCCTCGCGGCGGATGTGGAAATCCACTAGGCGCGGGACCACCTTCATCCGGATGGTGGTCTTATCTGCGATGGAACGGTCGGAGTCGTAGGTGTTCATCGCATGGTTCAGGTCCTCCGGGTCACCGAACAGCTTGTATGTATTGCGGTCCTGGTCGGCCACGGGGGTGCCGGTGAAGCCGAAGAACCGAGCATTCGGGAACGCTTTTCGCAGGTGCTGGCCGAGCCGGCCTTCCTGAGTGCGGTGAGCTTCATCCACAAGGACGATGATGTTTTCGCGCTCGTTGAGGACTCCGGCGTCCTTGAACTTGTGGACCGTGCTGAAAAAGACGCCGCGGCGGTCATCGGAGAGGACTTTACGCAGCTCGGCGGCCGTGGACGGTGCTTCAAGGGCGGGCATGTCCGCGCGTTTGAACTGCCTGTACATTTGCGTGACGAGCTGGACCCGGTCGGCGATCAGGATGATTGATGGGTTCTTCAGGCGGGGCTCGTTCACCAGTTTCACCGCGGCAAACAGCATGGCCAGCGTCTTGCCGGACCCCTGGGTGTGATGGATCAGGCCCTGACGTTTCGTGTCGTGCAGCGCACGGGTGTGGATGGCGGCGACAGCCTCCACTTGCGGGTAGCGCGGCACAATCTTCAGCAGGACGGGGGACTTCGAGTGCCGTGACTTCAGCTCAAAAGCGGTGAACTCGTTCACGATCGACAGCATTGTGGCAGGGGAGAGGAGCAGCTCGACGGAGCGTTTGACCCGCGGCCAGCCCTCCGGAACGATGTCCTCGGTGGTGAGGCCCCAGACGCCCCACTGGTCTATGGGTGTGCCGACGCCGCCGAACCGTAGCTCCTTGCCGTCGGTGCCGACCGAGAAAGCATTGGGTACAAAGAATTCCGGCCAGCCGGGCTCATACACCGTGTGGATCTCATCTGCGGCGTTCAGCCAGGTGACCTTCGCGTTCAGCCGGGTCTTCGTCTCAACGACGACCAGGGGTATGCCGTTCACCCAAAGCACCAGATCGAACCGGCACTGGTGGCCGGCGGTTCCCATGGTTACCTCATCGGAGACGACCAGGGTGTTGGTCGCCGGGTTCTCGAAGTCGATCAGCCGGACCGGTTCGTACCCGTCACGACCCTGGAAACGGTGCGTCTTCAAACCCCGCAGCCACTCCAGGAACCGCTGATTCGATACGACGAGGCCGTCATCACGGGCAGAGAGGACCATCGACCTCAGAGGCCCCAGCACCTCAGCAGCCCGGGTGGGGTCCTCGTTGATCGCCGGGTTCAGCCGGGCCAGGGCAGCCGTAAGGTCAGCTTCAATGAACGCGTCCTCGGTGTGCCGGTTCAGCTGGCTGCCGGGGACACGTTTCCACCCGGCAGCCTTGAGCAGGTCCAATACCGGTGCCTGCACGGTGCTCGACTCGTTGAAACCCGCCACGATACCCCCAGTTGATTGAAACCGTCCCCGCCTACTCTATGTGTCCAGCATGCGTAGGCAGGGACAGGGAGCCAGCATCGTCAGGCTAAAATCAGCTTGTCGTATGACTGGGGGATCGTGTGGGCACCGGATAGCAGAGATGAGAGCAGTTCGGTGCGAAGAACGCGGAGCGAGCAAAGCTGAGTCTGAGAAGCATGTATTGCTTCATAAAGGGATTCAGCTATGTTCAAATGCCCCTCAACCTCAGGTGCCGTTGGATCGGGTACCTCTAACTTCTTGAGCCACCCGACTGCTACGTTGCCCAACCCTGTAGAGCCGCTGGCAGCTTCGGATATAGCTCGCTGAACGCTTGGCACGCTGAGGCTCCAGTAGAGATGGTTGCCCATGGATGGCACGTTCGGTTCGATGAGGATTTGAAAGGCCGATACGGCATAACCATCGATTTCACCGCGGGCCCGGTAGACGTTACCTATGCGGTTCCGGTTCCCATTCGTTCTGATCATTATCAGCGACGAATCGGTAGCCCTCATTGTTGAGCTGGGAAGGCCGGCTACATATTTTTCGACGGCGAGGTTAAGCTCTCTTCCGGCGGGAGTGTTTGTGATGCTAAGGACGGGCTCTCCGCCAGCAGTCGGTTGAGGAGACTCATCCGCAGCCTTCCAAGAAGGGCCGGAACGTAACCTTGCGAGATCACCTAGCAGGACTAAAGCCGTACCGCGCAGGCTTTCGAGGTGAACTTCAAGCAGCTCATCCGCCGTCTTGGTGTGCTCTTCAGCCGCCTCGATAGCATCGTCCAGTGCGCCGATCAGGTCAACGATGCGCCGCTGCTCGGCGAGGGGCGGCAGCAACAACGGTAGCTGAACAAAGTCCCGCTCGTTCAAACGCCTCCGCTCGGTAGTTCCTGTAGCGGCGACGGACGCTTGATGTTGGAACGAGGTAGTTGTGAAAACGAGTTCTATGAAACGCGGCAGCGTCCGCGTGTAGTCCGAGACAAAGATCGGGAAGTCATTCGTCACGAGACATCCAGTTGCTTTGGCCGTGACCAAACCGAAACTCGCCTTCGTCGCCCACATGCGGTTGTAGACGATGTCCTCAAGCTCTAGACGATGGAGCAATTTGGTTTTCACCTCGGAGGAAGCAATAGTGGCTCGATGGTAGACGCCGGCCGTATACCATCTCACTCCGGCGAATGAGACCTCTTCAAGTTCAGACACCTCAACGGGTCGTTTGACCTGAGTGAGCACATCGCCCAGTCGAACTTTTTGCCACTCAGAAGTCATAGCCGGCCGCCTTCAGCTTCTCAGCGAGTGTTTCCTCTGCGAGGGCGAGCCGTTCGCGGGATTCCTTGTAGGAGATGATGGCTTCTTCAACATTGGCTTCAGCGGCTGTCTCACCCTTCAGATACCGCCCAATGTTCAGATCCCAGCCGCTGGCTTCGATCTCGTCTTGGTCAACTAGGCGCAGGCTGAGCCCGTCCTGACCGTCGATGTCGATGCCCTGCTTGTAGGCGGTATCGATGACTTCAATGTCGGCATCGGACATGGTGTTCTGGTTTTTGCCGGCGACGAAGCGCTTGGTGGCGTCAACGAACAGGACTTTGCCTTGCCGATTCGCGGCTTTGTTCTTACGGAACACGAGGATGGCGACCGGGATGGAGGTCGAGTAGAACAGATTGGTCGGCAGGCCTATGACCGCTTCGAGCAGGTCATCGCGGATGAGGGCTTCGCGGATGGCGCCTTCCTTGCCACCACGGAAGAGGGTTCCGTGCGGCATGACGACGCCGACCCGTCCGGTGTCATTCTTCATGGAGGTCACCATGTGTTCGATCCAGGCGAAGTCGCCGTTCTTGGCTGGCGGGACACCGTACTTCCCGCGGCCGTAGGGGTCGCCCGCCCAGGTGTCGGCGCCCCAGTTCTGGAGTGAAAAAGGCGGGTTGGCGATCACGATGTCGAACTTCTTCAAGTCATCGCCGTCGAGGAGTTTCGGCTCGCGGAAGGTATCGCCGCGGACGATGGTGAAATCCTCCAGGTCGTGCAGGTAGAGGTTCATCTTGGCGATAGCACTGGTGGTCAGGTTGATTTCCTGACCGTGCAGGCGCAGCGTGTTCGGATTACCGCCGGCCTGACGGACTGCGGAGACCATCTCAACGAGCATGCCGCCGGATCCGCAGGCGGGGTCCGCGATCTCGTCGCCGGGCTTGGGTTCGAGCAGTTTCACTAGCAGGTGGACTACATGGCGTGGCGTGAAGAACTCCCCGGCCTTCTTCCCGGAGGCTTCAGCGAACTCCCGCAGCAGGTACTCGTAAGCGCTGCCTAGCATGTCGCCGTTCACTGAGTCAGGATCTAGCCGAACCGCATGAAAAGTGTTCAGGAGGGCCTTCAGGGCGTTCTGCGGTAGACGGTCCTGGTTCGCCCACTGGACGTCACCAAAGACTCCGCGCAACGATTCCGGGTTTGAATTCTGAAGCCGTTGCAGTACTTCATCGAGCTTAGTCCCGGTGTGCTGCGACGTGCCAATGACATCGGACCAGTGGCAACCGGCCGGAATAGTGAAGGTGTGGAGTTTGGCCTCCAGCTCCTCAGTCAGATCATCACCGAAATCCGCTACTGCCTGGGCATGCTCGTAGTCCCAATTGTCCGAGATCCACTTGAAGAACATCACCGGGAAGACATAGGCCTTGAAGTCGCCCGGATCGACCGGGCCGCGAAGCGCGTTCGCTGCTGCCCACAAGGTGGATTCCAGCTGTTGTTGGGTCAGATGATGCGGCTCAGTGGCGGATATAGTCACGTAGGTTCATTTCGGATCAGCGGTGTCAAGATTACTGGTTCTATTCTGTCTTGCTTCGGTCCCTACCGAATGCACTTGAACTTGAGGTGGCCGATGGCTGTTGATCGTGTCCTTGGAAGCACTGGCACCGAGGGCTAGACCAAGACCGCGTCGTCCAAGAGTCTACTTACGGACCTGAACGAACGGACGCCCGATGAGGCCTTCCCGGTCAACCCTAGAAGGACTACGGCCGCATGCGGGCTGTCCATAGATGCGAAGTGCGCCTTTGAAGCGCCTATCGACCCGAACAATGCCTTACCCGTCAGTTCTGCGCTGACCACTGAAAGAGGCATTTCAGCGTGGATTATCGCGGAATCGACCTGGCTGTATCGGTCGCCAGCGAATACTACGTGAAGAGTCCCTGCAACCAAGTCAGCGATAGCGTCCCGGTAGGCCGCCGTGACTTCTGCATCGGAACGCATGACTGTCTTGAACTCATTGCGGGACTTGATGAACTTGTGTTCCTTAGGGCCCTCGAATTGATACCAACCGGGAATCTCGATGTCAATAATGAGCCGTTTGGTATCAACCAGATACCGGACCTCTGACACGAATATCTTCCCAAACGGCCCGTCAATTAGGCCTAGAAGAGATTCAAAGTGACGGACGATGGCGGTCGGATCATTAGCGAGCATCAATTCGTCTACCAGCAACAGTTCACGGGTAGCTTGTTGATGCAGGTCAGCCAGAACCTCACACAGAGCGTGATACTCAACAAGGTGTCTACCAACGGATGCGCGACGTTTATCCTCTGCCCGTTTGTGGGTATCGAGACGCATCGCCGCAGAAGATTTTGCCTCTACAACAGCTTGTTCATACCTTGCTTGACCCCCGAACATCCTGGAAACCCAACCTGGCGATGCCGGGGCCATAGCTTCCCAAGTCAATGGCTCCGGGATGCTGCGACTATCAGGTGAGGAAAAGGAAGGAGGAACGAATTCTGTAATCTGATCTCTGTACAAAGGAGGGAACTTGAGCTCCCGAACCCCGCTGTAGATGCGCCTATACCCCGACCAGCGCTCGGCTATGGCGACGTTTTCATCTAGCAGGCGGCGGTGCTCATCCAAATTTTCCTGAGGAGTATGAACGTATACGTTGGCCTGAGACTTCCGCGGTCGCGGGCCGTGCGGTCGGGCTGCGCCTGCTAAGGCATTCAAACCACGATTCATAGATCGTCCCGCGTTCATCCCACGTCCCATTGCTTCCCCCATTTGCGTCGTTCCCTGCACCTATGAATAGATTAGTCCGAGCTTTCGAACATACCCACCTTCCTGTTTCGATCTGGCCGGCATGAACTTTCAAGCGCCACCTAAAACCGCAACCGATCTCGCACGCGGGACTGCTCCGAGTTTGCTTGACTCCTGACTTGTGAGGATTTACTCCTTGCAGCAAGGATGTAGCATCATTGAGCTCCCTTCGGACTCTCAGGACGACCGGCCCCACTTCTACGTTGATGGGCAAGCCCACGAACTGGAACCAGAAAACAGCCCTGCTCAAAGTTAACGAAAGGCATCCTGGTTGAGGATGAAGTCACCGCCCCGTGATGCTAATTAGTAGCCATCGGGTTGTGGTTGCTACCAAAAGGAGCCTAAACCGAGCCTCGTCCTGACTTGTAGCACCTGGATGGGCTCCATTCGAATTAGAAATTGTAACGATGGTCACAAGTAGATCTTTCTCATCCCGACTGATCGCTTTAGCATTGAGCAGGCGTTGTGCATCTGCCTTCGGCTCCTGCCGTGACTCAATGCCACTCACGTCACACAGTTCGCGCAGAAGACTCTCAAGAAAGGTTCTCAGCTGACCGTTGCAAGCATGGAAGTCCCCCCGGTCGAACGCGTTAATCGCCTGTCGATAGTAGGTCAGCGTGTCGTGCCATCCGAGATCCTGAAGCATCTTCATCGTCGCACCAAGCTCTTCTGCTGCGGGTACATTGTCCTCGTCGATGGGCACAACTGCACCTTCCACTAGCTGAAGGCCGTCGAGTCTTAGAGCGTCCAGAAAGTTCGTGTAGTCGGTGCTGTTTTCCTTGTGCCGTGAACGCACCCGATTGTCAACCAGACGCACGAGTTCAACAATGGCGCCGTCTCCTTTTGCCATGACTCGCCTCACGAGTTCACTAGCCCTTTTTTCCTTATTCGAACCAATCCGCAGCACGAATCGGTCAAGATCGAAGGAAGTGTACAGGGCATCGATGCCGGTCGTATTAAGGGAGGATTGCATAGCTTCAATGAGTGCCCCACGGGCCTTTCCGGAAATCACACTGTCAGGATCCATGAAACAAGCCTAGTTGCAGGTCCCGGTGGCTTGGATGCATCGACGGCGCAAAACCGCTGGCTGGCCATTCCGATGGGGTCCACCGAACTATTCCATGTCAGGAGGGGTAGCTAGTTCAAGCTCTTCCCAGGACATCGGGCGATGGCTCAGCTTCGACGGCACAAAGTTCTGCCCTGTTTGTCATCCTTTCGAAGGGTCCGGCAATCTATGGGGATTCCTTCGAATCGCGTTATCCAACGGCCGCAGCGCTGTGGAATGAGATGGCTTCAGAACCCACATAGCATGCCAAGCGCGCGAGTGAAATTCAGCCGGGCAATTGGAGGGACAGAGTCTGGTTCATGTGCCCGCAGCCAGACCATATGTCGGCCGTGGTAACTGTCGACGACTTCATTATGGGCTACGTTCAGGCTGGACGGGCGTGCAGTAAATGTGCGCATGCACGCAAATACAATCATGTAAGACCTGGCGAAATCTTTGCCACTACTTTAGCGCCGTCCTCCGCTTCGGAACGTGCGCTGATTGATGCGCTTGACAAGTTCTTTCATCTCGCTATGCCGGGAACGAACGCGCTGATGTTCGCAGAAGAATTCATGGGCCAGCCGTGGGGACGCCCAGACATAATCATTCCGGGGCTGCGTGTTGTGGTCGAGTTTGACGGAAGCGGAATCCCCAACATTGAGAACGGCCATGATTCTGAGGATGGTCAGTTGGTTGATGAGCTAAAGGATCACCTCACTCGGAACGTTGGGTGGGAAGCCGTTCGGATTCGCACTGGCGGCATGCCCGCGCTCGGCCCATTCGATGTGGGGACCGGAGAAACCGTAGGAACTCCCGCAGGAGAAATTGCGTCGATTGTCGCCAGCGCTGTTATACGCGCAGCCGTGGAGCTTGGAACTCTTGATGATCACCTTGATTCCTTGAAGGAACCGGCGCTGCTGCTGCTCGCTGATGGATTCTAGTCCGCGGGACCTTGAGGTGTGCTTACACCAACTACATAGGTCACCCTTTAAACGTATGATTGATGCCCGTGCTGCTCTCTGCTGAGATGGTACGTAGCCCTGCTACGACGATGTCCGGGCTCCGAGACATTTCACCTCAACTATCGGCCAGAGAGGCTCGCCAACTGAGGCTAAGGCACCCCGTTGCTTAGCGTAGCCCTTCGCGAGGGACAACTATTAGGCAATACTCGGGAATCTTCTGAGCAGATCCATCGCTTCTAATTTGGCATGACCGTCCACGAGTGCTGCGCGATGGACGAGGGGAGCAATGTCCGGGCGACGCGACTTTGTGTACTTCTTAGGCCGTCGCAACGCCCGTGCCCAGCCGGCCACGGCCCCAATTGGCAATTCGGCGATCACTTCGTCGAGGAGTCCCGGCGCGGCCCGGTCGCATGCTGCGGTCCAGTGCCGGAGCCCTTCCCAAGCGCTGTGGAAGTTTTCGGCAGCAAGACCAATGGACATTGACTCTTGGTTGGAGTAGGCAACCTCTGCTGCAGTGACGGGATCATGGGCGTGTAAGCGTTCCAGTATCGCGGCAGCCAACTCCCATTGGTCATGGTCGAGGCCAAAATCGAGAGGGAGTCCGCGTTGGAGTGCCCGCGTTGCGATGTCAGGTGCCATGTAGGCGATGAGAGGGAACAGGTACTTCAAGTCGGGTTCAAGCCGATCAAGTATCGCGTGAACTTGGTCAGGACGAAATTCTTGTAGGTGATATAGGAGAAAGAGAGCAGCGTGGTTGGGATCGTCTGGATGCACGCGCAACGATTCTTCGAACTGAGTCAGGTTCACCAAGCCGGCAATCGCTCGGAACGTGGTGGGATCGGCTTCCGACAGAAGACTCACGAAGCCGTCAAAGTTGAGTTGGCCCCACAATTCGTTCGGAGTTGCGAGTGTTTCGGCGATCCGCTGTCGGTCCAGAGAGCGGATGAAATTACGGACTGCTTCAGTGGCTCGGATGGCCGGGCGCTTAGGTCCGCGAAGAAAATGTGGTCCGTAGCCAAGGTGGATGACGAAGCTGGACGTATCATTCCACTGGCGCACTGGGTCAGCCTGGAACTGGCGTGCCAATCGGGGTGCGACACTCTCGAAAAGATCTAGGGCGTGCTCATGGTGAGCGAACATAAAATCGTCAAGAAGGCTGATGGTGCGCCAAAACTCTGGATCTCCAGTGTTGAGCATTTGGGTGTATGCGTCGACGTCCAGGTGGGGGCGGATAGCATCGCGCACGGGGTGACCGCCCACATTGCAGAGCCGGTTGAGGGCGTGCCCTGTGGACGCCGTATGCGGCCATCCGCCATCGAGCACGAGTCGGGCGAGTTTTCTGGGGGCGGCGTACCCCGCGACCTGAGCGGCATACTCTTTATCCGGCCCGCACAAATCGTTGGCGAGGTTCCCGAGAGCCCAAGCATTCTGCGGCGTGATTGCTGCGTACCACTCGCGTATGCGGTTGTCGTGAGCCTTTACGGTGGCGACAACTTCTCCATTGCGCGAGTACCAGATCGTATCGGAGAGCAGTTTCGCTGCAGCGGCCACGTCACCGTCTGCGGGGGTAGCAAGAGCGCACAGCGCCAGCTGCTCATCACGCATCGGGCCCAGCACGCCTTTCGACTCCAGGTACCCGCGTGCGTCGCCTGGCATGTCTCTCCCGGCGAGCCAAGCTAGTCCGCGGAGCGAGGTGTCAGGCATATCGAGGACCAACGTAATGAGGGCGCAGGCGGCTTCCCGGTCCGCCTCAATCTCTGACTGAGGAAGATCCGGCTCGGAGGGCTTAGTCTCCACCTCCAGTGTCGATGCGGACACGGGCGTGGTTATTGCCGCCGACGCAATGGGAGGCACAGCCGGCCTGGTCGACAGAGGCGTGTTCCACGACGGCGGGTGCAACATCCAAGAGATCACACTGCGCGCGGACTGGAGGTGGGCACACCGCAAACGTCCGTCAGATTCCAGCACGAGGCGCCGCGCGTTCAACTCGAGCAGGGACCCTTTGAGCCATTCATCGTCACGACCCAGTTTTCTTACGAGACTCATCAAAGTGGCGTGATCGACTCCCGCGTCGACGCCTGCAATCTGCGCCACTGCGACTGCCAGGAGCGCCAAGTCGGCGCGTTCTGCATCCCTTAGTTCGAGGGAGGATCGACGGACCCGACGCCATCCACCGGTCATTGTGTAGAAGAAGCGCCACGGGGTTTCCTCACGTTCAGCCACATCGATCCGCCGATCGAAGAATAGGTCGTCGGCGTGAGTCCCTACGTTTTCGTCCAGCGCGCGGATGAGCGGAAACAACGTGTGCCGCTCTTCCCGGACCCAGCGGGCAAGGCGTGCGACAGCCGAACCGGCGCCGAGCCTGAGCGTTCGAACCCCGCCCGCAACGTGGTCGATGCCGACGACGAGGACAAGGGTTTTGTCGTCGGCGAGTTCGGCGAGTTCACGCACCGTGTCCGGAGACATGTCCTGGGCATCATCCAGAAGCAACACCTTAGGACGAGGAAATGAGCGAAGGTCTCCCAACCACGAGCGAATGCCTTTCCGGCGGGCGTCGTCGCGCAGCCGTAGCGTTTCAAACCCGTCATCCGTGAGGCGCCGCAACGCTTGGTAAGCTGTGATCGACTTGCCGCAGCCTGTCGGGCCGTTCATTACGACCGCACGTTCTGTCCGCAACGCTTGCACCAGAAGGTCCACCTCGGCGAGTTTGGGACAGGCATTCACGTCGCGTGGGTCGAGTCGCTCTCCGTTCAGCGCTGCCTGGATGTCACGGCTTCCCCGGTATGTAACTATGTGCCACGACGCCGCGTCCTCCCGACTTGCGTAGGGCTCGGCCAACTGCGGCAGCGCAACCTCAGCAACCGCCGTCACATCGTGGGCTCCTATCGCGCTCGGGCCGACCCTGACGGTCCTCCAGGACTCGTCGAGCGGTTGAACCAACCGTTCAACGACGACTTGGTCCCGTTCCGAGTAGCCGACCATTAGCAGAGTGCGGGCGTGCCCAGCAGCCAACCGCTGCACGACCTCCGAGACTTGCGGCGGAACCCGGCCAGGTTCGTGCGGCAGCGTCCAGTCGGACTCTGGGTGGGCGGCGTCGCCATGTGGCTTAAACAGCACTCCCTCTGGCACGGGCACGCCGTACAGCCGACTGTATGCATGTTCTAGCGCCGTGTCCCAGTTCAGAGATACGACGCATTCCACCACCCCTGCGTGGACTAGCCGCGCCAGCGCCTCGTGCGCGGGCGACGGGCGGGGCGCCCGTTCGGAGTCGAGAACTGAGAATTGACGCTGAAACCGGAGCCTTGCGAATGCGCTTTCAGGAACGGCCTCCCACGCCACCAGCACGTCATTCCACGAATCCCCGACGAGCCCCTTCGACGGGGCGTCAGGCCGGCCCAAGGATGCCGCTACCATTGCCCGCGCAGCAGGATCACTGTCCAGCGCGTCCCAGAGAAGCGTGTTCAACCCGCCGGTCAGCGGGAACCTGCTGTCAATCGACAATCCTGCCCCAACGACGGCGATTGCGCCAAGCGCTAAGTTCTGTCCCGCAGCCTCAATCTGCTGGTCCAGATTCACAACCCCTGTCAAAGTGCCTCCCAAACCAAGTCTCATATCTGAACTTATTCTCACTGCTTCCTACGACCGAACCGAGAGGCTGGCCGCTCACACCTGTGCTCGGAGAAGCGCCACACTTGCCGCATGAGGCGGTGTCCGCCGCAGGCATAAGCGCGGCGGAGAGCGCAGAAGAGCTGAACTTAAGGCCTATGAGCGCACGTAGAAAGCGTAGTTGACTAGGGATGAACTATCGGCCCACTAATCCAATTGTATTGACTGTAGAGCGTTGTTCTTAACGCCCACGCCGCCACCAGGAATGCTGCAGCTCAGGATTTCATTAGTGAGGTTGTCAACGAACTCAACAGGGATGCTTCTGATGTCGGTGACAAAGAAATAGTCACCGGAGGCCGGCTTGGCGATGGCCACATAGGGGGCGACGTGGCTGCAGCATACGGATACGTCCGGTGATCCTTCTCAGCCGTTGATTGCGCGACCCGGAGCGACAAGGTCTTGCCTCGCAGCATTGTCCTGAGCCTCAGGGGATCAACCCGAAGAAAGCCGCACCGATGACATCGGTAAGGATGCCACTACGGTGACGCCGATCATGACGGATGGCAAATCGCCCTCGCCACGCTCATCGAACAGGAGGTTACGAATAATGGGCTTCTTTGCCCTTCTGGGACAATTCTCTCTCCTCTGGACCATGGGTAGGTCCATGCGTAGGCGGGTAATCTCTTGAGGTATCAACGCTGTCCCCTTGAGTCTGCTCGGTTGCAGATTCCGGCTCATATCTCCGCGAGTGGGACTTTGGTCGCGTGGACCATTGAGTTTACGGGCAAAAAGTACAGGTGGTAAAGAACGTGCCGCTGAAGCGGTGACAAAGATTTGGACCGGTGTCGCCGGTCAATATTGTCCCCGCAAATGATCATGCGAAGGAATACCCTTTCGTATCCCCAAAGCGTTGGTAAGCCCACATAATGTCCGCAGGTTCCAGGTCGCTCGGTCTGGCCTTCAAAGGGATTACCCCCGCCGCTACATCCACGACCAGATCGAACCCCGGACCCGTCGCGACTTGTAAATGTTGTTGTGAATGACTCGGAGCGTTCTAAGCTCGAGGTAGCGAATCACGCGTCCTCAAGGCGGGTCTGCAGAGCGGCGTCATGGGAAGCCACGAAGCTTATGCCCGCTGCGATCTCCCTTTGCCGGTCATGGCGGGCAACGACCAGCTGCGCCCCCTGGAGCAGGAGCGAATGCTTCGAGACGTGCGATTCGGTCGCGATTCGGTCCAGCTCAAGGTCCAGCTGTTCGGGGATCTGCAGGTGCATAGGCATACTCGATAATACCGAACGCATTTATCTGCCCTCAGCGGGATGTAACCTGGGCGTCCAAGCAGTTTTCGTTGGTTTGCAGTGGTTCCGAGTACATGCCGATAGAAGTTAAGACGCCACTCCGAAGTAAAGGGGAAGAGCGCCGGGAGATGCATTGACGTTTCTTCGACGCGCTCGGTGTATTGGGCATCGGGTACCCGCAACCTGCTAGCAGGCTTCACCGCCATCAGGTTTCCCATCCCGGGATCCGCTCGTCCAGCCGTTAGTGGTGGTCCGGATCCAGGGTGCCGCGTTAGCGTAAGCCCCGCCGCGTCGTGACCGAGGTTGACAGGATGCTTCGAACCGGTCTTCCCCTCTGCGGAACCGGCGGAGGTGTCGGCATCTGGATCTACAAGAAAGCCAACACCGGTGACGAATGGGGCTTACTCCCTGCAGCCCGGATTTGGAACCCCTCGACTTTGCTCCGCGCAGTCACCGGGCTGCCCGCGGATACCGTCAAAGAATGGCGCGAGAAGAAGAAGGCCTAGTCTCAGCCCAGCCGGGTAGCCGTTCGTCCAGGCGTGCCCGGCGTGCGGGGTCCAAGGTGTTCCGGCGGTGAAGTCCCCGCTGGGTGACCAACCAGGTTGCCAGGATGTTTTCGGGGCGGCCGCCGCCCTTGGTTCGCCGAGGTGGGCGGCCGTTCTTCGTGGTCCAGGCGAGGACGTCGTTCAACCGCTGTTCCCACAAGTCACTCTGAGCTGCAGGTCGTGGCGTGCCAGCCCAGTCACCGAGCGCAGCCGTCAAGAGCGTTTGTCTGGACGGGTCCAGGGTGCCTCGACGCAGCTGCTTACGCTGCCCGGCAACCCAGACCGCCAGTTCCTGCTCGACCAGGTCTTTGGCCAGGACACGCGGCATCCGCCGCTGGCGTCGACGGAACTCTTTGGACTCCTTGAGCCTGTCCTCCCATGAAGGTCGCGGCGGTTTCCGTGACAGTTCAGCGTCCGTCGGGGGAGTAGGCCTGTTGAGGACGATCAGGCGTGTCCCGGCCAGCTCCGGTTGGCGTCGCTCGAAGGACCGGATCACCCTCTGGACCCGCTTCTCCGGCACCCTGCAATGATGGGCAATTTGTTCGATGCTGAGCCCGCGCAGGTACATGAGCTTCCACTCCGCCACGGAGATGCATGGACCCCAATCCTCGTCGGGGTCTCCCTCCGCTTTGATACCGGCTGGGTGGGCCATTCCCACAGGATAGGGCCGCTCAGGCTGTTTGCGGAAGGAGTACTTGGCCGCCATTGAACCGGTGATGTGCCTGGACAATCAAGGACGCGGTCAGGCGCAGCTCCATCGCTGCTTCCACCTCGGTCGGGGAGACCTCGAACCGGCCGATGATTTCCGCTGCAGTGAAGCCAGAATTCTCGGCGTTGCCGGCCCTTTTGATCAGATAGGTGACGTCCCTGACGAACGGAGCCCAGCAGACCGTATCGAGGTCGAACAGCACCCGATGGCGCCGGAGTTTAGGGTGGGGTCATGCGCAATCCCCCGTACACAGGCCCGTCGGACACGAACGATTTCGACGACATGGATCCGGACCAGGCGCAGGAGCTGCTGCGGTCCTACCGGATGCTCGGGGACTGCTTTGAGGATGAGCCGGCCGAGGACCTCTTCGGCCGCGGCTGGCTGATGGAGTCGCCGGTGGACCTGCTGGAGAGCAAGGGGATCGCCTGCCGCCGCGCGGAGCGGGAGCTAGCGGCCGCGGTCGCGCTGGCCCGCTACAAAGGCACGTCGTGGAGGGACATCGCCGCCGCTATAGGGATGACTCCCGAGGCGGTCGTCTTCAAGTTCGGGTCATGAGCAGAAAAAGTGTCGACAGAAATCGTCACCCAATGTTCACCGGCTTCCCAGCCTGCGGAGAGACTGGCCGTCCTAGACTTGAGCACCCATCTCGGCAAAGGAGCTCTCATGGCATTTGAATACGAGGACGGCTGGTTCCGGGCAATGCTTAAGACCGGACTGAGTCATCTGGGAGTCGTCAGTTTCGACGGGCAGGGCCCGGACGCGCGAGTGAAGCTCACCCAGCCATCGGGGCGCACTCTGGTATTCGGGCAAGGCATCGCGGCCATCCATGAGCGCATAGCCATTGACGAGGAGACCCGCCGCGCAATGTGGCCGGACGGGTCCCTGGCGGCGGCATCGGTAGCTTTGCTGTCCATCCATGTGGAGGAAGCTCTTCATACCTCGGCCGCGGCGGAGGCCAACACGCTGAGCCTCACCGACGGCGGGGTCACCGCGTCACTGTCAGCTCCTGCTGACCTGCAGCTGAACTAACTTGCCGGGGCTGGGTTAGCCTTCACATTCGGCGCAGTATTTGTCGCCGTTCTTCTCTTTGGCGAGCTGGGTGCGGTGCTTCACCAGGAAGCATGACATGCAGGTGAACTCATCGGCCCGCGCGGGGATGACCGAGATGATCAGTTCTTCGTCCAGGATGGCCCCGGGCAGATCGAATCCCTCTGCCGTATCGCTTTCATCGACGTCAATGGTCGGTGCCTGCGATGTGGCACTGCGCTGGACCTGAATGGCTTCCAAGGACTCGTTGGCAGGCTGGTCCTCAGCCTTCACGCGTGGTTCGTCGTAATCTGTTGCCATGGTGGTCAATGTCCTTTGTGGGTGGATGCTCGAACGAAGAGTACAACGGTGACGGCAGAGATGCATCTTGGTGTTACAGCGTCCAGGTTTAGGGATATGAATCTACTTAGAAACGCCTAGCTACCTGCAAAATATGCTGCAATAGGACTTCGTGGCGACTCAAAGGCGGGGAACCTGTTCGAGCGCCCATTTAGCTCCGGGCCCTTGGGCGGCGATCATGTCTTGCGGGTTGAGCATCGCGCAGGTTTTCATGGAGAGGCATCCGCAGCCGGTGCAGTCATCGAGGGATTTACGCATCGTGTTCAGTTCCTGAATTTTTGCGTCAACTCGTGCTTTCCATGGTTCACTGATCCGCTTCCAATCCGCCGGTGTCGGTGCTTTATCCGTCGGTAAACCCTTGAGCGTATGACGGATTTCGGCGAGGGTCAGTCCGACGTTCCGTGCGGCAGCGATGAAAGCTAAACGGCGCAGCACACTGCGGTCGAAAACACGTTGGGTTCCTTTGCGCCCTGCACTGTGGACGAGACCGAGTTCCTCGTAGTGGCGAATAGCTGACACGGCGAAGCCTGATCGGGCGGCGACTTTACCGATCCCCAGGTACGCGTGAGTCGTTGGAGGCATGGAGCTAACCTACGTTGAGGTTCGCTTGCGCTCAAGCGCACTTGAGCGCATAACCTCTGGCTCATGGGATTCTCTCTTCGGCACGAAAAGGTTTGATGGCCGATGAACAATCTCTTTGACCGCAGGTTCACTGCTCTTCTCAGTGGGGTCACTGCCGCGAATCTGGCCGACGGGGTTGTGCTGTTGGCTTTTCCCTTGACGGCCGTCAGCCTCGGTGCCAGTGCCTGGCAGGTCGCTGTCATCACTGCCTGCATGAAGCTGCCGTGGCTCTTCCTGGGCCTATTCGCCGGGGTCGTCACCGATCGGTACAACCGGCTGATCATCGCCAAAACTGCGGCGTTCGCTCGACTGTTCATCCTCGCAACACTCACGGCAGTCATGATTATCGGGCCGAACCTTTGGATCCTGGCGGGCGGCGCTCTGATTTTGGGAGTGTGTGAGGTTTTCTACGACACGGCAACCCAGACCCTTACACCGGCCGTTGTGCAGCGTGATCATCTAGTCAGAGCAAATAGCTATATTTGGTCCGCACAGTCCGTCTCAAACGAATTCATCGGACCACCACTAGGTGGCGTGTTGGTCGCCTTAGCATTGTGGGCACCCTTCGCGGCAGGCAGCACAGCCTATTTCTGTGTTGCCCTCGTGATGGTTTACCTAGCTCGGAACCTTCACCACGAAACGACGGTAAATCATCGAGAGAAACGAGCGTTCCATAACGGGATCCAATTCGTTTTCTGCAACCCCTTCCTGAGCAGGCTCACCGGGTACCTCGGCGCGATCTATATCGTGTTCGGGGCGTGGATGGGATTGTTCGTCTTCTACCTGTTGAACGACAGCAAGATGGGACTATCCTCTGCTGGAGTCGGCTTGCTGATGGGTATCTCCGCGGTCGGCGGCGTCGTTGGTAGCCAGCTCACTCATGCACTGGTCAAAGGCTTAGGAGAGTACTTTGTCCTGGCCTTGGGTGCAGCAGGCTGGGGGCTATTCATGATCGCTGCACTTGTCTCTGAGACGTTTTGGATTGTTGCAGGGCTCATGGCTATCGGTTCAATATTCGGCACTGCCATGGGGGTTTCGAGCTTCGCATTACGGCAATTCGCGACCCCGAACGACCTTCTTGGTCGGGTGAGCTCCGTCTTCCGACTTGTCACCTGGGGTTCCATCCCAGTGGGAAACCTCATCGGCGGCAGTCTCTCCATCTGGGCTGACGTTGACCGCACCATGTGGGGGGCAACCCTGATGATGGTCTTAATGGCTGGCGTGTCACTGCTGGTATTCCGTGGAAAGGGCGCGCCTCCACTAGAAGCTCCACCCATCCCAGCCTGACGGATTGTGAATAACCGATCGGTAGAGGCCCGCAGCTAGATTGCATGATGCATCGCTCCGCATAACTTTGCAGGTCATTATGTCGCGTTGAGGGATGGTGAGTTCAGTCGGTCGTTGCAACACCCCTGTTGATGCGAGGTGTTGTGTATGTCATCGAAGAAGGAACGGATTGTTCAGGAGGCACGGTTCTGGGTATTGATGGC
>NZ_JBTNDV010000017.1:0-67253 GCF_054510815.1 Arthrobacter glycogeni
ACAGTGTCCTCAACAGTGTCCTCAACAGTGTCCTCAACAGTGTCCTCAACAGTGTCCTCAACAGTGTCCTCAACAGTGTCCTCAACAGTGTCCTCAACAGTGTCCTCAACAATGTCCTCAACAATGTCCTCAACAGTGTCCTCAACAGTGTCCTCAACAGTGTCCTCAACAGTGTCCTCAACAGTGTCCTCAACAGTGTCCTGTGGCAGCAGCATGCCGACCAGTGATGCGGGCCCAGCCAGCTCCGCCGGGGTGGGCGCAGTGTTGGCCGCGAACCGGTGAGCCCGCGCGGACTTACCCACTCGCCGTAAGACACCCGCGACCTCACCGGGACTCCACGACGGATCCATCAACGCCAACGACCCCGAACCACCCGGAAAACCAGGGCCCGCCCGACCACCAAGACTGGCGGAAAACACCTCAGCGATGCTCCGGTTGTGGCCTGCCTTCTCCTGCTGCTTCATACCCCCATCCCATCACCCGCCACCGACATTCCTAGCCCGCTAAGAGGACAGAAGCCAGGACTGCATTACGCCCACAGCGAACACAACAAAGGTCCGCATTGGTAACGGCGAACTGTCTTCTCAGGACCCAGCAGGTGGAGGCCACGGAGCTCGTACGCCGTCGTCCTCACAGAAGGTTGTGGTGACAGCCTCCCCCGCCAGGCAGCCCCCATCGATCAATCTCCGAGCGCCAACCGGTTCTGCCAGTTCCACAGTTAGCTGGACCATGTCGTTGCTGGGACAGTTATAGCCGGCCTCAGGCAACGCCCCAACGTCGGTCTTGATCACGATTCGGTCCTCTTCGTAGGTGATCTTGGGCTCCAGCACAGGTCCGGTCACCCCGCCCGAGCAACCTATCCGAGTCACGTCAACCCGGAAACTTGTTGAACTCGGCGAGACCTCCTCGCCCTTGGGTAGCCGCCAGATCGCTGATGCTGACGGCTCGCGCACGGCCCAACGCACGCCGTCGTCCTCGCCGCAGTACGTCGCAGGAACCGCATTCACGTCCAGACAGAGACCGTCGACCAGATCCCGGTTTCCCACGGATTCGGTGAGATTGACCGTCACCGCGACCACATTATTGCCCTGACAGGTCAAGGTTTCGCGGCCAGGTATGGGCTCAACATAGGTCTCAATGACAATTCGATCGGCCTCATAGGTGAGTTCCGGGTCCAGCACCGTGCCCGTCACGCCATTCGAGCAGGCCGCCCGTTCCACACCCAACCTTAAACTCGTTGAGGCCGGCGACACCTCATCCGGACTTGCCAAAAGCCAGGTGGCCACCACCGGTGAATCGCCCTGGGAGCCACATCCTCCTAGCAAAGCGATACCAGCTGCCGTGCTCGATGCCAATAGATACCGCCGCATCAGCCACACCACCCCTCACCGCAGAGCCAATCCACCCGCATGAACTTCAGTATGCTCCCCCGCCTGATGAGCGTGAAGCCCCACCCAGAGCGGGGCAGAAATCACCTGATTGAACCGCTGTCGGTGTCCGTGCCTATGCTTGGGATAACCGCCCGGTACCCAACTGAAAGGACCGTGTAGAAATGGTTCATAGAGTCCAAGCCGTAGTTGTCAGGGAAAAGAACGCTCCAGCGGGCATCGAGACCATTCTCGTGCCCGATCCGGGACCGGGTGAAGCGCTGGTGGATATCCTCACCTGCGGCGTCTGCCACACCGACCTGCACTACAAACAGGGTGGCATCAGCGACGATTACCCGTTCCTCCTTGGCCACGAAGCCACCGGCGTGGTCAGCGCCGTCGGACCCGATGTCACCGAGGTGGAGCCCGGCGACCGGGTCATCCTCAACTGGCGCGCGGTGTGCGGCGAATGCCGTGCCTGCCGCCGCGGCGAGGCCCAGTACTGCTTCAACACCCACAACGCCACCCAGAAGATGACCCTCGAGGACGGCACCGAACTGTCCCCCGCGTTGGGCATTGGCGCCTTCGCTGAGAAGACCCTCGTCGCAGCCGGCCAGTGCACCAAGGTGGATCCGGCTGCGGATGCCGCGGCCGTCGGCCTGCTGGGGTGCGGCATCATGGCAGGCATCGGCGCCGCCATCAACACCGGAAACGTCCGCCGTGGCGACTCGGTAGCAGTCATCGGCTGCGGCGGAGTGGGCAGCGCAGCCATCGCTGGCGCCAAGCTTGCGGGCGCGACGACGATCATCGCCGTCGACATTGACGACCGGAAACTCGAAGCCACCAGGAAGCTCGGAGCGACCCACACGGTCAACTCCAAGAACCAGGACGCAGTCGAGGCCATCCAGGCACTCACCGACGGCAACGGGGCCAACGTGGTGATCGACGCCGTCGGCCGCCCCGAAACCTACAAGCAGGCCTTCTACGCCCGCGATCTCGCTGGCACAGTGGTGCTCGTGGGCGTCCCCACCCCCGACATGATGCTGGAACTCCCACTCCTCGACATCTTCGGCCGCGGCGGCTCCCTGAAATCCTCATGGTACGGAGACTGCCTCCCGTCACGGGACTTCCCGATGCTGGTCAGCCACTACCAGCAGGGCAACCTGAACCTCGACGCGTTCGTTACCGAGCGCATCACCCTGGACCAGGTCGAAGCAGCCTTCGACAAAATGCACGACGGTTCGGTGCTCCGTTCGGTGGTGGAACTCTGATGGCCGCCCGTGTAGAACACCGCGTCACGTCCGGGACCTTCTCCCTCGACGGCGGCACCTGGGATGTTGACAACAACGTCTGGATCATCGGCGACGACACCGAGTGCATCGTCATCGACCCAGCCCACAACGCCGACGCGATCGTCGAGCAGATCAACGGCCGGCCGGTGCGAGCCATCCTGCTGACCCACGGGCACGATGACCATATCCGCTCCGTCGGGGACGTGCACGAGGCCGTCAAGGCTCCCATCCATCTGCACTCCGCCGACCGGATGCTGTGGGACCAGGTCTACCCCGGCACCGCGCCGGACCAGGAGATCAACGACGGCGACGAGTTCCAGGTGGCTGGCGTCACCCTCAAGGCGCTGCACACCCCCGGACACTCCCCCGGGTCGGTGAGTTTCTACCTGAAGGAGGCGGGCACGGTGTTCACCGGCGACACGCTGTTTCAGGGTGGTCCGGGTGCCACCGGCCGGTCCTTCAGCGACTTCCCGACGATCATCGAGTCCATCCGCGACCGCCTGCTCAGCCTCCCGGCTGAGACTGTGGTGCGCCCCGGGCACGGCGACTCGACGACGGTCGGCGCCGAAGCACCATCCCTTGATGAGTGGATCAAGCGCGGCCACTAAAGCTCAACAGCACAACGACGACGACCGCCCCGTGGCCACTACCTAGCCGCGGGGCGGTCGTCGCTTAGATCCAAACCCTAGAGCCCCTCGAAAATGTCGTGGAGCACCGGATCCTTGGACGTCCGGGGTGGCCAGGCGACGACGAAAAACTCTCGGCCGACGGTCCGCCGCCAGTCGCCGGCGCTGCGGGTGGGATCCGAGATCAGATGGAGTTGGCTCCGGTGTTGCGACAGCCCGGCGACGATCCGGTCGGCCACGGCTGTGGTGTCCACCTCCAGGCCAATCGATTCGTCGGGCACACCGCGCAGGTGATAAACCCTGGACGGATCCCAGGCTTCCTTGCCCGCACGCACCCGTGCGGCATTCCAGCGCTCAAACGTTGACGCTTTCATGGCGCCGTGGAGCAGTCTGCGCAGCCCCGGCCCACCGGCAGCCCGGCGTCGATGAAAGGCCTCATCGGTGGCCCGCCCCACCGTAATGTGATCGGGGTGCCCGGTGATCCCGTCCGGCCCGAAGGTGGCCACCACATCGGGGTGTTCCTCCTCCAACAGGGCACCGATCCGGTCCACCAGTTCCTCAAAGGGCACCGCGGCCAGCGCCCCGTCCGCGTAGTCCAGCCAGATGTGCCGGTCGGGAACACGTCCCAGCGCTCGCCAGGCGTTGCGGCACTCGCCCCGACGCACCGCGCCCAGGGACTCCCGGGTGGCCGGAAAATCCGGTGGGATTTCCCCCGCAGCACCGTCGGTCGCATGAACCAGCGTGAACCGGAAATCTGGGTCAGCCGCGTGCAACGCGACGCTTCCCGCCAGTCCGTAGGCGTCGTCGTCGGGGTGGGCGACCACCAGCATCACTGACCGCGCCTGCGGGTCTGCGGTTCGTGCCATACCCTGCCTCCACACCGGCTTCGATCAGCTCCGAACGGTCATCCTGGAGTCAGGATACGCCGGGCAGGAGGGCTGCGGAAGCCTCCGACAGCTGAAGGGTGTAGCCTGCGTGCCGGTAGGCGGCCAGGATGGCACGCCCGACGTCGTCGACGGTCACCCCGGGGACGAGATCATTGGCAGCGCCGGCCGTGGCGGGGTCCCAGTCCAGTCCCATCGCGGCGTACGACGACGTCAGCACCGCCCGGATCGGAGCCGAATTTTCCACCACGACCACCGAAGAAAAAAGCCACGCACCGGACACCACCCGCTGGGCCGTCCCGACCAGCTTCAGACGTTGCCCACCCGCACTCACCCCATGCACGCTGTACTCGCCGGGGCAGTATTCGCCGGGAATCTCCCCTACAGCCGCGTCCACACCCACCGAGCGCAGTGCTGACGCAAGGAGTCCACCAAATCCGGCAAAACGTTTCCGAGACCCGGCAACCGCATCGCTCTGCGGCTCGACATGATCAATCACCAAACACCCGCGGTGGTAGGCAGCAGCCCGGCCGCCCGCCCGGCGGACCAGCGGCTCAAACCCGTGCGACCGCGCAGCAGCCTCAGCTGACGCGAACCCGGCCAACCGGGTGTCCCGTTGCCCAAAGGCCAGGGTAGGTTCGGGCCGGTACAGCCGCAGTGTGGCGGGCCGCTGCCCCGCAGCCACGGCGCGCAGCAGCCCAATGCCCTCCGCGAGATCTGCCGCAGCCCCGGCCGAAGCGCCGTCGCGCACCACCAGCAGGTCCGTCCCGGTCATCTAGGTTAGGCTCCTGTCCATGGTCTTCCTGCAGTTTCTGGTCGCCGCAGCGACATTCCTGCTGCTCGACGCAATCTGGCTCAAATCAATGAGCACCTTCTATCGTCAGCAGCTGGGCGACCAGCTTGCCGACAGACCCAATTTTCTCTACGCGGCGGCGTTCTACCTAATCTATGTAGCCGGCATCGTGTTGTTCGCCGTCCAACCCGCACTGGCCGCCGAGTCCTGGTGGGCGGCGTTGGGTTATGGTGGGGCGCTGGGCTTCTTCGCCTACGCGACCTATGACCTCACCAACGCCTCAACGCTCAAACGGTGGCCGGCCGTCCTGGTCGCCGTCGACCTCGCCTGGGGCACCGCCCTGACGGCCCTGATCACCCTGGTCACGTACCTGGTGTTCGCATGATCCGGTTCGCCCGCGACACAGCGGTGGTGGCCGCTTTTTTCCTGCTCTTCGACATCCCCTGGCTGCTCGCGATGGCGGGAACGTACCGGGGCTGGATCGGACCGCTGATGGCCGAACAGGCATCACTCGGGTATGCGGTGGTGTTCTATCTTGCCTACGCCGCGGCAGCCTGCTGGCTCGCCGTCCGGCCCGCCCTGGAGAAGGACAGCCTGAAAGCTGCTGCACTATCCGGCGCGGTCCTCGGCTTCGCCGCCTACGGCACCTACGGCTTCACCAACGCCGCGACCCTCCGCGACTGGCCGGCACAGATGCTCCTCATCGACACCGTCTGGGGCACCGTCCTGACCGCCGGGATTTGCGCTGCAGCCTGCTCAACCATCAGGCGCATCAACCGGCGCGGCACACCGCTGCACGACGACGGCGTGTAGCCGCCGCGCGCAGCGTTCCCGGGTGGGACACTTATCAGGTGACGCCGCATACCCCGCAACTTTCCCGCCGGTCAGCGGCCCCGCAGCCGCGCACCCTGATCGACATCCTCACCGCTACGGCGGAGGCTTTTCCTGACGCCTCAGCGCTCGACGACGGCGCCACCAGCCTCAGTTACGCCGAGTTACTGTCCAGCGTCCGTGCCATGGGGAAGGAGCTTCACCTGGCCGGGCTGGGTGCCGGGGACAGGATCGGCATCCGGATCCCGTCCGGCACCGCCGAGCTGTATATCGCCATCCTCGCTACTCTGCTGATCGGAGCCGCCTACGTCCCGGTCGACGCCGACGACCCCGACGAGCGCGCCAAACTCGTGTTCTCCGAGGCGGGCGTCGCCGGAATTATCAGGGCGGGGCGCGCGCCGGTGGTGCAGAAGGGCAGGAATGCGCCGTTCGCGACACCGCGCATGCCCCGCCCGGACGATGACGCGTGGATCATCTTCACCTCCGGGTCCACCGGAACGCCCAAAGGGGTTGCGGTCACCCACCGCTCGGCGGCAGCCTTTGTCGACGCCGAAGCCCGGTTGTTCCTGCAGGCCGAACCTGCAGGCCCCACCGACCGCGTCCTCGCCGGACTTTCGGTGGCCTTCGACGCGTCCTGTGAGGAGATGTGGCTCGCCTGGCGCAACGGTGCATGCCTGGTTCCCGCCCCACGGGCACTCGTCCGCTCGGGCATGGATCTGGGTCCCTGGCTGATCACCCACGGCATCACCATGGTCTCCACGGTGCCCACCCTCGCCGCCCTCTGGCCGGTCGAGTCGCTTGAAGCGGTCAGACTGCTCATCTTCGGCGGCGAAGCCTGCCCTCCCGAATTGGCAGCGCGGCTCGCCACCGACGACCGGGAACTGTGGAACACCTATGGCCCCACCGAGGCGACAGTCGTCGCCTGCGCCGCCCTGTTGGGCGGTCCCGGCCCGGTGCGCATCGGCCTCCCCCTGGACGGCTGGGACCTCGCCGTCGTCGACGGATCGGGCGTCCCGGTGGCCGCAGGGGACATCGGCGAGCTGATCATTGGCGGAGTCGGTCTGGCCCGATACCTTGATCCGCAGAAGGACAAGGAGAAGTACGCCGCCATGCCGTCGCTGGGCTGGGACCGGGCGTACCGCAGTGGTGACCTGGTCAGGTTTGACCCGGCCGGCCTGGAATTCATGGGACGCGCCGATGAACAGGTCAAGCTCGGCGGGAGGCGCATTGAGCTCGGCGAAGTCGACGCCGCCCTGCAGTCCCTCCCCGGCGTCGCCGGCGCCGCTGCGGCAGTGCAGACCACCGCCGCCGGCAACCAAGTGCTGGTGGGCTATCTGGTGCCAGCGGGTGCGCCGCTCGACCTGCCGAGCCTACGCTCCCAGCTCGCCGGTTCACTACCCGCAGCGCTCATCCCGATGCTCAGCGAGGCCGCTTCCCTTCCCACCAAGACCAGCGGGAAGGTGGACCGGGCGGCCCTGCCCTGGCCGCTGGCCCAGGCTGGCGACGGCGACGTGCCGCTGCTCGACGACGAAGCCCAATGGGTGGTTGATCAGTGGACTGCGGTGCTCGGTCTGCCGGCGTCGGGATTGGACGCCGACTTCTTCGCCTATGGCGGCGGCAGCCTGTCAGCGGCGCAACTGGTTTCAGCCCTGCGGCAGCACTATCCCACCGTCACGGTGGCCGATATCTACGCTCATCCGCGGGTGGGCGCCCTGATCGAGATGGTGCGCCATTCGGAGCCGGTTGGCGGAACGATCAGGGTTGAACGACATGTCGCCCGCACCACCCGAAAAGCCCAGGTGTTCCAGACCCTGATGGGGCTCCCGCTCCACCTGCTGGTCGGCATGCGCTGGCTGACCTATCTGATGATCATCAACCAGGTGCTCGCCGTCGCCGGCGTGTCAGCCGCACCGACCGTGTCCTGGTGGTGGATCCTCGCCAGCTGGACGGTCTTCGTGAGCCCGCTCGGCCGGATGGGAATCTCCGTGGCTGCCGCCCGGATCCTGCTCCGCGGCGTCCGGCCGGGAAGCTACCCCCGCAGCGGCAGGGTGCACCTCAAACTGTGGCTCGCCGAGCAGATCGCCGACATGGCGGCCGCTGTAAGCCTGGCCAGCGCGCCGTGGGTCACCTATTACGCCAGGGCCCTAGGTGCAAAGATCGGGCGCGACGTCGACCTCCACTCGGTGCCACCGGTCACCGGGATGCTCCACCTCGGCAGCGGTAGCTCCGTTGAACCCGAAGTTGACCTTTCCGGCTGGTGGGTCGACGGCGACCTGGTCCACATTGGCAGGGTCAGCGTCGGGGAACGCGCGGTCGTCGGTACCCGGAGCACGCTGATGCCCGGCGCGCGAATCGGCGCCGACTCCCAGGTTGCACCAGGTTCTGCCGTGCTGGGGAAGGTCCGGCCCGGTCAGCAGTACGCAGGATCCCCCGCGACCCGGGTGGGAAAGGCCAAACCCATCTGGCCCGACGCCCCACCGTCGTCGTCCCGCACCATCAGCTTCCCAGCGTTCGCGGCCGCTTCGGGAGTGCTCGCCGGGATCCCCTATCTGGCCGCTGCGATCGCGGCGCTTCCCCTCATTGCCGCCCTGCGCGGCTCCCCCACCCTTTCCGGCGCGTTGCCGCAACTCCTCTGGTCCGTGCCCGCGGCCGGCCTGCTCTGGTTTGTGGCAACGATGCTGCTCATCCTTGCCGCAGTGCGGCTGCTCGGCGTCGGTCTGCGGGAGGGATATCACCGGGTCCGCAGCCGGGTCGGCTGGCAGGTCTGGGCCACCGAACGGGTCCTCGACCTGGCACGCGACCTCCTTTTCCCGTTGTACGCAAGTCTCTTCACGCCGGTGTGGCTGAGACTGCTCGGGGCGTCGGTGGGGAAGAACGTCGAGATTTCGACAGTGCTGCTGGTCCCGAAGATGACGACCATTGGCGACGGCGCCTTCCTCGCCGACGACACGATGGTGGCCTCCTACGAGCTCGGCGGGGGCTGGATGAAGGTGGCCCCCGCAAAGATCGGGAAGCGGGCTTTCCTCGGTAATTCGGGGATGACCGCCGCGGGTCGCCGGGTGCCCAAGAACTCCCTCGTCGCCGTGCTGTCGGCCACCCCAGCCAAAGCCAAGGCGGGAACCTCCTGGTTGGGCAGCCCACCGGTCCGGTTGCGCCGCACCCAGATGGATGCCGACCAGACGCGGACCTTTGACCCGCCACGGCGCCTCAAGGTGGCACGGGGTGCGTGGGAGGTCTGTCGGCTCGCCGCGACGCTGCTCACCGTGACCATCGCTGTGCTGGTGCTCGTGGGACTCGACGCCGTCGCCGTCCGCTGGGGGTATCCAGTGGCCGCCCTGCTCAGCGGTGTGGTGATGCTGACCGCCGGGGGGCTGGCCGCGGTGAGCGCCGTCGTCGTGAAGTGGTTGCTGGTGGGCCGGATCAGTGCCGGTGAGCATCCGCTGTGGAGCTCCTTCATCTGGCGCAACGAGGTGGTTGATGCGTTTATTGAGACGGTGACCGCCCCCTGGTTTGCGCGGGCCGCCAGCGGCACCCCCACGCTCGTGTGGTGGCTGAGGGCGCTGGGCGCCAAGATCGGTCATGGGGTGTGGTGCGAAAGTTATTGGCTGCCGGAAGCCGATCTGGTCACCCTCGGTGACAGCGTCACGGTGAACCGGGGGTGCGTTATCCAGACCCACCTGTTCCACGATCGGGTGATGTCGATGGACACCGTAACCTTGAAGGATGGCGCAACGATGGGACCGCACGGAGTGATACTTCCCGCTGCCCGCCTGGACCAGGGTTCAACCGTTGGACCGGCATCGCTGGTGATGCGCGGTGAGACGGTCCCCGCCGGGAGTTACTGGATCGGTAACCCGGTCAGCCCCTGGAAACGGCCGGTGGCCGCTCCATGACGCAGGCTGTCGACGGGAAGCGGGCCAGCAGCGCCCTCGGCCCCGATCCCTATACGCCCGGTCACGGCTCCCCGGACTGGACGGCGCTGCACTACGACCTTGACCTTGACTACCGGTTGGCCAGCAACCGGTTGGTGGGCCGCGCCGTCGTCACCGGCCGTGCCGCCGGACCGCCGTCCCGTCTCCTGCGCCGGATTGAACTGGACCTGGCCGGATTGAAGGTCACCAAGGTCAGTCTCGGCGAAGGACGGGTGCTGCGCGTCAGCGCGAGGGGTTCCCGCCTGGTCGTGACCCCGGGTGAACCGCTCACCGGTGGCCAGGAGTTCACCCTCGACATTAGATACGGTGGGAACCCGCTGCCCCTGAGAAGCGTCTGGGGTGAGCTGGGCTGGGAGGAACTGACCGACGGCGTCCTGGTCGCGGGACAGCCCACCGGCAGCCCCTCCTGGTTCCCCTGCAACGACCTGCCCAGCCAGAAGGCCACGTACCGCATCGCGGTGACCACCGACGCAAACTACCGTGCCATCTGCAACGGGCGGCTGGTTTCCCACACCCCCCGGTCCAGCCGCGGCACCTGGGTGTACGACCAGCCCGAACCGATGGCGACCTACCTGGCGACGGTGCAGATCGGGCGATACCAGCTGGACCGCTCCAGCACCTCCCCCGTCCCCCAGTTCACTGCCGCACCGGCCGGGTTACGCGAGACTGCACGCCGTGCCCTGGTCCGCCAACCGGAAATGATGAGTACCTTCATCGATCTCTTTGGGCCGTATCCCTTTGAGGCCTACACGGTGGTGGTCACCGATGATGTCCTGGAGATCCCGCTGGAAGCCCAGTCACTGTCGATCCTTGGGCGGAACCACCTGACCATCGGGTGGGAATCCCAGCGGCTCATCGCCCATGAGCTGTCCCACCAGTGGTTCGGCAACTCACTGACAGCGGATTCCTGGCGGGACATTTGGTTACATGAGGGATTCGCCTCCTATGCCGAATGGCTGTGGTCCGAAAAGTCGGGAAACCTTTCGGCGGCGCAGCGAGCAGCAGACGCCTGGCGCAAGCTGGCGGCCGAGCCGGAAGACCTGGTGATCGGCGATCCTGGGGCAGTACGCATGTTCGACGATCGGGTCTACAAGCGAGGCGCCCTCGCCCTGCATGCACTCAGAACGGCAGCCGGGGATCAGCTCTTCTTCACGTTGCTGCGCTCATGGACCACTCAGTTCAGGCACCGCAACGTCACCACCGCGGATCTGGTCGCCGTGGCGGACAATGTCTGTGCCGGGGTCGCAGGCTTCGACGCCGCAGGGTTATTGAAGCCCTGGTTGTATCGGACCAGGCTGCCACCGCTGCCCTGACCCCGGCGGGAACGGGTCAGTCGGTGACGGTCACTCCGCGCCAGAAGGCCACATGATCGCGGATGTTCTCCGCTTTGGCCTTCGGCTCGGGGTAGGTCCAGGCGGCGTCGTCGTTGACGGTGCCGTCGACTTCCAGCGAGAAGTAGCTCGCTGTCCCCTTCCACGGGCACACAGTGGACATGGCGCTGTCGGTGAGATATTCGGTTTTGACCGAGTCCCGGGGGAAGTAGTGGTTCCCCTCCACCATGACCGTCTCGTCTGACTCCGCGATGACCACGTTGTTCCACATTGCCTTTGCCATGGTGCTGGCCTTTCTCTGAGGTTCCCTCAACGGGTTGGTACTCACTGCTAACCGCTGACGGGGCGTGAACATTCCGCCGCCCGCCCCCGCCCCGGGTCAGCGCTCGCCGTCGAGCATGCGGCTGCGCTGCTCCTGGCCCGGCACACCGTAGGGGTAGTCTGCGACCTCAGAAGCGCTGACTGTGCTCAGCCGGTCAACCTCCCCGGCGGTGAGCTTCACGACGTCGGCGCCCAGGTTGTCGGTGAGCTGGGCGGTGTTCCGCGCACCGAGGATCACCGCCGTGACAGCCGGCTGCTGCGCAACCCAGGCGAGGGCCACCTGCGACGCGGTGACTCCGCGCTCGGCGGCGATCTCCACGACCGTGTCGATGATGCGCCAGGTGCGTTCCTTGGCGTTGCGTTCCTTCCAGGCCTCCATTCCGCGCTCGGGGTTCTCGCCGAGCCGGGTCTCTCCGGTCGGGGAGGTGTCGCGCTGGTATTTGCCTGTCAGCCAGCCGCCGCCGAGGGGTGACCAGGGCAGGAGACCGATGCCGGCGTCGAGCGCTGCCGGAACGATTTCCGACTCAATCTCGCGGACCAGCAGACTGTACTGGGGCTGCAGGGTGACCGGTGCGTTCCAGCCGTGGATTTTCGCCATCATGACGGCCTTGGTCAGCTGCCAGCCCAGGTAGTTGGAGAAGCCGTAGTACCCGATCTTGCCGTTGCTGATCGAGTCCTCGAGGAAGCCGAGGGTCTCTTCGAGCGGGGTCAACGGATCCCAGGAGTGCACTTGGTACAGGTCGATGTGGTCCACTCCCAGCCGGGCAAGGGAGTCGTCCAGCGCCCGGCGGAGGTGGCGGCGGGACAACCCCAGATCATTGACGCCCTCGCCCATGGGGAAGCGGCCCTTCGACGCCAGGACCATCTGGTCCCGTTCGGTCGGGTTCTTGGCCAACCAGGAGCCGATGATCGTCTCCGAGGCGCCTGCCGTGTACACGTCGGCGGTGTCGATGAAATTGCCACCCGCCGCCACGTAGCCGCTCAGGATCTGATGCGAGGTCGCCTCATCCGCTTCGGCCCCGAAGGTCATGGTGCCAAGTGCATATGCCGAGACGGCAGTGCCGCTGTTTCCAAGCTTCCGGTATTCCATCGTGTGTGCTCCTTTGGATCGACTGGTGGTGTTTCCCCACTCCATCCTAGTTGCAGTGCTACAACTTCCTGATCGTCAGAATCTGCTCGGCACGCCCAAAGGGCCCGGCGACGTCATGCAGCACCGCAGAGGTCAGCCCAATGCCGTCGGTGCCAAAACTGACGCTCGTCTCCAGGCCGAGCCACTCGCCTGCCGGTTCCCGGTACAGGTGGACCTGCAGGTCAAGGTTGGGGAACATCCAGCTTCCCAGCCCCGGTGCGACGCGGGCTGACACGCCGTTGGCGGTGTCGATCAGGCCGATCAGCCGGACCAGGTCCGTTGTCGGAAAATCTTCAACCACTTGGTGCGGCGTCCGCAGCCAGACCCGCCCGCGTCCGGGGCGGTGTCCATCCACCACACGGAACTCCAGCGATTCGATGTAGCCGCCCGGCCAGGCGGTCATCTCGGCAAACGGGCCGGCCGACTCAGGTCCGGGCATCGGCGCGTCCTCGATGGCCGCTACGGCAGAGCTGTCAGCCTTCGCGAGCCGCCACGCCTTCGCACGGATTACCGTCCGTCCATCGGAGATCATCTCGGCTTCCAGCAGCTCAATGGTCCTGCCAGGCCTGACCACCTTGACGATGACGTCGAACGACCCGCCGGGAATCATCCCGAGAATGTCAAAACTCAGCCGTGCCATCCGCAAATCCGGGCGGGGGCTGAACTGCTCAAGGCAATGAGCCAGCAGCCCCGCAGCTGGCGCCATGTGCTGTTCCTTGGGGTTCCAGGCGCCCTGAGCATGGATGGTCGATTCGAAGCTGCTCTCACCCAGGGAACGGTAGTACGAACTTGCCATGAAAAAAGCCCCCCGGATTTAGCGCCGGTTGAGGAAGCTACGGATCTTGGAGGTAATGCCCGCGCTCGCGGAGCCGCCAGTTTTCCCACCGGTGCTGCCGCCGGCATGTCCACCCGTGGTTCCGCGGTTGCCGCTAGCCAGTTTTCCAATGGCGTTCTTGATCGTGTCGCTCAGGCCCATGATGTACTCCTCTGATAGCTGGACGACGGCGTCGTCTCACCTACGACTCTACGCGGGTGGACCACTCGGTCATGTCGGCGGGATGCTCAGCCCCGGCCGGGCCTTTGCCCATGCGGCGCCCATCAGTTCAATGGCCTGGCCGACGACGTCGTGCCCTGTTCCTTCCCGGCTCGCCGCTCTCGCTGCCTTGGCCCGCCGAACATGGCCGTCCCAGTCCCCGCCGCCAGCACGCAGGGGCCGCAGGGGTGAAAGCAGCGCCGCCCGGCTGAGCCAGGGGTCGACGTCGCTCGCCCACCGGTCCAGCACGACAGCCGCACGCTCCCTGTCCCGTGGCGGCAACCGATCAATCAGGGGACCCACCACGTCGATGGCAAGCTGGTCGGTGAGGTCCGCTCGGCCCGCAAGCCTCAGGAACCCTTCAATGCGGGTCAGATCGGTGACCTGAAGGAGGGACCCCTTCGATTGCAGCACCACGACGGCCGCCAGCCGACGCTCGAACACCGGGACGGACCACAGTTCGGAACTCAGCGACAGCACGGCGTCGTGATCCATTCCCCGGTAGCGGCGAAACGCATCGCGGACCGTGCCGCGCACGGCGCCCACCGACGAGCCGTAGACCCGGAGGCCATCGCCCTGGTCCGCCGCCCGTTCCCACGAGGCCTCACGCTGCAGGGCGGCATCGATAAAGTCTCCCGCGTCACTCACGATGTTTCCCGTTTCACTCCTGGCGCCCGCGAACAGGGTTCGCACCCGCGGCTACGCCGGTGATGAATCCAGTTCTTCCTGGGCCTTGGCGGCCAACCGCTCCAATACCAGTCCGTCGGTGCTGGAGAAGCTGCGCGGGCGATCATCGATAATGCATAACGTGCCGATGGGCCAACCGTCCGGCCCGCGGAGCGCAAGCCCTGCATAGAACCTGATGTGGGGTTTCAGCTGCACCAGAGGGTTGTCGCGGAATTTTCCGTCGACCAGCGCGTCGGGAACGACCAGCACCCGGTTGTTCCGAATGGTCTGGTCGCAGAAGGAAACCCGGCGCGGGACATTCGAGCCGATCGGGCCCGCCACCGATTTGATGAACTGGCGGTGCTGGCTGATCAACGCGATCGAGGCCGAACTGACGCGAAAGACTGCCTGGGCCTCCCGGGTGATCCTGTCGAACCGCTCCTCGCGGGCGGTTTCCATCAGGCCGGTGCGGCGCAGTGACCGTAACCGCCTGGCCTCGTCCCGGTCCATCGGGAATAACGCGGCCGACGTCGTCATGAGCCGTCGCAGCGCCGTATCCGTCCAGCTGTCGAAGCTGCTTTCGACGGGAACCCCGGTCGCGAGGGAAATGTCGTCGGTGGTGTACGCGGCACGCCGCACCGGTGAGTTGACGTCGTCGAGCATCTCATTGATGGCATGCGAGACCATGTCCCGCTGGAGGTCGTCAAGTTGCATCAGACCATGAAGGTACGCAGTGAATTCGACCAGATCGCAGGAACCGCCGATGCCGGTGTAGTAAATCCAGGCAGAGTCGAAGTCAAGGCCGGAGTTCACTGCGGCAAGGCGCGCGAACCACTGCTGCAGGTAGGGATCCATCGATTATCTCCTCTCCAGGCTCATCGGGAGTGCGCGTCGTAGCCGTCGGCTTCCATCGCGTTGCGAAGGCGGATCAGGCCAGCCTGGATTCGCGACTTTGCCGTGGGTAGCTTGATCTGTAGCGTTTCGGCGACCTGCACATACGTGAGCCCCCCATAGTAGGCAAGATTGATGGCCTCAGCCTGGCGAGGGGTGAGAGACGCCAGACATTTCCTGACGCTCTCAGACATCATCGTGTGGTGGACCGTATCCTCGACACTGTCCTGCCCCACAGCGGCCGCACGCTGACTGTACGCCGCATCCCTCCCGATCGAGCTCTGCTCACTGCGCACCCTGTCGACGGCCCGGCGGTGAGCAAGAGTGAAGATCCAGCTCTGCGGCGACCCGCGATCGGCGTCAAACTGGCCGGCCGACGTCCAGAGGAGAAGGTAGACCTCCTGAACCACTTCCGCGGCGATTGCGGGGTTCTTGATGACCCGCAACACCAGCCCGTACACCCGTTTGCAGGTGACCTCGTACAGGGCCGTGAAGGCCGGTTGCTCCCCATCAGCGGTCCGCAGAAGAAGCTCGGTCAAAGGAGGGGAGCCCGCCTGATCCATCACTGAGGAATCGGCCGGACCGAGCGTAGTGCTGTTCAACATGAGACCTCGCCGTTAAGTGAAGTGTGCGGTTCGAGACCAGCGACGCTGCTGCGTCGTCGGGGCCCACACGGTTCGAACTATGCCATCCGGACGGGCTACCCGCAACAAAGGCAGGGCCATTTCACAGTCCGAGGCCGCGGTACTTGGCTGTTCTGGTCGTCAGCAGCCCGTCGATGGCTGCCCCGGCCAGCGCCGACAGCTCGTACTCGATGGCCGCGCCCATCCGCCGGCAGAAGGCTTTGGCTTCGTCTGCGGCGTCGTCGCGCTCGTCCACGATGTGGTCGACCAGACCATTGGCGTGCAGCGAGGCCACGTTGACGCCCTGCGCCTCGGACAGCGCCGGTGCGAACTCGGTGCTGCGGTGCATGATGGCGCTCGCCCCTTCGGGCGGGAGCGGCGACAGCCACGCGTGGTGGGCGGCGATGGTGCGGTCTGCCGGGAGAAGCGCCAACGCTCCCCCGCCGGCACCCTGGCCGAGCAGCACCGAGACCGTCGGCGACCGCAGCCCGATGAGGTCATAGAGAGAACGGGCGATTTCGCCGGCAAGGCCGCCCTCCTCGGCTTCCCTGGACAGGGCCGCGCCGGCCGTATCGATCACCGTCAGCAACGGCAGTCCGAGTTCCTCGGCCAGTCTCATCCCGCGTCGAGCCTCGCGCAGCGACGCGGGTCCCATTGCACTCTCCGAAGTGGATCGGGACCGGTTATGGCCGAGCACCACGCAGGACTGGCTGCCGAAGCGGGCCAGCGCCAATTGCAGGCCGGGATCCTTTTCGCCCTGGCCGGTGCCGTTGAGCGGCAGCACATCCTGGGCAGCCCAGCCGAGCAGCCGCCACAGATCGGGTCGACGCCGGTTACGGGAGATCTCGATGGAGGTCCAGGCACCGACCGGGGAGGGTACGACGTCGACGGTTGCCGGTAGCGCCACGGGCTCGCTGGCCCGCCGGGTCAGCACGTTCAACGCCCGGTCAACGATCTCAGGTAGTAGTTCCGGAGGGACCACGGCATCAATCAGCCCCTTGTCGTAGAGGTTTTCTGCGACCTGCACCTTCTCGGGGAACGGGGTGCCGTACAGCGCCTCGTAGACCCGCGGGCCGAGGAAACCGAGCAGGGCTCCCGGCTCCGCGACTGTCACGTGGCCGAGTGAGCCCCAGGACGCCATGACGCCGCCGGTGGTGGGATGCCTCAGGTACACCAGGTACGGCAACCGGGCCCGCCGGTGGGTGCGGACCGCGGCCGAAATCTTCACCATCGAGAGGAACGCGAGCGTGCCCTCCTGCATCCGGGTCCCGCCCGACGCGGGTCCGGCCAACAGGGGCAGCTTCTCACGGGTGGCACGCTCGACAGCCTCAACAATCCGATTGGCGGCGGCCAGCCCGATGGACCCGGCAAGGAACCTGAACTCCGAGACGATCACTGCCACGCGCCGGCCGCGGATGAGGCCCTCGCCGGTGAGCACGGATTCGTCAACGCCGCTTCTGTCGCGGGCCGCCTGCAGCTCACGTTCATACCCGTCGTCGTGATGCGGCCCGGCCACTGGGCCATCCCAGGAGATGAAGGTGCCCGGGTCGAGCACGACGTCGATCAGTTCCGCCGCCGACAGATGGCGCACCGGCTGGGCCACAGACATGCTAGGAGTCCTTCGCCAGGGCGTCGTCCAGCCAGCGCCGGATGTCGGCGCCATCCTGGTCCAGCAGTGGCGGCGCCGTGTGGGTGGAGTTGGTGGTTTCCTGCTCCGCGCCATCGAAGAACCGCAGCGGCGGGCCGGGGAGGCTCACCGTGCCCAGTAGCTGGTGCTCGACGTCGATCAGTAGGCCCTGCGACTTCACCTGCTCCCATTCGTACACCTCGTCGAGGGACCGGACCTTGCCCGCCGGGATGCCGGCTTCGTTGAGCTTCGCCAGCAGGGGCTCGGACTCGTATGCGGCGAAGGCCGTTTCAATCTCGCCGATCAGCAGGTCACGGTTCCGCACGCGGTCGCCGTTGCTGGCGAACTCGGCACGGCCCGCGTCGATCCCGAACGTCGTGGCGAACGTGTGCCACAGCTTTTCGCTGCCGACGCTGATCTGGACCTTGCCGGCGTCGCAGCCGAAGAGGCCATAGGGCGCGATGGACGGGTGGTGGTTGCCCTGCGCCTTCGGAACCTCGCCGGCGACGGTGGTTCTGGTGCCCTGGAAGGCGTGGACGCCGATCAGCGCGGCGAGCAGCGACGTCCGCACCACCTGGCCCTTGCCGGTCTTCTCCCGTTCCAGGAGTGCGGCCAGCGCGCCGTATGCCCCGTACATTCCAGAGAGGAGGTCGGCGATTGGCACGCCGACGCGCTGCGGGTCATCCGGACCGGGCCCGGTGAGCGACATCAGGCCGGCCTCGCCCTGCAGGATCTGGTCGTAGCCACTCCTGCTGGACTCGGGGCCGTCGTGCCCGAATCCCGTGATGGAGAGGATGACCAGCCGGGGGTTGAGCTGGTGCATGACCTCGGTGGAGAACCCTAGCCGGTCCAGGACGCCCGGCCGGAAGTTTTCGACGACGACGTCGGCCCGTTGCAGCAGCGCGGTCAGGACCTTCTTTCCATCGTCGCTCTTCAGATCCAGGCCGATGGATTCCTTGTTCCTGTTGCAGGACAGGAAGTAGGTGGCCTGGGGGTTGTCGTCGGGGCCCACGAAGGGTGGGCCCCAGCCGCGGGTATCATCGCCGGAACCGGGGTTCTCCACCTTGATCACGCGGGCGCCGAGGTCGGCCAGCATCATTCCGGCGTGCGGGCCCGCCAACGCGCGGCTCAGGTCCACCACGAGGGTGCCAACGAGTGGGCCGGACCGCTCTGCGGGGCTGGTAGTAGCTGTGGTCATGGTGGTCTTTCCGCTCAATGGGGTTTCCGGTTGCCGGTGGTTCAGGGCTTAGAGCCAGCCCGGAACCACCAGGACCAGCCAGGCGACTAGCGGTCCGACGACGACGACGATGCCACCGTAGGCAAGGATCTGCTTGTAGAAGCGGTCCCTGTCGGTGCCTTCGGGGGCGTTCGCGAGCACGAGCGCGCCGTTGGTGGAGAACGGGGACACGTCGACCACTGTGGAGGCGATGGAGAGGGCGGCAATGACGCCGATCGCACCGATTTCACCCGATTCCAGGAACGGGATGGCCAGCGGAATCAACGCGGCGAGGATCGCTGTGGAGGAAGCGAACGCGGAGACGACTGCACCGATGTAGCAGATCAGCAGGGCCGCAAGCAGCGGCATGCCCAGGCTGGCGACGCCGTCCGAGACGTATTCGATGGTGCCGGCTTCCTGCAGGACACCAACGAAGGTCAGCATGCCGCAGATCAGGAGGACCGTTGACCAGCTGATCTTTTCGACGGCGCCCTTTTGTGACCGTGGTGAGATCAGCGCCAGGGCGACGGCGACGGTGATGGCGACGAAGCCGACGTCGACCTTGAAGCCCAGCGCCACAACGGCGAGGACGATCAGGCCGGCAATGGTGGCGTACTGCGCCAGGGCCTGCTTGCCCTCGGTGGCGACAGCGCCGTCGTCGTTGATAGTTGGGTTGGTGTTGGTCTTGCCCTTCATGGAGTCGGTACCGGAACCGGTGCCACGGAAGTCGACGTCGGCGCCCGAGGCGCGGGCACCAACACTGGCGCGCATCCGGGCGTCGGCCGCGCCTTCGACGAACTGTTCAACCCGTGCGGAGAACAGTTTCCTGCCGCCGAGAACGAGGAACAGGACAACGGCGATAAGGAAGTTGAAGATCAGGCTGGAGAGGAAGAGAGCCATGGGGCTGTAGTCGAAGCCGGTGTCGGCGACGATGCCGTTGACGATGACGCCGTAGACAGCGATGGGCGAAAAACCGCCGGCCTGTGCGCCGTGGACCACCATCATGCCCATCAGGAGGGGACTGATCTTGTGCTTCGCGGCGAAGCCGAGGGCGACGGGCGCCATGATGGCGACGGCCGCGGGGCCGAGGGCGCCGACTGCCGTGATGACACCGGTGATGATGAACATGATCCACGGGATGAGTGCCACCCGGCTACGGACCAGTTTGACGGCGCCGTTGACGAGGAGATCGATGGTGCCGTTGTTTTGAGCTATCGCGAAGAGGTAGGTGACGCCGACCAGGGTGAGGAATAGGCCACCGGGGAAGTTGGCGATGATGTCATCGGTTTCCATGCCGAGGAAGACCGCACCCAGCAGGAAAGCGCCGACGAAGGCGAGGGCGCCCATGTTGACGGGCAGCAGCGTGGCGATGAGGAACATCGCTGCCAGGATGATGATGGAGAGGAGTTGGACGGACATGGGTCTTCTTTCGCCGGTGAAAGTGTGATGTGACGCACGTTACCTGCGCACTGGACTAGACTGTTAGACACTGATCCATTTGTCAATTGTGACCTGCCCGGCCCCTACACTGGCATGACATCTCCCCGCTGACGTTGAGGACCGCTGATGAACGCACTGCCCGACCCCCGGCAGCTCGCCCGCGCACCGCGGCCCCGGCTGTACGAGCAACTGGTGGAGCAGATCCTGGTGTACATCGAGGAAGCCCAGCTGGGTCCAGGCGATCTCCTGCCGGCTGAGCGGATCCTCGCCGAACAGCTGGGGGTGTCGAGGGCCACGTTGGCTCAGGCGCTGGTGGCACTTGAGGTGCTGGGGATTATTGACGTCCAGCACGGCACCGGGGCGGTGCTGGTGTACCGGCCTTCCCTGGCGACGGTGATCAGAAAACTGCGGGAACACCAGTCCCGGCTGCCGGAGATTGCGGAAGCGCGCAGCACTCTTGAGGTGAAGCTTGCATCGCTGGCTGCCGATCGGCGGACCGAGGCGGACCTGACTGCCATCGATGCCGCGTTGGATGCGATGGCTACTGAAATTGCCGCGGGAGATCGCGGCACTCTCGGCGATGAGTTGTTCCACCAGGCGGTCACGGCTGCTGCCCACTCCCCTGTGCTGGCACAACTGATGGCGTTTATCGCCGAACTGGTACTGGAGACGCGGATTGAGTCGTTGGGTCAGCCAGGCCGGCCGGAGCAGTCGCTCAGGTCGCACCGGGTGATTGCGGAGGCGATTCGTGCCGGCGATTCGGCGGCAGCAGCGGCCGCGATGCAGTCGCACATCGATCTGGTCTCTGACGTTGCGTTGCTAAAATAACTGGGCGGTTGGGGTGGGTCTTTTGGCCCTAGGAGCCTATTCGCTGGGGCCATAGGCTCGAACCCATGACTACTGAAGCGCCCGTGCCCGAGACCGACACCCTGTCCTCCGACGAGTGCTGGGAACTTCTACGGCTGACAGCGTTTGGTCGCCTCGCCGTGTGGGCCAACGATCAGCCCGAAATCTTTCCGCTCAACTACAAGGTTGATCATGATAGGTTGGTTTTTCGGACGAGCCATGGCACCAAGCTGGCCTCTGCCTTGGGTAAGCGGGTCGCTTTGGAAATTGACGGAACCAGTGAGCATGGCGGGGTCGCCTGGAGCGTCGTCGTCAAGGGTCCTGCCAACAAGCTTGAGCGGACACCCGACGTACTCAACTCCGTCGGGCGATTGCTTGTCCCGTGGGAAGCCGGCACAAAGGACCATTTCGTCGGCATTTTTCCCGAGGTTGTCACTGGACGGCGGTTCCGGATTGCTGCACCCCTGACCTGGGGCGGCCGCCTCGACGACGCGGTGCGTGCCGGGTTGGAGTAAACCGACTCAACTGCCAACGGACTAAGCGTTCAACGGCCAGGATCGCCACGCCCAACGCGGTTGTGATCGCGAGGACCGTACCTTGGAGGCGGCGTTGAGTTCATCGACTATCAAATCCCGCCAATGCCGCGGACGAAACGCCCCCCCCATTCAGCAGACCCGGAAAGCGACGACAAAAGGGGGACGCGTGCCTGTGGGGTCTCTTCGGCCTTCTTGGTCTGGCGGGCCTGGCGGGCCTGGCGGGCCTCAAGAAGAACAAAAAGGATGACCACACTCGCATGGGCACTGCTGGTGTAGACGATTCCAGAAGTCCCGGATACTGATTGACCTGGTTCGCCGAGTCTGCAGTAGGGATTGACAGCGCATTGCTGGACGAGGGCTACCGAGTTGGGTGCGGGTGCTCCGGCGGAGTTGGCGAGAGCCCAGAATCAGCTCGGAAGACTGCAGTGAATACTGCCTGCACCCAGCGCCGCCCTCATTGTCTTGGGAGCCCAACAACGAGTATTGCGCTCAGCGGACATTTCCACGCGACGCTGACTCGACCCGAACGCAGGGTCAGACCCTCCAACCTAAACCCCATCGAATCAATAAAAAACCGGTTGAGCACACGGTCACCAGCGTGGATCTATTCATCGCCACCGCGAACACACCCAGACGACAATCGACGACATTCCAGCTCTTGCGAAGAACTGATAAGCGTGCTTATCTTTAACTGTAAAGCTAAGCATGCTGTTCTTCCGGTAGTTAGGGCCCCGGGCCCCACCGGCAAGCGCACCAGAATCTTGACAACTTGTGTGGAGTAAAGAATGGTAACGTGCCGCGAGCACCAGCCGCCTTCTCGTACACAATCCGCGTCATACCGAACGCCACACCGATAAGGCCGGGTTTTCCACACTCGGCCCCGTACCAAAGGAGAACACTATGAGTACCCAAAATTGGTCGGAAGACCCGGTCATTCCCGTACCGCCTACGGAAAGGGTCGGCACCTCAGGCAGTGCTCAGTCGTCATCGACCCAGGCGAAGGATGAAGCAAAAAATCTTGGTCAGGAGGGTACGGATGCGGCGAAGGGAGTCGCGCAGACCACTGCTTCCGAGGTGAAGAATGTTGCCTCCGAGGCAGGCACCCAGGCGAAGAACTTGCTAGGCGAATTGGGCTCGGATTTGAAGAGTCAAGCGGGAGATCAGCAGCAGAAAGTCACCGAGGGCTTGCGGGCGTTGAGTGATGAACTGCGATCCATGGCCGACAAAACTGAGGACGAAGGGCCGGCAAAGCAGTTGGTGCAGCAGGCTGCTGATCGAACGGGATCCGCTGCCGGTTGGCTTGAGGGCCGCGACCCGGGTTCGCTGCTCAATGAGGTCAAAGGTTATGCTCGGTCCCATCCGGGAACCTTCTTGGTGATGGCCGCTGGCGCCGGACTCGTGGCAGGGCGTCTGGCCCGAAATCTGGGCGGATCCGACGGTTCCGGTTCAGGCAACACTTCCGTTGGTACCCAGAGTGGGCCACCATCGCAGACGGCGATGACGCCGCCAGCTGGAACACGGATTCCGGCCCATGCCGCCCCCGCGGTACCTGATACGCAGGTACTGGATCCGGCAGATACCTATCCGACCATCGCGCCGGGAACACCACCAATCGGCGACCTTCCCGGCCGACGAGAGATTCGCTAATGAGCTACCCACCAACAAGCGGCTCATCGTACACCCCTGGGCAACCGCCCCCCAGCGAGGCTCACGAAAAGGCCGAACACGAATCCTTGGGCAGCCTCCTAGGCGAGGTCAGCCGTGACATTTCTACCCTGATGCGCCAGGAACTGGAACTCGCTAAAGCTGAGCTCCGCGAAACCGGTACCCAGGCAGGTAAGGGCGCGGGAATGCTCGGCGGCGCTGGGATAGCAGGGCACTTTGTTCTGCTTTTCCTGTCTTTGGCTCTGATGTGGGGATTGGGGGATCTGATCGGTCTCGGTTGGTCCTCGGTCATCATTGCCGTGCTGTGGGGCATTGTTGCCGCCGTTCTTGCCTCCAAAGGCAAGAAGGAACTCAAAGCCGTCCGCGGAATGCCGGACACCGCTGAGACCCTCAAAGAACTCCCTCCCACACTGAAACCAGGTGAACACACTCCATGAACAAGACACCAGAACAAATCCGCGCAGAAATCGAATTGACCCGGGCCGACCTCGGAACGAACGTCGATGCCGTGGCCGATAAAGTCAACCCCTCCAATATCGCCCAACGTCAGACAGACAAAGTCAAGGGCGCCGTCGGTAACGTAAAGGATAAAATCATGGGTTCCGCTGACAACGTCAAAACTGGAGTCATGGGATCAGCCGGAAATGCCGGAGACTCCGCAAAGTCCGCAGTCCACGACGCCGGTAACGCCGTGCACGACGCGCCCCATCAGCTCAGCGATAAAGCCAAGGGCAACCCCCTTGCCGCAGGACTGATTGCCTTCGGAGCCGGCATGCTTATCGCGTCGCTGATCCCAGCAAGCGAGAAGGAAAAGGAAGCCGCGTCAGCCCTGAAGGACAAAGCACAGCCGCTGACAAGCGAAATCACCGAGTCCGCCAAGCAGGTCATGGAAGACATGAAAGAGCCGGCCCAGGAAGCAATGGATTCCGTCAAGGAAACAGCAACTGAATCAGCTCAAACAGTCAAGGACGAAGGTACCGGCGCCGCCTCCGACCTGAAGGATAAGACACAGGACGCAAAAGACAACATCCAGTCCAGCCAAACTGCCGGCACTGAAACCAGGAGCCCCGGGACCAGCGGCCCCATCTAACGCCCGCCAGGATCCAAGGAATCCGAACACAAATTTTCTCTAGGAGGACATCATGACCGCCCATAGCAATCAGGTTAATAGCACTCGCGAGAAGACGACCATGCAGAAAGCTGCAATGACTATCGGGGCGGTGTTTCTGCTAGTCGGCATCCTTGGCTTCATCCCCGGGGTCACCAGTCAGATGGACCAAATGGACATGGCAGGACACGAGTCCGAAGCGTTTCTGCTCGGAACGTTCCAGGTTTCGATCCTGCATAACATCGTCCACTTACTGTTCGGCGTCGCGGGATTGGTCCTTGCCCGCACCTATTCGAACGCCAAAAATTACCTCCTCGTTGGAGGAGTGATTTACCTGGTGCTCTGGATCTACGGGCTAGTGATTGACCAGAACTCCGACGCTAACTTCGTTCCGTTGAACGACGCGGATAACTGGCTGCACCTATTCCTCGGTGTCGCGATGATCGGTCTGGCCCTGATCCTCAGCCGGAAGCGGGAGCACGACACCGCCAGCCGGACCTAAAGCAACGCCAAACCGTCGGGGTCCCGCTCACCACCAGGACCCCGACGGTTTCCAGCACCGACCGTGGGGGTCTCGTCCACTAAGGAACAACCAATGAGTATTGCCGCCCCTACCCGTAGTGTGCGCGTTTCGAAGCCTAACGACATTGTCGCCTCCTATTCCATCCTGCTCAAGCAGGTGCGCAAAGAGGGGCTGCTGAACCGTCGCCGCCGATACTACGTCTCGGTCTTCGCCGTGCTGGCGCTGACCATGGGCGCCGCCTGGACCGGATTCGCCCTGCTCGGTGACACCTGGTTCCAGTTGCTCATCGCCGCAGTGCTCGGCATCGTCTTTACCCAGCTAGCGTTTCTGGCCCACGAAGCGTCCCACCGGCAGATCTTCAAGACCCGCAGCGCGAACGACTGGTCCGGGCGGATCCTGGCAGCCGGCGTCGTCGGCATCAGCTACCAATGGTGGATGAACAAACACACCCGCCACCACAACGATCCCAACGTGCTGGGCAAGGACCCCGACATCGAGATCGACACCATTTCCTTCATCGAAGAAGACGCCGCGAAAGCCAAGGGCCTCCACGCCTGGATCACCCGCCGCCAGGGCTACCTCTTCTTCCCCCTACTCACCCTCGAGGGACTGAACCTGCACGCCAAATCCATCGGCACCCTGTTCCGCCCCGGAGCCGTCCAGGGCCGCTGGATTGAACTCGCGCTCCTCGCGGTCCGGTTCGGCGCCTACCTGGGCGTCCTGTTCTGGTTCCTGCCCGTCGGCATGGCGTTTGCCTTCATCGGCGTGCAGATGGCCGTGTTCGGGATCTACATGGGTGCGTCCTTCGCCCCCAACCACAAGGGCATGCCGATCATCCCGAAAAACAGCAAACTCGACTTCTTCCAGAAACAGGTCCTCACCTCACGAAACATCAAGGGCGGATCGTTCGTCAACAACGCCTTCGGCGGGCTGAACTTCCAGATTGAGCACCACCTGTTCCCGGACATGCCACGCCCGCACCTGCGCCAGGCGGCCCTGATCGTCCGCGAACACTGTGAACGCCTCAAAGTCCCCTACACCGAGGTCGGCGTCGCCGCGTCCTACGGTGCAGTGGTCTCCTACCTCAACCGGGTAGGACTCGCAGCCCGCGACCCCTTCGACTGCCCCATGGTCAACAAATACCGGCACCAATAGCCGACCGGCTATTGAGCAAATAGGAGTTTCGAAGCGATGCAGGAGCTGGACTTGGATCAATGGTCAACAAGCCGCCTTCTGCTGACCGCTACCCGGCTCGTAGAAAACGCGTGGAACAAGGAACTCGCCATCTTTGGGATAACTCACGCGGGGCTGACCGTACTGCTGGTGATTACCCTGCAAGGCGCGGGAACCCAAGCTGACATTGCCCGCCGCGTCCGGGTCCAACCACAAACCATGACCAGGATCCTGGACAATCTCGAAACCGGAGGCTTCATCTCCCACTCTCAACCTGCGGTCGAACAAAAGAGACGGCTATTCACCATCACCCCTGCAGGCAGTGACGTCATTCAGTCAACCACTGGAACCGAGCAAAACATTCTGCCGCTAGGCGCGCCCCACGACCGAAACGTACGCCACTATCTACAGCAAACAATTGTTGAGCTGACTCGACGTCACCACCGGCATTCACAGAAATATCTGTTGCCATGAAAAGTTCAACGGCAGTAGTGCCACAGGACGCGCCGCCAGACACGCCCTGACCACCGGGCGCAATCACGGCCATTAAGTGACAGTTATCGTCCGCGATCCCCCCCAAACTTCCGAAATCCACTACCACGTCCCAGGGTACGGCCGGTGCGCCTATGTCGCGGAGCATTGCATCCATAGCGGCGTCGACACGAATTCAGTTTGGCCTTTCAGACTCCGGGTGACCGACTACAGCGAACTAGTGCAGCACTGCCTTTTGTGGACGAATTCGTTCTCTGACAGGCAGATTCAGGCCTTCGTCTGGTGGGCTTCGACATTGGCGCGGCACGACGGCGTGCGGTTGCCGGAGCATGCACATATTCCCATTAGTGTTGCGAAGGTTACCGGCCAGTAGCTATCGTTTGTGCGGTGCATGCTCCCGTCCGGGGAGCTTCGATGATACGAAGAGGTTTCAGCGCATGCCCCACCGTTTTTCGACATTCCTTGCCACTCTGGCCCTGCTTGGCGGAAGCCTAGCCGGGGCGCCGCCTGCCACAGCCGATACCGAGGACATTTCCCCGCCCGGCGCGAACAACTGGTCCTGCCAGCCGAGCGCCGAACACCCGTACCCCGTCATCCTCGTGCCCGGAACGTTCGAAAGCATGCTCAAGAACTGGTCCACGCTCTCTCCGGTCCTCGCCGGGCAGGGTTACTGTGTCTTCGCCCTCAACTACGGCACCACCAACAACATCGATGCCACCGGCCCGGTAGCTGATTCTGCCGCGGAGCTTGGCTCGTTCGTCAACGCTGTGCTGGGTGCTACTGGAGCGGAGAAGGTCGATCTGGTCGGCCACAGCCAGGGGGGCATGATGCCGCGCTACTACATCGGGTTCCTCGGCGGCGCCAAGAAGGTCAACCACCTGGTCGGAATCGCTCCCTCCAACCATGGCACCGAGGGACTACTCGTGCCTGCCGATGAGGACCCGTCGCTCGCTGCGTCTGACTCCAACTCCCTCTGCCAGGCATGTTCCGATCAGCAGGCTGGTTCACCTTTCCTGACTGAGCTGAACTCGATCGGTGACACGGTGAATGGTCCGTCGTACACGGTGATCAGCACGAAGTACGACGAGGTTGTAACGCCGTACACCAGCCAGTTCCTCGACGGGCGAGCTCAGCAGGTCACCAACATCACCATTCAGGACAAATGCGCGCTGGACCTGGTCGAGCATGACCAGGCTCCCAACGATCCGGTGGTGCACCGGCTGGTGTCTCATGCTCTTGCGCAGAAGGGCCCAGCGGATCCGACGTTCCAGCCGCGCTGCCTGTAGGCGTTCCCGACCCAACGCACTCCGGCAGAGCCACAGCCGAGTCAAGGCGGCTCAACTTTGGTTCAACACTGGAGTGAGGCGGAGTAGTGTGCAAAACGCTCAATTTGGGCGCGTCGGCACCAGACCTGCTCTAGCTGGCCGACAAGCACGAGGGGACCATCAAGGCTGACGAAGGGCTGTGCAATGTCACTTTCAGGGAGGGTGACTCCTTCCGCCAAGCTCACTGCTCACTTGTTGGTCGGCTCATCCGTGGGATGTCCGAATGTGCCGGTCAGGAGAAGCAGTTCCTGGCAACCCTAAAAGGCCTCCAACCCACAGTCCGCTTGCAGGCTTCGGGCATGAGATCCGATGACGCCCCGAGGTCAGCTACCTGGGCTCAACCGCCGACCACGAGAAATTCTAGGCTGTCAAAGCCCCGCCGAGCAGCTCGCGAGTCTCCTCTCACCACCGACAGACTCCTAAACTGTTGCAACGACCGCTGAAACCTGCCGCCGTCACAACGGCTCAATTTTCCGACCGCCACCGAAACTACCCGCCATGGACCGAGTTCACCCTCTGAAGGAACAGCCCCGCCACGCCGTCGCCGAACTTTGACTGGACAGATTGGGCCGACTGCACCCTCTGATAGATACTTGGAACCTGTTGAGAACTGCACGATACAGTTGGCCAAACTACCGTAGAAGGTGGCCATTTAGGGTGGGAAATGGCCACCTTCTGTAGAATCTCGCACGCAGCTCGGATACGGGACTGAATCGATGCGCGAACCGCCACCTCGCCTCCGACCTCACAGAAAAACTCAGATCAGACATAGACAGCAGACTAGAAGTCCCAGTCGTCGTCCTCGGTGTTGACTGCCTTACCAATCACATAAGACGAGCCTGATCCGGAGAAGAAGTCGTGGTTCTCGTCGGCGTTCGGTGACAGCGCCGACAGGATCGCAGGATTCACATCGGTGACCGACGCCGGGAACATGGCTTCGTAACCGAGGTTCATCAGCGCCTTATTGGCGTTGTAGTGCAGGAATTTCTTGACGTCCTCGGCCAAGCCGACGGAGTCGTAAAGATCGTGGGTGTACTGCACTTCGTTTTCGTACAGCTCGAACAGCAGTTCGAACGTGTAGTCCTTGATCTCCTGCTTCCGCTCAGCGGTCTCCTTCTCAAGCCCCTTCTGGAACTTGTAGCCGATGTAGTAGCCGTGAACAGCTTCATCGCGGATGATCAGACGGATCAGGTCAGCCGTATTGGTCAGCTTCGCCCTGGAGGACCAGTACATCGGCAGGTAGAAGCCTGAGTAGAAGAGGAAACTCTCGAGCAGCGTCGACGCCACCTTGCGCTTCAGGGGATCGTCACCGCGGTAGTAGTTCATGACAATCTCCGCCTTGCGCTGCAGATTCTCATTCTCCGTCGACCAGCGAAACGCCTCGTCGATCTCCTTGGTGGAAGCCAGCGTGGAGAAAATCGAGGAATAGCTCTTGGCGTGCACCGACTCCATAAACGCGATGTTCGTGTACACGGCCTCTTCGTGCGGAGTGATCGCATCGGGGATCAGGCTGACAGCGCCAACGGTGCCCTGGATCGTGTCCAGCAGGGTCAGACCCGTGAAGACGCGCATGGTGAGCTGCTGCTCGTCAGGAGTCAGCGTCGCCCACGACTGCACATCATTCGACAGCGGCACCTTCTCCGGCAGCCAGAAGTTGTTGACCAGACGATTCCAGACATCCACGTCCTTGTCGTCCTGGATGCGGTTCCAGTTGATTGCCTCAACGTGGCTAAGCAGCTTGACCTTCTCGGTCATGTCATCCCCTAAATGGTGGGTTAGTTCCTAGATAAAGCGTACGACGACGGGCGAGGACCCGCCGTCGTACCCAAGCAAATATCAACCGATATCGGTTACAACATACAGCTGACGCAGCCCTCCACCTCAGTCCCTTCCAGCGCGAGCTGGCGGAGACGGATGTAGTAGATGGTTTTGATGCCCTTCTTCCAGGCGTAGATCTGGGCCTTGTTGATGTCACGCGTGGTGGCGGTGTCCTTGAAGAACAACGTCAGCGACAGGCCCTGATCCACGTGCTGTGTGGCGGCCGCGTAGGTGTCGATGACCTTCTCGAAGCCAATCTCGTACGCGTCCTGGTAGTACTCGAGGTTGTCGTTCGTCAGGTACGGCGCCGGGTAGTAAACGCGGCCCAGCTTGCCTTCCTTCCGGATCTCGATCTTCGACGCCACCGGGTGGATCGACGAGGTGGAGTTGTTGATGTAGCTGATCGAACCGGTCGGCGGCACCGCCTGCAGGTTCTGGTTGTAGATGCCGTGCTCCATCACCGAAGCCTTCAGCGCGCTCCAGTCCTTTTGGGTAGGAATGTGGATGCCCTTGAACAACTCGGCAACCTTCTCCGTCTGCGGAACCCATTCCTGGTTCGTATACTTGTCGAAGAACTCGCCGGAGGCGTACTTGGACTTCTCGAAGCCACCGAACGTTGTGCCGGTCTGAATCGCCAACCGGTTGGACGCGCGCACTGCGTGGTACACCACCGAATAGAAGTAAATGTTGGTGAAGTCCAGGCCCTCTTCGGACCCGTAGTGGACCCGCTCACGAGCCAGGTAACCGTGCAGGTTCATCTGGCCGAGACCGATGGCGTGGCTCTGGTCATTGCCGCGGGCGATCGATGGTACTGAAACGATGTTGGACATGTCCGACACCGCCGACAACGACCGGATAGCCGTCTCGATGGTCAAACCGAAGTCCGGCGAATCCATGGTCTTCGCAATGTTCAGCGAACCCAGGTTGCAGGAGATGTCCTTGCCGGTCTCGTCGTAGGACAGATCATCGTGGTACGTCGTGGGCTGCGAGACCTGGAGGATCTCGGAGCACAGGTTGGACATGATGATCTTGCCGTCGATCGGGTTGGCCCGGTTCACCGTGTCCTCGAACATGATGTACGGGTAGCCGGACTCGAACTGGATCTCCGCAAGAGTCTGGAAGAAGTCGCGGGCCTTGATCTTGGTCTTCTTGATCCGGGCGTCGTCAACCATTTCGTAGTACTTCTCGGTGACCGAGACGTCGGAGAACGGCATGCCGTACACCTTTTCGACGTCGTAGGGCGAGAACAGGTACATGTCCTCGTCCTTCTTCGCCAGTTCGAAGGTGATGTCAGGGATCACTACGCCGAGTGAGAGGGTCTTGATCCGGATCTTCTCGTCAGCGTTCTCACGCTTAGTGTCGAGGAAGCGGTAGATGTCCGGGTGGTGCGCGTGCAGGTACACGGCTCCCGCACCCTGGCGGGCTCCCAGCTGGTTGGCGTAGGAGAAGCTGTCCTCAAGAAGCTTCATCACGGGGATAACACCCGAGGACTGGTTCTCGATCTGCTTGATCGGCGCACCGACCTCGCGGATGTTGGTCAGCGCGAAGGCCACACCGCCGCCCCGCTTGGAGAGCTGCAGCGCCGAGTTGATGGACCGGCCAATGGACTCCATGTTGTCTTCGATGCGAAGCAGGAAGCAGGAGACCAGCTCACCGCGCTGGCGCTTGCCGGCGTTGAGGAAGGTGGGGGTGGCCGGCTGGAAACGACCCTCAATGATCTCGTCGACCATCTGCAGCGCCAACTGCTGGTCGCCGCGGGCCAGGTGGAGTGCCACCATGCAGACGCGGTCCTCATAGCGCTCCAGGAAACGCTTGCCGTCGAACGTCTTCAGCGTGTAGGAGGTGTAGAACTTGAAGGCGCCAAGGAACGTCTCGAAGCGGAACTTCTTTGTGTACGCGCGCTTGTAGAGGTCGCGGATGAAGTTCATTGAGTACTGGTCGAGGGTTTCCCGCTCGTAGTACTCGTTCTTCACGAGGTAGTCGAGCTTCTCCTCGAGGTCGTGGAAGAACACCGTGTTGTTGTTGACGTGCTGCAGGAAGTACTGGTGTGCAGCCTCGCGATCGGCCTCAAACTGGATCTCTCCGTTGGGACCGTAGAGGTTCAGCATGGCGTTGAGCTCGTGATAGCCCATGCCGTGGAACCGCTCAAGCTGAGGTGCGGCGGTGCCGCCTGCTCCCGTGGTCTCTGTCTCTGTCTCTGCAACAGTCATATCCAAAACGCTTCCAATCCTTGGGCTACGCGGTCAACGTCCTCGGACGTTCCCATCAGTTCAAATCTGTATAGAACGGGTACCCCACATTTGGCGGCGATGATGTCCGCCGCCAGGCAGTAGGTTTCCCCGAAGTTGGTGTTCCCGGCGCCGACGACGCCCCGGATCAATGATCTGTTTCCCTCGTCGTTGAGGAACTTGATCACCTGTTTAGGTACTGCACCCCGTCCGGAGACGCCTCCATAAGTGGGGAGGACCAGCACAAACGGCCGTAGTGCTTTGAGCGTCGGATTCCGTGTCAGCAGCGGCATTCGCGCAGACTCCACATCCATTGCTGCGTCCAGCTTCTGCACGAACCGGTGGGTGTTATCCGAGGACGACGAGAAATAGATCAGCCGGGCATTGGTCACTCCGCCCGGTTCGCCAGGAACCGGTGCGGTTGGTGAGGTGTCCACTGCTGCGAGGGTCATGTCCGGGTGGATGCTTCCCGACGACGGCTCGCTGGCCATCTGGTCGAGGAGAGATCCGTTTCCTCTCAGATCAGGCGACCGAGCTGACCGATGCATGGCTCAGTTCGGCCAGTTCGTTGATCTTGTCTGGGCGGAACCCCGACCAGTGGTCCTGTTCGGTGATGACAACTGGGGCCTGCATGTAGCCCAGCGCACGGACCCGATCCAAAGCAGCTGGATCCTGTGAGATATCCACACTTTGGTAGGTGATGCCCTTCTTGTCCAAGGCCCGGTAGGTGGCGTTGCACTGTACGCATGCTGGCTTGGTGTAAACCGTGACGGTCATAGTCCCTCTTCCCTTGTAATTCTTAGCTTGTAATCGACGCATATTCAGGAATTGGAGGGCTTCAAAAAGCGGGCTGTCCGGTGGTGTTCCGGGCTGCTCCGCCTATGCCTACCTTGCCAGCGGTTCGATATATAAATACTACATCTAGTGCAAACCGATGGATGCGACCCCAAGATGATGTATTACAAGTATGTCATTCATCGGTGAGTTAGTCCACAGATAATCCACAAGCGAACCCCTCGAAAACGCGCGGAAACCGGCCAATCCGTGCGCGTCATCCACACCCCTGTGGAGTACTTGCACACAGGAAAAATACCTCTGTGTCGCGTGTCATCGGCGTGTCGCGGTTCCGTGGGCTAAGTGTCGGTCACCCGCAGTGCTTGGTGGCGAATGCCCATAGCCGCGAGCCGACGCCAATGAGGAAGTCGGTCGCCGCAGGTGGGGCGGGGCCGCCGTGGCCACTGGGCCACCGTCGTCGTTCCCTCGCCCCCCACCGCCACCGGCCAACGCAGCCATCGGCACCCTCGGCACCCTTGCCCCCGCCGTCACCGAACAACTGCGCAGTACTGGCGAATGGGACCGCCCACAGACAAAACTAAAGCGCAGCTCTGGTGGGTGCGACCGCCCCGCACCCACCAGAGCTGCGCAAAAGATTGGAGGGAGCCCAAAACGGCGACGCCGCACCCACCACACCTGCACACATGAGGCAGACACCAGAGCGATCAGCCCCACGGATCAACCGGAGCTCGCCGGATAGCTGAGCCGACGCCAATGAGGAAGTCGGTCGCCGCAGGTGGGGCGGGGCCGCCATGGCCGCTGGGCCGCCCTCGTCGTTCCAACGCCGTCGCCACCGGCCAACGCCGTCACAGCCACCGGCCAACGCCGTGGCCGCCATCGGCACCCTCCCCACCGCCGTCACCGAACAACTTCGCAGTACTGGCGAGTGAGACCACCCACAGACAAAACAAAAGCGCAGCCCTGGCGGGTGCGACCGCCGCGCACCCACCAGACCTGCGCAAGACATTCAAACCCCGCAGAAATGCCTCGCCCACGGGACCGGGAGCCGGAGAGTCCGAGCCAGGGATTCCCAGCCCAAGGGACCGAGCCCACGAACGCGAGCCCGAAGAAACCTAGCCGAGCGGCTTCTGGGACAGAATCTGGTCCACTCCCATGCGCCCGTCGCGGAAGGTCATCATCGCGCCGACCAGGTAGAGGCGCCAGACGCGGGCCACTTCCTCGCCCATCATGTCGACTGCCTTGTCCCAGTTGGCGTCAAAGCGGTCATGCCAGCCATCGATGGTGCGAACGTAGTGCTCCCGCATTGCCTCGACGCCGAGAATTTCGAAGCCGGCGTTCTCGATCAGGTTGACCGTGTCTCCCACCGCCCGCATATGCATGTCGGGGGCGATGAAGGATTCGATGAACGGTCCGCCACCCGGATGCTTCCCATGCCGCGACATTTGCTGAATCAGCACCTTGCCGCCCGGCCGCACATTACGGAACAGGGTGGAGGTGTAGGTACCGTAGTTCTCTTCCCCGACATGCTCCCCCATTTCCAGGGAGGCGACGGCGTCGTACGGTCCATCGCGGACATCGCGGTAGTCCTGCAACCGGATTTCCACCCGGTCCTGCAGCCCACGCTCTGTGATGCGCTCGTCAATAAATGCCTTCTGCTCCCTGGAGATGGTCACGCCGGTGACCTTCGCCCCGAAGTGCTCGGCAGCGAACAGGCTTAGCGAGCCCCACCCACAGCCGACATCGAGGAACCGCTGGCCGGGCATCGTGTCCAGGCCGATCTTGCGGCAGACCTGGTCCAGCTTGTCCCGCTGGGCGTCCTCCAGGCTGTAGTCCTGATCGTCGGACAGCCAGTAGCCGCAGGAGTACGCCATGTGGTCGTCGAGGATCAACTGGTAGAACGCGTTGGACAGGTCGTAGTGGTGACTGATTGCCTCACGGTCGCGAAGCAGGCTATGCAGCCTGCCCTTGATTTTTGCCTGCGACGCCGGTGCGGGCAGCGGCGTCCCAAAAACCCCCAGCTCGCGGGCCAGCTTGGTCAGCTGCAGTACGAGGGTGGGGGTGAGCTTGGGCATCGTCAGACCCCGCATCGCCACAACGCTCCACACATGGGTCAGCGCAGCCTCGAGCGAGCCGGGCACGTCGATCTCGCCGGTGACATACGCCTGCGATGCGCCCAACTCCCCCGGGCTCCAGAGCAGCCGACGCAGCGCGTTGGCGCTGTTGATCTGCACCTCGGGCTGATCAGACGGCCCGGCCGTGCTGCCGTCCCAGGCGCGCAGGTGAACGGGCAGTTCGCCGCCCACGATGGGTTCGAGGATGCGCGCCAGCTTGCCGGCAATACCCCTATCGATGCTGGCGGCCTGGAGTGTGGATTCTGGGTGCGTCAAAGGAATGCTCCTGATGGTTACGGCCGGCGGTCAAAGATGAGCTGCTGCACATCGAGGTACCCGGACTGGAAGCCGGCCCTCGAATAGCACAGGTAGAACTGCCACATCCGCTGGAAGACCTGGTCGAAGCCCAGCGCCGACACATCGTCGGTGTGGGCGAGGAAACGTTCCTCCCACAGGCGCAAAGTCTGCGCGTAGTGGTCACCCATCGACAGCCGCTCCCGGACCCGCAGGCTGGTGTAGCGGTCGGTGATGTCCTCGATCGCCCGCACCGAAGGGATGAACCCGCCCGGGAAAATGTACTTGTGGATCCAGGTGTAGGACCGGCGGGTCACCATCATCCGCTCGTGGGGCATGGTGATCGCCTGGATGGCCACCCGACCGTCGGGCGCCAGTAGCCGGTCAATGGTCTGGAAGTACACCCCCCAGTACTCGTAGCCGACGGCCTCGATCATTTCCACCGACACAATGGCATCGAACTGGCCCTCGACGGCGCGGTAATCCTTCAGCTCGACGGTGATCTGATCCGACAAACCAGCCTCGGCGATGCGCCGCTCGGCCAGCTCCTTCTGCTCACTCGACAGGGTGACCGACACCACCGTGGCGCCACGACGTGCCGCACGAATCGCGAGTTCGCCCCAGCCGGTGCCGATCTCAAGCACCCGGGTGCCCACGCCGACGTCGGCCTGATCCAGCAGGCGGTCAACCTTGCGCTGCTGGGCTTCGGGAAGCTCATCCCACCGGGCATCGAGCAACTGCGGCCCGTTGGCGTCGAACAGCGCGCTGGAGTAGGACATGGTGTCGTCGAGGAACAGTTTGAACAGATCATTTGAGAGGTCGTAGTGCCGGGCGATGTTGGACCGGGTGTTGACCTTGGTGTTGCGCTCCTTGCGGGGCGGCTTGGGCAGGTACAGCCCACGGAGCTTCTGCAACGGCACCGGCACCAGGTGGGCCGCCTGCGCGGCGAACACCTGCATCACGTCGGTGAGGTCCGACGCCGTCCAGTCCTGCGCCATGTAGGCCTCACCGAGACCGATCAGCCCGTTGTCACCGAGCCGGGCGAAAAAGTCGACGGGCCGGTGAATCCGCATTTCGGGGCGGGGTCCGCCGCCGGGTGCGCCGAGGACTGTGCCGTCGTCGTACACCACCCGCAACTGCAGGCGATTGACCGCCGCCGCGAAGATCTTCTCCGCGAGGGCAGCAGCGACCTTGTTCCTCGGGCCCGACGGTACGTTGGCGATACCGGGCCAATACTCCGGATCTACGTCTTCCTCGGAACGGACAAGGGTACTCATCGAACTGCCTCCTGTGATTCATGGTGCGGACGGGTGCGGACTGGCAAGCGACGCATCCAGAGTTTAACTCCCTGCCACCGGATCTGCGCAGCCGCGCGGAGTGGTGCAACAGGGATAGCGGTGATCATGCGGACAACATTGCGGGTGGTCGCTGGCAGCCGCTGCTGCGCCGCCATCGTTGCAATGAAAGGGGACTGGTCCTCCCGGTGGAGGGTGATAGCGATCTTGAGGCGCTCGTCAGGCTCCGGGACGCGCATCTCATAATTTCCCGAGACGTCGTTAAACGGCGACACATAGAACGCCTTTTCCGTCTCCGCCCGGCCCGACTGATCGGGGTCCAGCAGGTAGCAGTGCCGTTCCCCGTAAGTGTTGTGCACCTCGGCGACGACGGCGGCCAGCGATCCGTCGACGCGGTGGCACCAGAACAGGCTGAGCGGGTTGAACACGTGACCGAGCACCCGCCCGCTGGCCAGCATGGTCACCCGGCCGCCGTCGTCGTCGATCCCCTGGGCCGCAAGATAGGCGGCGACGTTGGCACGGATGGAGCGCTCCGGATCGCCCAGGTGGTCGGCCGCGGCGAACACGGCGAACGGTCTGAGCAGCCGTGGGAGCTGCGGCAGGTCATCGAGGTCAACGAACCAGCTGTAGCTGCGGTAGGTGAACTCGTTACGCAGTGGCGTCCGGCGCACATGCCGGATGGTCGTGGGGTACAGGGCAGCGGTCATGATGGGGCATCCACCAGCGCTGCGTCGAGGGGCTCGGCGTCCCAGGAGCCGCCCAACCGCTCCGCCGCGCGCAGTCCGGACAGCGCCCCATCCTCGTGGAACCCCCAGCCGTGATAGGCCCCCGCGAACGCAATACGGTCGTCGCTGAGCCCGGCGAGACGACGCTGCGCGGCGAGCGACGACGGCGTGTACTGAGGGTGCTCGTAGGTCATGGTGCGCAGCACAGCCGACGGCGCAACCTCGTCGCCCTCGCCGAGGCTCACCAGGAAGCGGTGGTCGGTGCGCCCTTCGAGCCGCTGCAGCCGGGTGAGGTCGTAGGTCACCAGCACCCGGTCGGGGCTCGCCTCACAGGACGGCAACCGGTAATTCCAGGAGGATCGTGCGGCGTCGGCGCGCGGCAACACCGATTCGTCGGTGTGGAACAGGGTGTGGTTGATGGAGTACGGCATGTCACCGAGCACCGCGGCCTCCAACGGCCCGGCGTCGCCCAGCATGGCGAGCGCCTGGTGCGGGTGGGTGGCGATGACGGCCGCGTCGTAGGTCTCTGACGCTCCATCAACGGTGACGACGACGCCGTCACCCACCTTGAGCACCTGGGTCACTGGTGCGCCGAGCCTCACGTCGTCGAGGTGTTCAAGCACCCGGCTGACGTACTCCCCCGAACCACCGGTGACGGTGCGCCACTGCGGTGAGCCCTTGATGGTGAGCATCCCGTGGTGGGACATGAACGTGAAGAGGTACCGCGCCGGGTAGGTCAACGCCGTCGCCGGGTCGCAGGACCAGACGGCGGACACCACCGGGGTCATGAAGTGAGAGATGAAGTACTGGCTGAACTGGCCCTTGGCGAGGAACTCCCCCAGGGTCATGCCGTCGCCGGCGGTCGTAGCCTCGGCCGCGCCGTCGTACCCGCCGGTTTCCTTGAGCAGGGCCCGGGCATCACGCTGGAAGCGGAGTACCTCGAGCAGCATCCTGAGGTACCTCCCGCGCCGGAGCACCCCCGGCTGGGCGAAGACCCCGCGCCACCCCTTGGCGCCCGCATATTCGAGGCCGCAGCCGTCGCACCGCACGGACATGGTCATGTCCGAGTCCTGGGTGGGGACACCCAATTCGCCGAAGAGCCGCAGCAGTGTTGGGTACGTCTTGTCATTGTGGACAATGAACCCGGTGTCCACTCCCGACGTGGTGCCGTCGGCCATGGGCATCTGGTGGGTGTGGGCGTGGCCGCCCGCGCGGTGGTCGGCCTCGTACAACGTGACCGCATGGTGACGGCTCAGCACGTAGGCTGCTGTCAGCCCGGCAACACCACTGCCGACGACGGCGACCCGGCGCCGGGGAAGGGTCTCGCCCCAACCGGCCACCAGTGGGTCAGTGTCATGCTGCTGCTCGGTCATCTGCGCTCCTCCGCGTGGGTTGAGTGACACCGCCGCCCGAACCGATCTGACCGGGCTAACTCGTCACCACAGGCCTCCCAGAAGGAAAACGCCTGTTGTAAATATAGTTTGGTAAGAGTTCGGAGACGGACGATTCCCGGATTGGTGCAACGGATCGGGCCAAAAGGCATGATTGAGGCTTCAACTGACGAAAGGATTGCCGGTGGTCAACCCAGTACATTTGCGCACCCTCCTCGAGGTGATCCGTCTGGGCTCCTTCACTGCGGCGGCGTCCCGGCTGGGTTACACGGCGTCGGCGGTGTCACAACAGATGTCGGCGCTGGAGCGGGATACCGGAGCCACCCTCTTCGAGAGGTCGGCACGCAGCGCTGTACCCACCGAGGCGGCAGTCGTCATGTCACGTCATGCGGCGAAGGTGCTCACCGACATCGACGCGTTGCTGGCGTCCACGGCGCGGGCCGAGGCCGAGTCCACCCAGGAGCTGCGGCTGGGAATTTTTCCGAGCCTGGCGACCTATGCCCTTCCCCGGTTGCTCGGCACCCCCGAATGGCGGCGGCTGGGGATCAGCCTGAAGGTGTATGTGGCGGAACCCGGCCAGACCATCCAGGGGCTGCGGACCGGCGGTGAACTGGATTTGGCCCTGGTGTTCCAGGTCGGCCAGGGCGGTCTCGCCTGGCCGTCATCGGTCAGCCGTCAGTGGATTGGGGACGACAATTTCCGGGTGGTACTCCCGGCCGCGTGGGGGATCCGGCCGGGAGCCGCGGTCAGCGCCGACCAGCTCTCCGACATGCCGTGGATCATGCACCACCCGGGGACCTCCGATGCCACAGTGATCGAACGCCTGTTCGCCAGCTGCAACCTGCATCCCCGGGTGGTGGCGTACTGCGACGACTTCCATGCCAGCCTCGCCATGGCCGCTGCCGGGTTGGGTGCCGCCCTGGTCCCCGACCTGGCCATGACTCACGGCCCGGCCGGGGTGGTGGCACTCGACGTGCCCGAGATTCGCCTGGCGCGTAGCATCTTCGCCCTTCAGATCAACGACAAGCAAACCACCAGGGTGCAGCTCTTCATGGACCAGCTGGCTGGGATCCTCAAGGCGCAGAGCATCGAACCGATCCGCCGTTAGAGCTGTGCCCGCACCCGGGCGGCGGCATTCACCAGATTGCGCAGCGACTCGGTAGTCTCCGCGTAGCCGCGGGTCTTCAGCCCACAGTCGGGGTTCACCCACACCTGCCGGGCCGGAACGTGCCGGACCGCCTTCTGCACCAATTCGGCCACCTCGTGCTCAGTAGGGATCCGGGGCGAATGGATGTCGTATACCCCGGGGCCCACTCCCCGGCCGAAGCCCTGCGCCTGAAGATCAGTGACCACTTCCATCCGCGAGCGCGCCGCTTCAATCGACGTGACATCGGCGTCCAGTCCATCGATGGCGTCGATGACGGCACCAAATTCCGAGTAGCACAGGTGGGTATGAATCTGGGTTGCTGGTGCGGCGCCCGACGTCGCCAGCCGGAAAGAGTTCACCGACCAGGCCAGGTAGTCGGGTTGCAACGCCTTGCGTAGCGGCAGCAGCTCGCGCAAGGCCGGTTCATCGACCTGGATGATGCGAATCCCTGCGCTCTCCAGATCGGCCACCTCATCGCGGAGTGCGAGCGCCACCTGGTTGGCGGTCTCCCCCAGCGGCTGGTCGTCCCTGACGAAGGACCAGGCCAGGATGGTGACCGGTCCGGTGAGCATCCCTTTGACCGGCTTCCCGGTGAGGGATTGAGCGTAGTCGGCCCACTGCACGGTGATGGCCTGCGGACGGCTGACGTCCCCCCACAGGATCGACGGCCGCGTGCACCGCGACCCGTAGGACTGCACCCACCCGTGCACGGTCACCTCGAACCCGTCGAGGTTTTCGGCGAAGTACTGCACCATGTCGTTGCGTTCCGGCTCGCCATGCACCAGGACGTCGAACCCGAGCTCCTCCTGCAGTGCAATGACCCGCGCGATTTCCTCGCGCATCAACAGCCTGTACTGCGCGGCTGTCAGGTCCCCCCGGTGGAAGCGGGCGCGGGCTGACCGTACCTCGGCGGTCTGGGGAAACGACCCGATGGTAGTGGTGGGAAGCACCGGCAGCCGTAGGGCGGTCTCCTGCGCCGCGACCCGTTCCTGATAGGTGGCGCGGGTGAAGTCCGACGGCGTCAGCGCACCCAGGCGATCCCGTACCTCGGGGCGGTGCACTCCCGTGGCCCCGGCCCGGGATGTCAGGATCGCCGAAGCGGTCGAGACCTCCGCGTCGATCAATCCGGCGGGTGACCCGTCGACCAACCGGGACAGGGTGACCACCTCGGCCACCTTCTGGTCGGCGAAGGCCAGCCAGGACCGCAGCTCGGGGTCCAGCTGCGGTTCGTCGTCGACGTCGTGCGGCACGTGCTGCAGCGACGTCGACGTTGCCACGCTCACCCGCGCCGTCATCCCGCTGAGGGCGGCGAGCGTACCGGCGGCGGCGGCCAGATCCGTCTTCCAGATGTTGTGCCCGTCCACCACTCCCGCCACCAGAGTGGTGGTACCCAGGCCAGCAAGGTCAGCTGCGGCGGGAAGTTCCCCCTTGAAAAGGTCCAGATGCAGGGCGTCCAGGCCGGTGGCGACCAGTACCGGCAGCAAAGGCCCGGGTGAGCCGTACTGCGTGGTGACCAGCACCGCGGGCCGCTCGGTGACCGCCGTGATGAACCGGTAGGCGCTGTCCACTGCTCTGGCCACATCGGCGACGGAGACCGTCTGGTCCACCACGAGGGCCGGCTCTTCAAGCTGTACCCACTCCGCTCCGGCGGCTGACAGCTGGCCTAGGAGCTCAGCGTAGAGCGGCAGCAGGTCATCGAGGCGGCTCAGCGGGTTGAACCCGGTCGGCGCCTCATCGGCTGCTTTGCTCAGCAGCAGGAAGGTAACCGGGCCGATCAGGGTCGGACGAACCGTGATCCCCTGAGCTGCGGCTTCGGTCACCTGCCGGAGCGTCCAGTCGTTGGCGAGCATGAACGGCGTGTCCGGGCCGATCTCGGGAACCAGGTAGTGGTAGTTGGTGTCAAACCACTTGGTCATCTCCAGGGGCTGCCGCCCGGTGTCGCCGCGGGCCAGGGTGAAGTAGGCGTCCAGCCCCAGCCGGCCGCTATCGTCGGACAGGTCCTGGAACCGGGCTGGCACCGCGCCGAAGGTGACAGCGGTGTCGAGCACCTGGTCGTAAAGGGAAAACGAGGCTGGGATCGCTGAGGTGGCCTTGCCCAGGCCGAGCGCGGCGAGCCGGGTGTAGCTGGCCAGGCGGAGCTCGCGGGTGATGCGCTCAAGATCCGCGGCGGTGCTCGTGCCGGCCCAGTAGGACTCAACGGCCTTCTTCAGTTCGCGGCGTGGGCCAATGCGGGGGTAGCCGATAATGGTGGCTGCGGGGAATTCACTGCTCATGGTGGTGGGTCCTTCGAAAGGGGGAATGGATCAGGCGGATTGGCTGAGGCCGACCGCTGGCGGACGGCTGAGCTCCAGCCGATCCAGGACGTCCAGTGCTGCCGCGTGTTCGTTGAAGGTGTAGATGTGGATGCCCGGGGCGCCGTCGTCCAGCGCCGCGTGTGCCAGGTTGACGGTGGCCCGCACACCGATGCGCCGGCGGCCGGCGTCGTCGTCGGCGTTCCTGAGGCGATCCACCAGCGACGCGTCGATCTCGACGCCGGCGAGCTCGCTCAGGCGCTCCAGTCGGCGCACACTGGTGAACGGGATGACGCCGGGGATGATGGGAATTTCCACTCCAGCCCGGCGCGCGGTCCGCAGGAGCCTGCTGTACTGCTCGGGAGCGAAGTAGACCTGGGTGATGGCGAAGTCGGCGCCGGCCGCCTGCTTGGCGAGGAGCACCTCAATGTCATGCTCAAGGCTCGGCGACTCAGGATGCTTGGTGGAATACGCTGCCACTCCCACCGCCACCTTCCCCGCGCATAGCTGTGCTGTCCTGAGCCGTTCAACTTGCCGGATCAGCTCCACCAGTTCGTTGGCGTACTGCAGTTCGCCCTCTGGAAGCGTGCTGTCGCGGGGTTGATCCCCCCGGAGGGCGAGGATGCCCCGCACACCGCTGGAGATCAGCTCGTCGACCAATTCCATCAGGTAGGTCCGCGAATTTCCGACGCAGGTCAGGTGGGCGAGGGGCTTGAGGGAGGTCTCGTCGAGGAGTCGTTTGAGGAGGCCGACGGCGGTGTCGCGGTTCGACCCTGAGGCACCGTAGGTGACCGACACGAAGTCGGGGCGGGTGTCCTCGAGTGCGCGAATGGTCCGCCACAGGCCGTTTTCCGCCTGGGCGGATTGGGGCGGGAAGAGTTCGTAGGACAGCGCCGGGTAGCTGGGTGGGGGCGGGAGAGGCAAAGACATTTGTGTCCAGTCGTTAGGTCACCATCGGGGCGTGATCGCTCCGTTGGGTGAGATAAACAGAAGGAACGCAGCTCCGAGTCCCGGCACAGCGCGGCCGGGCCGCTCTGGAACTCCTGCGAACAAATGTCAGGCCCACATGGGGGCACCCACACTCTCCGCTGGAGAGTCGCTGACCCGTTACTGAAGTAACTTGATGGCTACGCTACGCTGTCCATTCCGCACCATCAAGTATCTTTCCCCAGATTTCCTACCCGCCCGAATGCTGGGACAATAATAAGCATGCTGAAAAATTCTCAGGCGCCCGCTTGCTGACCGGCATGGGCGGACTGGTCCGACACAAGCGGCTGATCCTTGCGGCCAAGTCTGCGCTTGCCGCGTCGATTGCCTGGCTGATCGCCCTGCAGGTTCCGGGCGTCGCCTCCGAGTACCCGTATTACGCGCCCCTCGGCGCGGTGGCGTGCATGTATCCGACCATCGCTGGCTCCGCCCGGCAGGGGATCCAGACCCTGGCAGGGCTGGCCATCGGGTTCGCCCTGGCGTTTCCCGTCATTTTTTTGGGGGACCGCTCGGTGCTTTCGGTGGCCCTGGTGGTGGGCATCGGCGTACTGGCAGCCGGCCTGCCGCGCATCGGCGCAGGGCGGGACTGGATTCCCATTGCCGGACTGTTTGTGCTCCTGCTGGGCGGCGACGACCCAGACGGGTATTCGTTCGGGTACCTGCTGCAGATGCTGGTGGGAGTCACCGTGGGGCTGGTGGTCAACATGCTGATAGCCCCTCCCCTGCACCTCAACGGAGTGGTCGCCGGACTCGACAGCCTCAGGTCCGCGCTTGCCCTGCAGTTGCGGGATATGGGTGCAGCCCTTGAGGAACACTGGCCGCCCGAGCACAAGGATTGGGCGGACCGGCAGAACAAGCTCACCACGTTTAGTAGGGAGGTGCGCACGGCGGTTCAGCTGGCGGACTCCAGCCGCCACGGCAATCTCCGGCAATACCGCCACAAACGGGACCTCGCTGCCGATTTCCACTCCCTGCAGTCGATGGAGCGAATCACGTTCTATGTCGAAGACATGACCGAGCTGTTATCTGACGTCATCTGGCGTTCACCGGACAGCACTCCGCTGCCCGAACCTCTCGGACCGCCTCTCGCAACTGCCGCGACCCTCACGGCCTCGGCAGTTCAGGACTGGGACACCACCGGACCGTCAATGATCAAGGCGGAAGCCGCCGTGGAGGACCTGATGCGGCAGGTCAAACGTGTCTCATCCGACGAACGGATCGAGGCGACGGCGGCGCTGGGCATGGCGCTGCGCCGCATCCTGCTGACCATTCGCGCCGACGCGGGCCCTCAGGACCAGGACAGAACTACTCTGCCGGCCCCTGAAAAGAGCGGTCAATAATTCCCAGTTCCGCCAGCTGCGCTGACATTCCGGCGCCGTCGGGCGCGTAGACCCATTCGATGGCGGGTGTGCGAGACGACGGTTTGGCTTTGGACCGGCCACCGGCCAGAACAGCCTCGCTGATGGTGAGCTGGCGGATCGCGATAGCCCGCACGTTCTGCGGGTAGTGCTCCGCGAAATCGGCGTAGATCTCTTCATCATGCTGTCCGTTGTCGCCGATCAGCAGCCACTTGATATCGGGGAACTCTGCGGCCAGCCGTTTCAGCGAGCTTCGCTTATGCTCGGGCCCACTACGGAACCACCGGTCCGGGGTGGGGCCCCAGTCGGTGAGGAGTTTCGGGCCCGCCGGGTACAGGTTCCGTGAGAGGAACCTGGTGAGCGCCGGGGCGACATTCCAGGCACCAGTGGAGAGGTAAAGCACCGGGGCGCCGGGCACCTGCCGGGTGATTCGCTCCAGCAGCACTGCCATTCCCGGCGTGGCAGCGCGCGCATGCTCATCGAGAACGAAAGTATTCCACGCGGCAAGAAAGGGCCGTGGCAGGGCCGTGACCATCACTGTGTCATCAATATCCGACACAACACCGAAGGTCGTGCCATCCTCGACGACCCGCACTGGCGACTCCGCAATAGTGCCATCGGCCGAGCGCAATGCAATGGTGTGCCACCCCGGCGCAAGATGGGCGTCGATCCGTGCATCGATGATGCCGCCCCGGTCGGCGGTGACCTCGTGAGTTTCGCCGTCGACCTCCACGGTGACCTTCGCGTGCCGCACCGGGGCACTGGTGAAGTTGCGCCAGCCGCGGATGCCTTCCTTGATGGTCTTGAGCACTTCACCACCACTGATCGGCGTCATCTCGTCTGGATTAGCGAGCACCACGCGTGCCAGGACACGGATCCACGTGCCCGACCCGTAGCCGGTGTAGGGGATGATCGTCTCCACATGGCCTCGCTTGAGGGCCAGATTGGTCTGGACTGAATGCCAGGCGTCGTCGATGCGCATCCCCACATGGGTGCGTTCCTTGACTCTGTCGCGGTGGGCCTCTGGCTGACTTGGTCGGGTGCTCGATGACATGGGATCAGTCTTTCACGCCGGCGCGCCCGGGGCGGTTCAGTAGGGTGGGGGCATGATCGAGACGTGGTGGACCCGGATCCTGGACGGGTTCGCCCGGGCTACCCCTCCGGACATCGCCTTCATTGAACTGACCATCATGGTGCTTGCCGCTGGAGCGCTCTCGCTCCCCCGCTCGATCTGGCGGTATTTCGGCTTGTTCACCACCCTCGTCCACGAACTGGGGCACGCCTTCGCGGCGCTCATGACGGGTAGGGTACTGAAGGGCATCACCCTGACGATGGATCATGCGGGTACGACGACGATGGGACGACCTGGGTGGCGCTCCGCCTGGGCGGGTTTCTGGGGGTACCCCACCCCGGCCGTGTTCGGGGCGACGCTGGCGTGGGCCGGGATCAACGGGTGGGGACCTGCGGCACTCTCAGTTGGTGCGTTGATCCTGCTGGCCGCGCTTCTGTTCATCCGTAACGGCGGTGGGCTGCTGATCCTGCTGGTCACCACCGGTGTCTCGCCGATCCTGGTGGTGGCATTGCCGGAGCAGTTAGTCGGCCATGTTGTAGTGGCGCTCGGCATGGCGCTGCTGGTCGGCTCGATCAGGGATCTGGGCAAGGTCACGTCGGTGCATCTGCGACGCCGCCGGGAACTGCAGACATCCGACGCCTACCTGTTGTACGGCAGCACCGGTATCCCGTCCCCCGTCTGGCTGGCGCTCTTCGCCGTCGTCATTGCCGGGTCGTTCATGTGGGCGTGGGTATCGCTCTCCACTTCACCACAATTTTTACGTTAGATCGAGTGAGGTAGACGGTTTCCGGTCGGATTGGGGCTACCGTTAGGATGCCACATTGATCGTGGCGCGGACGCGAAGCGCGTTCCTGGACTGATTCGAGGGCATTCTGGTGGTATCCCAGCGGGTGAGAGCTGTTCTCGGGGCTTTTCCGCGCGGTTCGAGACTCCCTGATCCTGCCTGGCACCTCCGCCACCGGCTCATCCTTCTCTTTGCAGTGGTCTCGGCCGGGATAGTTAGCCTCTTTTCCCTCACCCAGCAGACCCCGGTCTGGCTGGCATTGGTGCAGGGCGCCACTCCAGCCGTCGTCGCACTTCTGGCATGGAAAGCCCCCATGGGGAGGCGCTTCAGCGCGTCGCTCAGCTCGGCTTCCCTGATGGTGATTGCCGCCATGGTGGTGCAGATCAGCGGCACCATCGAGGCACACTTTCTATTCTTCATCCTGGTGCCCGTGGTTGCGCTGTACGAGGATTGGGCCCCGCTGGCCACTGCCTCGTTCCTGGTGCTGGGTCATCACGTGTTACTGGGTGTCAGCATGCCGACCACCGTCTACAACCACGGCGCGGCACACGAGCAACCACTTATTTGGTCGCTGATCCACAGCACCCTGTTCTTGGCGATGTGCGCGACGAGCATTGTTCATTGGACCATCCATGAGCGTGCCCGCCGTGAGGAGAATACGCTCCTCGACCGGCTGGCGTCCCAAGCTCTCCATGACCCCCTGACGGGCCTTGCCAACCGGACCCTGTTGCACGACCGCCTGGCGCAAGCCCTCAGCATCGGCCAACGGACCGGTGCGCCGATCATGGTGCTCGCCGTCGATATTGACGGCTTTAAACCGGTCAATGATTCGTATGGCCACGCCGCGGGCGATGCCCTGCTGGTCGAGCTGGCGCGCCGCCTTGAGTCCTGTATCAGGGCCGGTGACACCGCGGCCCGCTACGGCGGCGACGAGTTCACCCTCCTGCTTCCCGGGACAGGTAGCGACGAGGGCGCGGCGATGGCTCAGCGCATCCTCGCCGCTGTGAGGCCACCGGTTGAGTTGCTCGGGATTCGCCTGCACATGAGCGTCAGCATTGGTATCGCCGTCAGCATTCCTCATATCCTGGGCGAGGTCCTTCTCCAGGAGGCCGACCAGGCGATGTACTCGGCGAAACACAATGGCCGGGGCGGGTTCGTCATCTTCGACAAGACCCTCGGCGCCGGAGCGCTGGGCACCCTGGTTGTCCACACCGACCATGCACGTTCCTGGGCCGCTTACACCCAGTCCCTGCGCTCGGAGATCGCCTCAGCCAAAGAGCTGGGCCAGATTCCTGAACAGACCCGCGGACCGGAAACGGCGCGGCGTACCCTCGAATCGATCATCGCGGCCATCGAGCTGTTGCCGAAGGGTCAGCAGACCGCGGGCCTACAGTTGCCCGATCGAAATGCCCTGGAAGAGTTCGTGTTCCATCACGATCTGGTGCAGCACTGGGCCGACACGCTCCGTGCCAGTGCAACAATCCGGGCCGAACGCACGCCCGAAGCCGATCTCTTCTGGCGGGTACTGCGTCAGTCGGCGCTCAAAGACGAAGCCGACCCGGTCGCTGATACTGACAGCATCCGGGCCGGCCACTCACCCAGCTAGGGCTATTTCGCCGTCACCGTGACGATGGGCTTGACGGGCGGCTTCGACGCATTGACCTGAAGACCGATGGTCGCCGTCTGCCCCTTTCGCAGGCTCTGGGTCCAGTCGGAGCCGACACAGGTGACCGACTTCTTCGGCACCGAGGTGCACTTCATGCCCCAGGAGTTGGCAATGCCGATGACCTCGGGATCGGTGAACGTCACCGACCAGGTGCTTACGTCCCGCGCCGCCTTGACCGCGATGTTGGCGACGTAGCCGCCGTTCCAGGAACTCTGCAACGACCACTGGGCGGTGACCGCTGTTGAGCCGGCCCCTGGCACGGGTGTCTGAGCCGGTGTTGGTGTTGGAACAGGAACCGGTTTGGTGGTTGGCGCTGGCGTCGCGGTGGGCACGGGCAGTGCCACGGGCCGCAGGATCGGCTTCAGGGCAGCGAGTTTGGCGGTTTCCGGGGTGCGCCAGTCGGATTTCAGCAGTCCGCCGGTGTCTGAGCTGTTGGGATTGAAGGACCAGTAGGCGAAACTGGTTTGATTCGTCGCCAGGTAGCTGACGAGCTTGCTCATCCATTGCTTATCCGACGTGGTTTCGAGTTTCGAGCCGAATTCGCCGACAAGCACCGGCGCAATCCCCTGCCGGGAAATGTAGCCCCAATTAGCATCCCAAATACCATTCAGGTTCGCAGGATAATTGGGCGCCGAGAACCATTTCTGTGGATAAACCGATGCCGGGTAATCGTGGGGCGAATACACCACCTGGTGAGGGACGGTCAGCTTCACCGGCTTCGTTGCCACATCGGCGAGCCCTCCGCCCCACCAGGTCCACGAATCATTGCCCTGGGCTTCGACGCCCTCAACAATGATCAGGAGCCTGGGATTGACCGACTGGACGGCCTTCCCTGCACGGGTAGCCGCGGCGTGCCAGTCATGGGCAGGGTTGGAACCACCCCACCGCGCTGCGCCATGCGGCTCGTTATGGAGGTCAAAGCCGATCACTGTTGGCTCGTTCTTGTACCGGGTGGCAAGCCTTTTCCAGTCGGCAATCCAGGTCGCTTCGCTGTACCGCGGGGTGTACCACAGCTCCGACTGGCTGTCGGATGACGGCCGGTGACGGTCGAGAATGACATTAAGTCCGAGGGCCCTGGACTTGGCGACAAACAGGTCCATGACCTGTTGTGGGCTCTTATTCAACAGCTCGGGGTTGGCATAGAAGTTGGTGTCCGAGCTGACCTTCCCCGAGGTGATGCACTGGTTGGAGAAGGGTAGGCGGATGGTGTTGAACCCCATCGACCTAATCTGCTTCAGGCCATCATCGAGTTTGATGGTCCACAGCCCATGCGGAACGCAGTCCGGTGTTTCGAGCCCAAACCAGTTGGCTGCCCTGATGACATAGGGCTGGTTGGCCGCATCGCGAATGGTGCCACCCTGCGTGTGCAGCCACCCCGACCCCTTGGGGGAGACGTCAGCGGCCCGCACCTCGCTGAGTACAGACGGCGGTGCCGCGGGCGACGTCACTCCACACCCAGCCACCGCCAGCAGCACCACAACTGTAGGGATAATTGCCCTCAAAAGACGGTTGATGGGCCCAGGGGTCCGTGCAGCTTGCTCCACCATATGATTTGAGTTCCTTCTACGTAAGAACAGCTGCGCCTCAATAATCCAAGATGAGAATACGCCAATAATCCGGTGTGACAGTGCCCGCCCGACACCAGGTGCCATCCGGTGGTTGGCGCCGGCGCCACGCAACACAAAGGCTCGGGTATTCTGTTGGGTGTAGAAAGGGGTGTACGCCATGGAATTTTCGAACCACGACGATTCTCTCGCCGTCGACTATTACGCTTGGCCGCGGCCAGTTAACCCTCGACTTTTGAAAATTATGAAGACTGTGCTCGGCGCCGCCATGGTCATTGTCCTGCTTACCCAAGTGGTTCCGGCGAATCTCCTCGGCGGCCTGTCGAACCACTTCTTCACTATCCTGCTTCTGCTTTCCTGGGCAGGTCCTGCGCGGCGCATGATGCGCCGGCGTACCCCGGGCGGCCGAAACTCCCAGACCACCGATGAACCGTGACCCAGCTACATGGTGATCGCCAGTTTTCCTGAGACCTTCCCCTGCTCCAGTAGACGCATAGCCTCGGGCACTTGACTCACTGGGTACGTTCCGCCCACCTGCGGGGTGACGGCGCCCCGTTCGATCAGGCTAGCCAGGAGCTCCAGGTCAACCGCACGTTCCTTTGCGACGAACATTTTCAGGTTCTGCCTGATGAACGGCGACAGGGCAACCCCCAGTAGTTGCCGCCTGATTCCGATCCAGTCGCCGCCCCCTTCACCTCCGATGATGACGGCCGTCCCGGTGGGCGTGAGTGCGCTGCGAAGCCGGCGCAGCGAGGAGCTGCCCCCGGTGTCGAGGATCAGATCGTATTTCTGCGGACCTCTGGCGAAGTCCTCAGTGGTGTAGTCGATGACGCGGTCGGCCCCGAGGGACCTGGCAAAATTCACCTTGCCGCTACTGCACACCCCGGTTGTTTCGGCGCCAAAGTATTTTGCCAGCTGGACGGCGTAACTGCCCACTCCGCCTGAGGCTCCGATCACCAGCACTGACTGTCCCCGCACCAGCCTGCCGATTTCCCTCAGCCCCTGCAGCGCCGTCACAGCAGACACCGGGACTACAGCTGCCCGTTCAAAGGAAAGGCTGGGCGGCTTGTGGGCGAGCTTGTCTGCCCTGGCCACCGCATACTCGGCGAACGCCCCGGCGCCGAACCCGAAGACCTCGTCCCCGGGCTGGAACCCGCTGACCTCTGAGCCGACCTCCGTGACGGTCCCGGCCAACTCCAGCCCGGGGACTTGCTGTCGTGGCGTCCGTAAACCGAAAACGAGGCGCAGCAGGTAGGGCTTCCCGGTCATGATGTGCCACGCTCCCCTGTCCACTCCGGCGGCATGCACCCGCACAAGAACTTCATGAGGCGCCGGTGTGGGGCGGGTCACCTGTCCGAGGGTCAGTACCGAGTCAGTCCCATACCTACGCTGCACTACTGCCCGCATCGCCGCGCCCTCCGACGGGGTACCATCCTGTTGCTCTTCCCTGGTCACCATGTCCGACTCCATTCCGAGGTCTATCCGTTTCCCAAAGGGATACGGAGATGACTCTCCGTGCCAGCTGCGACGATCGTATCGTACTATGTACGAAAATGCGATAGAGTCGCTGCATTATGGACCCGATCTAGCTGGTGGAGCGGGAATCGCAGCAGTGGCCACCCGATCGCTTGCGAAGGAGTTGGGCATCAAGCCCTGTCGCTCTGCTATCACCACTGGGCACGTGCTCACATCCGGCGACAACTTCTGCGACTAGCTCGAGGTCAGGCTAGACCTGGTTCTGGATGCGCTGAAGGCCTGGAGTAGCGATACCCGTCCGTGAGAGGATCACGGGGTGGCTAACCGACTGATGCTCCTCGATACCGCGTCCCTCTACTTCCGTGCGTTTTACGGATTGCCTGACTCCCTCAAGGCTCCCGACGGCACCCCGGTGAATGCCGTCCGCGGACTGCTCGACATGATCGCGCGGCTCGTTAGTGACTACCAGCCAACCCATCTGGTCGCGTGTTGGGACGACGACTGGCGTCCCGCCTGGCGCGTCAACCTGATCCCGAGTTACAAAGCGCACCGGGTGGTCAGTGCGGTGGACGGCGGCGTCGACGTCGAGGAAATGCCGGAAGGGCTGGTGGCCCAGGTGCCGATGATCCGTGAGATCCTGGCCGCCTTCGGGATCACCGTAGCCGGGGCGGCCGAGCACGAGGCCGACGACGTCATCGGCAGTCTTGCCGCACAGGCTGACTGCCCCGTCGATATTGTGACCGGCGACCGGGACCTGTTCCAGCTTGTCGACGACGGCCGGGGCGCGCGCGTGATCTACACGGCCCGTGGGATGAGTCGGCTGGAGGTTCTCACCGACGCCACAGTGGTCAGTAAATACCGGGTGTTGCCCGGGCAGTACGCGGATTTTGCTGCCCTTCGCGGAGACTCGTCCGACGGCCTGCCCGGCGTCGCGGGGATCGGCGACAAGACGGCCGCCAGCCTGCTGCAGGAGTTTGTCGACCTGGACGGGATCATCAAGGCAGCAAACGACGGCGCCTCAGCCATGTCCGCGTCGATGCGGGCCAAAATCACCCAGGCCGCCGACTATCTTGGGGTGGCACCGACCGTCGTCAACGTAGTCCGGGATCTCGACCTCGGCGAGCTCGATGCGGCCATTAGACCCCTCGATCCCAAACAGCTGAAGCACATTGAGCAGCTAGCCTTGGATTGGGCCCTTGGCGGATCCTCGGGGCGCGCGCTTCAGGCGTTGGGGAACACCCCGACAGCCGCCTGACCTTCTGGCAGTGTGGTAGCGACGCTTGCCCCTTCATTTGGGCAAGGAACAGCAGTAGGCTTCCGGCATGGCTATCGCACGCTCCCCCAGTGTCGTCATCGACTGTCCCGATGCTACGATCCTCGCAACCTTCTATGGAGCACTACTCCGGTGGACAGTGGACGCCAACGACGGGTGGGCGGACATCCGCCCCGACGATGGCAGTAACTGCATTTCTTTCCAGCAGGTGGACAATTACCAACCGCCACGCTGGCCAGATCAGGCGGTCCCGCAACAAATGCACTTCGACCTGATGGTCGAAAACCTCGACGAAGGCGAGGCTGTGGTGCTCGGTCTGGGCGGAACGAGGGCCGACGTCCAGCCTGGCACAACCTTCCGCGTCTTCCTCGACCCGGCGAACCATCCGTTCTGCCTGTGCGTCGAGTGAGCCGGTCACCGCAATGAGGACACTGGATCCATGAGTGAGCCTGCTCTGTCCCCCACCGGATCCGATCCCAACGACTTTGTTGCCGCGGTGCCGCACCCCGTACGCCGGAGAGACGCTGAGGTGTTGCTGAGCATGATGGCTGAGATCACTGGTCAACCAGCAGCAATGTGGGGGCCCTCCATCATCGGTTTCGGGAGCTACCACTACCACTACGGGTCGGGCCGCGACGGGAATGCGGCAGCAGTAGGCTTCTCACCCCGCACGGCGCATCTCGTCCTGTACGGGCTCACCGACGGACCAGCCTCAGAAGAGTTGCTGGACCGGCTCGGCAAACATAAACGCGGGAGCTCCTGCATCTACGTCAACAAGTTGGCCGACATCGATCTGGACGTCCTCAAGAAGATGATCCGCGACGGGTACGACCACACCACACAGGACCCGCCGGTTGGATAACGGTTAGCTCACGCGACCAGGTCGTGCTCTGAAGTGGCGAATCGGATCTGTTCTGCAAGTGCTCCCGGGTTGCGACGCGTCGGGTCGAGCGATCGCGGACCGCGACTGCCGATCATCGCTGAGCCGGTCGACTCGCCGCAGTCGGCTTCCGCGCGCTCTTTCCGTGTTGGCTCGCAATCGCCTGCTTCGGCAGAGTTTTTCCAGGACGCCGATGCCCTTTGGGAAGGTTGACAAAGTTTCGGCGCAGGACTAGACCTGCTTTTGGGGTCTAGCATCCCTGAGCCTTCTATGAGCATCCGAGGAACGGTAGTCGATGACGCCCCCTCAGGCGGCACCCGTCGCCTGAGTAGCTTCATGAGAGGATTCCTCATGCGTCACCAATCACCAAGCCCTCGCCGCTCCTCGCGGCGCCCGCGGCTTGCCCGGCTGACCACCGTCGCTACTGCCTGGGCGGCCATCTCTGCGCTCGCCCTCAGCTCGGCGTCGGCCGGCGGCGGCGAAAGGATCGGCGACCCCGTCCCCGACGTGCCTCAGGGCCCCGTAAATGTCGGGCTTGCGCTCGTGACCACCGACGTGACCGCACCACTCGCAGGGATCACCGCACCAGGGCAGAGCCGCAAGCTCTACATCGTCGACCAGATCGGACAGCTCAAAGAACTCAGCATCGACGCCCCTCGTCCCGTAGCGCACCTAGCCACCATCCTCGACGTCAGCCCACTGCTGGTGGGCCCCCAGGACGCCACGGACGAGCGGGGATTCCTCGGCGCGGCCTTCGCCGCCGATGGCCGGCTCTTCACCTACACTTCCGAAGCATTCAACCCAGCCGTGCCGGCCACCTTCCCACTGCCTCCTGACCCGCCCGGTCCCTGCGATCTCTCGGGCGCCGTACCCGACCATCGCAGCGTGATTCGAGAATGGCGCCCAACCAGCACCGCCCCTCTTCGCTTCGGCGCGCAGTCCAGTAGCCGCATCCTGTTCACGGTCGACCAACCGCAGGCCAACCACAACGCGGGCGACATGCACTTCGGTCCTGACGGCATGCTGTACATTGCGTTCGGTGACGGCGGCGGCGCAGACGACCAGAATTGCCAAACGAACTTCGACGGCGAACCGATGTTCGGCCACGGCGCCAACGGCAACGGGCAGAACCCCAAGAACCCGCTGGGTGACCTGCTGCGGATCGACGTAAACGGGACCAACTCCAGCAACGGCCAGTACGGCATACCAGCGGACAACCCCTTCGCTACCACACGCCCCGAGGGCCAGATCGCGGAGCTTTTCGCGATGGGCTTCCGCAATCCGTTCAGGTTCTCCTTCGATGCCCGTGACTTCACCTCCGCCAACACCGGAACTCCTGCCCAGGCCTGGGTCGGCGACGTTGGCCAGAACGACGTCGAGGAAGTCAACGTGGTCTCCGCGGGCCGCAACTACGGCTGGCGAGTCCGGGAAGGCGGGTTCCTGTTCAACCCCAACGAATTCCAACTCAAGGGTGCACGCTCCGACGGATTCGTGTTCGCTCGAACGACCAGCAACGCGACGTTCACCGACCCAGTGGCCCAATATGACCACGACGACGGCACCGCCATCATCGGCGGGTATGTCTACCGGGGCACAGAAGTCCCCGCCCTTCAAGGCCAGTACGTATTCGGCGACACCTCGCGTCGGCTGAACAACGCTCACGGTAGGCTGTTCGCCACTTCCGGCTCCAAGACAGGGGCCCACCGAGTCGTCGAACTCCGGGACGAGCCTCTGGACGTCCAGCTCATCGGCTTCGGTCAGGACGAGGACAACGAACTCTACGCATTGGTCTTCGAACCGGGTGTGTCTGGTCAGATCCACCAGATCACCCGCTGACGAATTCCCGCCACCTCTCGGACCTCCCGGTCCTAATCTAGACGTGGGAGGTCCTGCATTTACGTCGACAAGTTGGCCGATATCGACCTGCACTCCCTCAAGGAGATGATCCGCGACGAGTATGACCACACCACACAGGACCCGCCCGTTGTATAACGGTTAGCTCACGTGACCAAGTCGTGCTGTCAAGTGGCGCGTTGGATCTGTAGTGTCCAAGTCATCCCGACCATCTGATCCGAAAGCACACCAGTGAAGAAGTCCTCGCCCCTTCTTGTCCTCTCAATTACGGCCCTCCTCCTGACGGGGTGCGCCTCCAACGCCGAGCCTTCGGCGGGGGTGACCGAAACTGAATCCAGCGCCTCGCCCGCGCCGACATCGTCGCCGAGCACGACGCCGACGCCGACGCCGACGCCGACGCCGACCCCCGAGAGTTCACCCTCACCAGCCGAGCCCACTATCGATCCACCGTCGGCCAGCCCCGAACCGAGCCCCGAACCAAGCCCCGAACCGAGCCCTGAGCCCGCAGCAGCGCCTGTACCCGAACCGACCGTCGAGCCGACCGCGGTGGCAGAGCCAACAGAGGAGCCCATCACCGAAACGTCCGAGCCCCCCATCCCTGGGCTATCCGGAAGCTACGACGATCTTGTGCTGGTCCCCGCTTGGGATGGGGTCCGCGTGGTCCGCCATGTTGGTACGACGTGGAACATCGTCGGGTCCGGGTATGCACCGGGAGCAGAGATCCAGATCGGGTTTGGCCCCGCCCAAACGGATGTGTCAGTGATCGGATACCCGGTTGTCGTTGCAGATGCCAACGGCAACTACACCTTTCAGATCAGTCTGGCGCCCGATCTGGCGCCGGGAGACTACGGCGTGCTTGCAGTTCCCATCACTGGCCTGACGTCTGAGGAAACCGAAGCTGCCAAACGGTTCGCCCAGATTGAGGTCGTCTCCACCTGGGCGCCCTAGGCGCCCGGGTGGAGACGAAGCCAGCCGACCAGCTTGCCGGCTACTGCTCCAGTTTGATCGCCTTCCGCAGGCTGAGCGCTCCCCCACCCTGCATGACAGCCCTGCGGTAAATTTTCTCGCCACGGTGCAGGAGCGCAACCGCCGCTGCCAGAGCGATGACGAGGGAAAGCAGAGGCTCCCACACTGCGACCGGGGAGTTCAGGACCCTGATGGGCATCGCCACCGATGACACCACCGGCACGTAGGAAGCAACTACCAACAGAGTTGGCCCGAGGCGAACAACCCAACAAACAGGGCTGCGAAGATGAGACCCATCACCGGAGTCGAGTTGTTGGTCAGATCCTCGGGTCGGCTGGCGAGCGAGCCCAGGACCGCCCAGATCGCCGCAAGAATCAGGAAGCCGGCCAGGAAGAACACGAAAAACCATCCGGAGGCAGGAATGATGCTTCCCACCAGGTCCGCTGTGTCGGTCAGGTTGAGTGCGAGCAGCGCAGCACCACCGTATAGAGCCAGTTGGACCATGGCCAGGATGGTGTTGCCCAACACTTTCACGCACAGCAGCTGGCGGATCGGTATTGCCGTAGCAAGGATTTCGACCACCCGGAGCCGGGCTCGGCGGTGGGGCGCGGCATCCCATTGTCTACCGTCTCCAGCTCCACCCAACGCTGGTCGCCGGCGCGTCCGGTGCGCAGGGTCATCGTGACGGATCCTGCGGTCGAGTGTTGTCGCACATTGGTCAGGGATTCCTGGGCGGTCCGGAACAGCGACAGCGCCAGCGGAGCAGAGATGTCGGCCAGCGCACCAGGGACGTCCTCCACCCTGCCGAAGCTGACCGTGAGGCCCAGGTCCCGTTGCTGGCCGGCCAGTTCCTCAAGGTCGTTGAGTCCCGGCTCCGGGCGCCGCCCGCCGTCGTCAGTGTCGTCGGACTCGCTTCCTTCGGTGCGGAGTACGCCGAGGAGGTTCCGCATATCGATGACCGCCTGTCGGCTGGCCTGTTCAATGGTCCGCAACGAGTCGACTGCGACATCGGGTCTCCTGTCGATCACCCTGCGGGCGGCTCCGGCCTGGACCCCGATCACTGACACGTGGTGCGCGACGACGTCGTGCAGTTCACGGGCAATGCGCAGTCGTTCCTCAACCACGGCACGCCGGGCGAGTTCAGCGGCCTGGCAGGTAATCTGCTCGGCCTGCTCGGCCAGCTGGGTGCGCTGCAGCGCGTTGCGCCACGATGACATGCCGGCAAGGATGGCGCCGCCGAAGTAGGCGAAGTTCACCAGGAAGTTGTAGAGCGCCACCGACGTCAGGGGATCAAGAATTCCGCCGGTGAAGTCGGGGTTGTCTTCGGCCTAGGCCAGGAGGCCGTCGAAAGTGTTAGCCACAGTCAGGGCGAGGATAAGCCACAGGGTCATCGCCGCTACCACCACGGCGATGCCAACCCACAGCACCCGGCGGTCTTTGGCCCACGCAATGGCCGAGTAGAGGGAGGCAAAATAGGCAACCTGGTACGACAGCTGAAGAGAAACCAGGGGTGAGAGCAGGCTGAGACCGATGAAGAGAGCCGACATGACCAGCATGACCAGGACCGGGTATTTGCGCCGGAACACCAGGGGGACAATCATCAGCGCCAGCACTCCGTGCTGGACCCAGGCTGCGTGGGTGTCCTCGACGACCATCCCGAAGCCGCGGGTCAGCTCCAGGGCGAAGGCGCTCACCAGCGCGAATATGATGACTCCGATGACGTCCCGGCGGGAATCGTCCCTTGTGGGGCCGGGGCGTTCCCAGTTGTTGTCACAGTGGTCGACCGTCTGGGATTTCAGTCGGGTGAGGAGGTTCACCAGTTCGTCCTGCCGGGAGCGAGGCGCGCGAAATCGGTCATGAGTGCCAGTGTAGTCAGCGAGTGGTACGCTCCGGCTCCCTCGGAGGGAATAGTCCGGTCGGATGACCCCACCCCTCCCCCTGGGTCCCCACCCCCGGATCGAGTCACCAGCTTTGACGGATTTCGCCCCCAAAAAATGATCCTTGGTGTTGACTCGATCCGGGGGTGGGGGGAAACCTAGCCTAAGGTGGGGGCCTGCCCCGCATAACCGGTCGCCTGCTCGAAGCTGTAGGCGACCTGTAACAGGTCAACATCCTTGCCGTGAGCCATCGACAGTTGTAGACCGACCGGCAGACCGCTCAAGCTGAAGCCCGCTGGTACCGAGACCGCGGGGATCCCCGTCGCCGAAATGACACACGCGGAGCGCATCCAGTCAAGATAGGTTTCGAACTCCACTCCCTCCACCGACGTGGGGTACCGCATGGACGCGTCGAAGGGCAGCACCTGCGCGGTAGGACTGGCGAAAACGTCGAACCGTTCGAAAAAGTCATCCACCTTGCCAGCGAGCCGGGTCCTCGCCAGCGCAGCGTCGACAAGGTCCCGGCCTGTCAGCGCCTTGCCCTGTTCAATGTTCCACCGCACTTCGGGTTTGATCACGTCGCCATGCTTTTCCAGCAGCGTGCCGTAGGCAAGGAGGAAATCGAAGGCCCGCGTGGTACCAAAGACCTGATCGGCGTCGCGTAGGTCCGGCACTGCCTCTTCGACCACTGCTCCCAGATCCACGAAAATCTGAAGCTGGGATTCGAGGACACGGAGCACTTCCTTCTCCACCGGAACACCCAGGCCAAAATCAGGTGACCACGCGATCCGCAGCCCGGTGAGGTCCCGCTGCAACGGGTCACCGAACTGTGTGCTGCCGAGCGGGAAGGGGTACGGCACCGCCGGATGCGCTCCGGCAACCACCTTCATCCCCAGCGCAACGTCTTCGACGTCGCGCGCCATCACCCCGGTGCGGCCCAGCCAGGCCCAAGCGTTGCGGGTGGGGGCCATGGGGAGCACGCCCACCGAGGGCCTGAAGCCAACGATGTTACAGAACGACGCAGGGATCCGCAGAGACCCGCCCATATCACTGCCGTCGCTAAGCGACTGGATGCGGGAGGCGATCGCCGCGGCCGCTCCCCCGCTGCTTCCCCCGGCGCTCACCGTGGGGTCGTAGGGGTTCGTGGTGGTGCCGAAAACCTCGTTGAAGGTGTGGGAGCCGGCAGCGAATTCGGGGACGTTGGTCTTCCCCGTCGTTACCACCCCGGCACTCTTGAGCCGGGCGATCACCAGGTCGTCAAAGGTCGGCACATGATCCTTGAAAATGACCGACCCCTGGGTGGTCAGCAAACCCTTCGTGTTGTTGGTGTCCTTGTGCGCCATCGGCAGTCCGTGCAACGGTGGGAGGCCAGCACCGGACGCCGTCAGCGCGTCGGCCTCGGCCGCCAGCCGCTGCGCGCCGTCCCGATCCTGGGTCACTACCGAGTTGATCTGCCCATTTACCGCATCAATCCGGGCGAAGTGCGCCTCCAGCGCTTCACGGGCGGAAACCTCACGACGCCGAATCGCACCGGTGAGGGCAGTGGCCGAGAGCTCCATGAGGCCGTCGGTCATCGCGCAACTTTCGACAGGATGGCAGCCATGGCTGCCCGGACACCGATGGTGAGAGTCGGTTCCATGTCCGGTGCGAAGTACGGCGAGTGGTTACCCGGAAGGGGCGTGTCGGCATCGAGCCGTTCCTGGCTGTAGGCTCCAAACATCCAGTACACGGAGGGGACGCCGATCGCCGTCGCAAACAGGCCGAAGTCCTCGCTACCCATCACCGGCGGCACTTCGTTGACCGAGTCCTCCCCCAGTGTGAGGTGAAATTCGTTGATCAGCGCATCAGTGGCGTCGGGATCGTTGTAGCACTGGGGAAAACTGGAGATTTCCTCGATCGACGGTGCTGGGGCCCCGGATGCGTCTGCTTCGGCTTTGATGATGCGGCGCAGGGAGGCAAGCACCCGTTCGCGCACCTCTGGATCGAAGGTACGGACATTGACCGAGAACTCGGCGGTGTCGGGGATGATGTTCTCCTTCAACCCAGCGTGGAACGTGCCGATGGTGACGACCGCCGATTTCATCGGGTGCACCTCGCGGGCCACGATCGTCTGGATCCTGACCACCATATGAGCGCCGAGGACGATGGGGTCGATCGACTGATCCGGCTGCGAACCATGCGCCTGACGGCCCTGCACAGTGATCTTCCATGAGTCCGCCATGGCCATAGCGGTCCCCCGGCTGATATTCACTGTGCCGGCAAGGCCTGGCCATACATGCTGCCCGTAGATCACCTCGGGTTGTGGGGCCTTGTCCCAGATGCCGTCCTCCACCATGGCCTTGGCTCCAGCGGCCGTTTCCTCGCCGGGCTGGAAGATGAACACCACAGTGCCACCCCAGGTTTCGGTACCTTCGCTGAGCAGGCGGGCTGCGGTCAGGGCGGCAGTGATGTGGGTATCGTGACCGCAGCCGTGCATCACTGGTACGTCGGTGCCGTCGGCGAGTGTGCCGCGCGTCTGGCTGGCAAAGTCCAGTCCCGTAGCCTCCTGCATGGGCAGGCCATCGGTGTCGGCACGGAACCCGATCACCGGGCCTTCACCGTTGCGCAGGACGCCGACGACGCCGGTTCCCCCGCAGAGGTACGCCTCGATCCCTAGGTCGGTGAGTGCCTTCAGGATGAAATCGGCGGTCTCGGTTTCCTGCATGGACAGTTCGGGATGGGCGTGAAGGTGACGGTAGAGCCTGTGCATAGCGGTGCGGTGGTCCGCGGACAACTCTAATGAGGTGGTCTTCGTAGTCATGGGGTTCCTATCCTGTCGAGGGGTGGGGAGGCGCTGGGTCAGGCCTTGAGATGGTCTTGAGCGACGGGGGCCGGGGTGGTCTTCGACCTGAGGAACCAGGCAAGGACTGCCGTCAGCAGGACCACGATGCCGGTGGCTGGTTTGGCGAGGGCAGGGACGGCCGGCACGAGGACGAACAGGACGACGACGGCCACCAGGACGGCGATCACCGTCACCCGGGGCTGTTTCATGGTGACGATGAGCTGCACCAGGACGGCGCCGATGATGCTGGGAAAGATGTAGAGGCGGGCGACGTCGACAATATCGGTGGGAATGATGCTCACCAGCCAGGTACCGAGGACGCCCACGAATAGGAGCATCGAGAACACGTGCACCATGGCCGCCCCGCAGATGGCCATCAGAGCCGAGAATTCACCGCGCTTGGTCCCGGCTTTCGCCCCAACTGTGGCCTGGGCGACGAGGGCTGACGGCAGCAGTTTGTTGGCAATGTTGCCGATCATGAACGCCTGATACATGGCTGCCGGGCCGAGCACCGGGTAGTAGGTGATTGGTTCAACGATCCAGAGGACGAAGAAGGCGGCAGCGACGGCGAAAAAGGCCGTCCAGATCATGCTCGACGTAATGCCGAGGTCGGTGAAGAGGACCAGGTAGATCGGAGCGGCGAGGGATAGCAGCAGCGCGAAGATCATGGTGATGCGTCCCCAGCGGGACGTGGTGCGGTCAAACTGGTCGACGGCCGCGGTCTGCTCAGCAGTGGCAGTGAAAGTCATGGCGTGATTCCTTTCGTTGTGGGGTGCTACTCAGGCCGCTGCGGGAGCGAGGCCGGCGGTGTGGGCGAAGTAGGCGACGGCGAGGCCCACCAGGATGGCTATTCCCAGGCCCCACTCACGAAGCCAGGCGGCGGAAAGGGATTTGGCGAGGAAGAGACACACGCCCATCACCACCGCTGAGACGATTACAGTGATGATGTGAACCGGGGTTTTTCCAAGTTCCGCGATCCCGAGACTGGCGAATGCGCCGATCAGGGCGGCCGCTGGAACGATCGCCATCAGTGCCGGGTTGACATGGCGGAGCTTGGAGTCGCCCCGCTTCAATAAGGGGGTGAGCACCAGGGTGGCGATCATCCACATGGCACCCGACATGCTCATCGCCATGAAGGCGACGACGAACACTGCCTGGGTGTAGTCGGGCCCACCGAGGGTTGCGCCCATGGTGGCGGCGGCGAGAGACGCCGAGGCCGATTCGGTAGCCGCCGATCCCACCAGACCGATCCGGACCAGCACCGCGGGCGTGCCGAAAAGCGTGAGCAAGGCAACGCTGACCAGGACCACGGCGAGTGACGGGCCGATGGCCGCTACCGCACCGGCGCGGAAGGAGGTCTTCAACTCTGCCTGGGAGATGCCTGCCGATGGACCGGCCTTTTGCGCAGCCCGCATATAGATCACTGACTGAAGGATGATCGCACCGAACACGCCAATGGCCAGGATCCAGAGAATCGGGATGTTGGCAATGGCGAGAATGTCGGTGGATCCTCCGGGGATGACTGCGGTTTTCATGGCTGCTCCAGTGGGACTGAGTGACGGGTCAGGTCTGCCTGGTCGAGGGCGATCAGGGTATGGGCGAGTGCCGCGACGCCGGTGGCGACAGCGGTGAAGTCTGTCCATTCCTCGGGACAGTGACTTTTCCCTGCGGCGGAGGGGATGAAGATCATTCCCATCGGGGCGAGTGTAGCCATGTGGACGGCGTCGTGGGTTGCCCCGCTGGGCACCGGCATCCACGGGATGCCAAGGGTGTCGGCAACCCGGGCGGCGGTGTCGTGGACGCCGGCGTGGGTCTGCACTACATCGTTGTCGGTCGACCAGGTGAAATCGACGTCGACGCCGTGCTGGTGGGCCTGGCCCAAGATCTCCTGGGCCAAGCGGCCCTTCACGCCGGAGAGCCACTCGGCGTCGACGCTGCGGACCTCGCTGGTCATCCTGACCAGCGAGGGCACTACGTTGGGGGATCGTGAATCGGATTCGAGGCGCGTGGTGGTCGCGACCCCGTGGGTGGGGGCGCCACACCCTTCCCGACGGACGGCGAGAACCGCCTCGGCCGCCGCCACCATCGCGTCAGCACGGTCCGACATGGGGCGGGTACCAGCGTGGTCGGGTGAGCCGGTGAAGACCGCGAGGAGCCGTTGAATGCCCGCGATGCCCGTAACAATGCCGAGCGGCAATCCTCGCTGTTCGAGGGTTGGTCCCTGTTCGATGTGCAGTTCGAGAAAGGAATGCAACTTCGTGGCGCGGGCCCAGTGGGCGGAGAGGGTCGACGCCGGGTCAAGGCCGAAGTCCGAATAGCTCCGCCCGAGGGTCACCCCGCGGTAGTCGGTGCGATCCAGATCCTCGGTGCTGAGCTGGCCGGCCGCAGCGCGACTGCCGAGGCAACTCAGACCGTAAGGGTTCGATTCCTCCCCGAAGAAGTCAACCACCAGCAGGTCGCGGGTCAGGGCGGTATCGCTCTCACGCAGCTGCTGCACGGCATCAATGGCGCCGAGCACGCCGACGATTCCGTCGAAGCGGCCGCCGCCGTCGACAGTGTCGGTGTGGGAGCCGGTGACCAAAGCGGGTGCGTTGGGGTTGGTCCCGGGAAGCCGCCCGATGATGTTGCCTGCGCCATCGGTGTGGACCTCAAGCCCGGTGCCGCTCATCCGTTCAACGATCCAGTGCCGGGATTCGCGGTAGGCCCCGCTGAAAACGTCCCGGGTCCAGCCCGGGCGAGAGCGGTCGCGATAGTCGGCTATTTCGCTGATGCCAGTTTCCAGCCGTTCGGTCGTTTCGGCGGTGGGACTCGTGGTGAGCACTGTGCCCTTTCATCGGATGTACCTAGGATGTTGTGCAATCGTTTGCGTAGCGGTGCTGAATGTATGGCGCTTCGATCGAATATGGTCTTCATCACACTACTCTTGACCCATTTCGTCAAGGTTTCGGCTAAATTAAGCTCCTGGCGACCGGGGGCTGCTGCAAACCATTGCGCGACGGGCGGTGTCTGGTCTTAGACTGCGCTAAAGGTTCGGAAGGAGTGCCGTTATGGCTGACCACACGGGCTGGGAACGCCAAAAGCCAGTTACCCTGGCCACGGTGGCCCGGCACGCCCAAGTTCACGTGTCCACCGTTTCGCGAGCCCTCAGCGAGGATCCCGCGGGGGTGGGTACCGACACGGTACGACGGATTCGCGAACTCGCGGTGATGCTCGGGTATCACCGGGACGTGGGGGCAGCAGGTCTCCGTACCGGAAGCTCCCGACTCATTGGGGTTCTTGTCCCCCGGCTAACCGATTTGGTCTTGGCAACCATCTACGAGAGCATCGACGCCGCGGCCGGCACTGCTGGTTACACCACCGTGGTGTCGAACACCCTGGATGATCCGCTGCGCCGCCGGGCCCGGCTCGACGCGTTGCTCTCCCGTCGACTGGACGGCGTCATCATCGGCGACTCCCATATCGGCGACACTGCGGCTTTCGAGCTGCGGCAGCGCGGCGTCCCCTACGTCTTGGTGATGCGCAAACTCGAGGGCCACCTGTCGGTGACCACGGATGACCACCTGGGCGGACGCCTTGCGGCCGAGCATCTGCTGTCCCTCGGGCACACACGCGTGGGGGTGATCGCCGGTGATCTTCTGGCCAGCACGGGATTGCAGCGAAGTCAGGGCTTCCGGACCACCTTTGATGCCGCCGGTTACCCGGTTGAGGACCACTATGTGGTGAATTCCGGATTCGGCGCGCGGGCAGGGCGGATAGCCGGCGACCAGCTGATGCGGCTCCCCAACCCGCCATCGGCGATCTTCGCTGTTGACGACCTGACCGCCGTCGGCGCTATGGGTGCCATCCGCGCTGCGGGTAAACGGCTCCGGGAGGACATTGCGGTGGTCGGTTACAACGACGTCGATCTCGCGGCCAACCTGCCGGTTCCCTTGACCTCCGTCCGCTCGGCGCTCACCGACATGGGCCGGCTCAGTTTCGAAGCCCTGCAGCGGCGGATCAACGGTGAGGATGCCGTGTCGGTGCTCCTCAAACCGGTGCTGATTCCTCGCGCGACCACCGTGGAACGTTGGGAGTAAGGGCTGCAGGGATGGGCTGTATGATTCCGGTTGGGGGATGCCACAGTCTATCCACGCACCGCCGGCGCAGCCGCGTCTATCACCGTCGGATTGGCCCGTGGCATAGTTGCCGGGGCAACCTGACCTGGTTTCAAGGACACGTTCAATGACATTCAGGCGCCGGTATCTTGGAACAATTGCTTCAGCCTCGATTGCAACACTACTGATCAGTTCCATGACTGCCCTGCCTGCCACCGCCGGGCCGCAACTCCCCGGACTGGACGCGGTGCAGGAGGCTCCGGCCCCCGAGTCTGCGCTCGCCGTCGAGCCCGCCGACCGTTTCATCGTGAAGTTCGCCGACCGGTCCCGCGCCAGCACCTTGGAACGTAGCAATGCCTATGAGGACACCGAGAGCAGCCTGGGAATTCCGGTCAAGGAGATCGGAGCAACCGTCGACGGCGCCACCGTGGTCGAAGCGACCAGCGAGCTGACCGAGGCCCAGGCCGACGACGTCGTCGCTGTCCTCGAATCACGGGACGACGTCGAGTACGCCGAGGTTGATGTTTTCCTGCGGCCGACGGCGGTCACACCGGACGACTCGCTGTACGCATCACAGTGGAACCTGTTCGAGGACCGGGGCGGGATGCGGGTTGATACGGCCTGGCCACGTTCCACTGGCGAGGGGGTCACCGTCGCCGTGATTGACAGCGGGATCACCGCGCATAGCGACCTGGCAGGAAACCTGGTCGCGGGCTATGACTTCATTTCCAGTCCGGCCATCGCCGGCGACAGCGACGGCCGTGATCCGAATCCGGCCGACGAAGGCGACCGGTGTGAATCGGAGCCCTCCACCTGGCACGGCACCCACGTGGCCGGGACGATTGGCGCCGTGGCCAACAATGCCCAAGGCATTGCCGGGGTTGCGTTCGACGCGAAGATCCAGGCCATTCGCGCACTGGGGAGCTGCGGCGGCTACACCAGCGACGTCGCCGCGGCCACTCTGTGGGCGGCGGGCGGCGCAGTATCCGGCGTTCCGGTGAACCCGACGCCGGCGAAGGTGATCAACCTGAGTCTCGGCGGCGCGGGCGCCTGTGGCACATCGTTTCAGGCAGCCATTAACTATGCGGCTAGCCAGGACGTCGCTGTGGTGGCGGCTGCCGGCAATGATCGTTCACCCGTTCGAGCCACGTCGCCAGCGAATTGCGACAACGTGATTGTGGTGGGGGCCACCGGCCGTGAAGGCAACCAGGCCAACTATTCGAACTACGGTCCGGAGGTCGATGTGAGCGCTCCGGGTGGCGATGCGTCCACAGGCCTTGCCAGCGCCATTCTCTCCACAGAGAACGACGGCGTCTACGGCCCGACAGCTGAAGGGTACGGCTACAAGCAGGGAACGTCCATGGCGACACCGCATGTGGCGGGCGCCGCCGCGCTCATGCTGGCAGCCAATCCGTCGCTCACTGCGGTCCAGATTGAGGCGCAGCTCAAAGCGACAGCACGCCCTTTGCCGGGGTCATGCTACACCGGCGGGTGCGGCGCAGGATTGGTGGACGCCACGGCAGCGGTGACGTCAGTTTCCCCGGTCATGCCTGATCTTGCCAGCCCCATTCCGACGGTGACGGGAGAGCCGCGGGTCGGCGGCGTTCTCAGCGCTTCCGCCGGGGTCTGGGGACCGCCGCCCGTTTCCGTGGCCTACCAGTGGCTGCGCGCTGGAACCCCGATCCCCGGCGCAACACTGGCGAAATACACCATCGCTGTCGGCGATACCGGCGCGAAGCTCAGTGTGCGGGTCACCGGAACCAAACCGGGCTACAAGACCGCCACCCGAACCTCCCCACAGACCGCCGCGGTGACCAGCCCGGCCGACGGCGTCGTCGCCCGGGTCCCGACGATCCAGGGCACCCCCCAGGTGGGCAAGACCCTCACCGCAACACCCGGCGGGTGGCAACCAGCGCCCCTGCAGCTGACGTACCAGTGGTTGCGGAACGGTTCGCCGATCGCAGGTGCCACCGCACTCAGCTACACACCGGTCGCTGCCGATCTGAACCGAACCCTGAAGGTTCGCGTCACCGGTTCCGGCACGTCGGTCCCATCAACTGAGCGCACCTCAGCGGCAACGGCGGCGGTGGTGCCCGGCGTACTCCAATTGACCCGGCCGGTGATGGGCGGGGTAGCCGCCGTGGGGTCGTCGCTGGTGGCTCAGCCGGGCGTGTGGAGCCCGGGAACCACGCTTTCCTTCCAATGGTTGCGCAACGGGACGGCGATCAGCGGTGCAACCGCCCCCGCCTACCGTCCGACTGGTGCCGACATCGCCACACGCCTGAGCGTCAAGACCACCGGTACCCGTTCCGGGTACGCCACGGCCACTACGACGTCGGCGCAAACCCAACCGGTACCGCGGCCCTTCAGGGATGTCCCGGCGACCATGCAGTTCCAGGCTGAAATGTCGTGGCTGGCTGCCGAAGGCATCAGCACCGGCTGGCGCGGATCGGACGGCACCAGAACCTACCGGCCCCTGACCACTGTCAACCGGGATGCGATGGCCGCGTTCATGTACCGCATGGCCGGGAGCCCAGCCTTCACTCCACCAGCCACCTCCCCGTTCACCGACGTGTCCACCACCCAGCAGTTCTACAAGGAAATGGCCTGGCTGGCCGAAAGTGGAATCAGCACCGGCTGGGACGGCCCCAACGGCACCAAGACATACCGCGCACTGACCCCGGTGAACCGCGACGCGATGGCAGCGTTCATGTACCGCATGGCCGGGAGCCCAGCCTTCACTCCACCAGCCACCTCCCCGTTCACCGACGTGTCCACCACCCAGCAGTTCTACAAGGAAATGGCCTGGCTGGCC
>NZ_JBTNDV010000018.1:0-66323 GCF_054510815.1 Arthrobacter glycogeni
ATTTGAGATCCTCCAAGCCACGGAGCTGATCAATCAACCCCGCGGAGGTCATAGCCGGCCTCAGTGCCTTCAAAGCGTCGAGCAACACCCGGGTCCCACCATCAGCGACAGCCCCAACCCCCGGAACACGGTAGGACCCCGGAACGGTGCCGGACCCGGCGCTAAATGCTCCACGTTGAGCCGTCACCGGGAGGGGAAATCCCTTCCAAATCAACGCTGGAGCTGCGCTTCCGTCCATGCAAACATTGTTTCAGGCCCCTCTGACATTCTAAGAAGCTCATGGATGGCGGTCGTGGGACACACCATGGCGGGGTGGGACCTCGGCCACGAGCATCGGGGCTTCCCGCCGTTCTGGCGCAGTTTTAGGCCATTGATTGGTCCATTTTCCGAAGGGTTTGCGCACCAGGGAACAGACTCAGCGCAACCTTTCCACAGGATAGAGAAATCGTTCGTTTTGGGGAGTTTGCTAATGCTACTTTCTACCCAGCGGCGGTAAGGATCCGGCGCATCCGTCTCTCGCATCTCCCCAGGAGCAACACATGGTCTCTCTCTTTGCCACCCTCCACGTCCTCGGCATCAAAGCCACCGAACGCCTCCGCCGCGAAGAAACCGGAGCAACTGCAGTCGAGTACGGCCTGCTCGTAGGTCTTCTTGCCGTCGTCATCGTCACACTGATGGCTGTTTTCGGCCCCCAGCTCCAGGCAGCATTCACTAGCATCCTGCCTGCGGTACCAGCAGCGCCTGCAGCACCATAACTAGCAAAAGTGCGCAAGCCCAAAGAGGTTTGCCATGAAGTGGATGAAGCAGCGGCGTTCGCGTCGCTGCTTCGTCCTTATCGCCTAAGGACATGCCATGCAACGCTTCCGATCCGAGTCAGGCGCGGCCGCGGTCGAATTTGCGCTGGTGGTCCCCGCGTTGTTGCTGGTGCTGTTCGGGATCGTAGAGTTCGGGCGCGTCTACAATACTCAACTGCAGGTCACCTCGGCCGCCCGTGAAGCCGTCCGGGTCATGGCTATTGAGAAGGACGCCGATGTAGCCGTAGCCGCTGCAATTCTTTCAGCACCTGGCCTGCTGCCTGCTCTATCGGCCAGCCAAGTGAGCGTGTCTTCCTGTGACAGCGCCACTGAAACCACTGTCATAGTGACCTATTCGGTGGACTTGATATCCGGACTCTTCGCTGATGCCGTGTCTCTAACCGGGAAAGGCGTGATGCGGTGCGGCGGCTAGGCAAAAACGAGGACGGCGCGATTGCCGTTATGAGCGCGCTCATAATGGTGCTGGTACTGGGGATGGCCGCCCTGGTGATTGACATAGGCCTGGTCTACGCGGAACGTGCGCAACTACAGAGTGGAGCAGATGCCGCCGCCCTCGCCATTGCGCAAGAATGCGCATACCAGAACCAGTGTGACGCGACCCTGGCCGGAGCAACTGCCACGAGTTTGGCAGGCAGTAACGCCAATGACGGCTTTGCGGGTGCGGCGGTCGATCTGACGGTAGCCAATTCCGTCACCGTCCGAACCACTACGCTAACGCCCGACGGCGACTCAGCCGTTCAGTTCTGGTTTGCACCAATTCTGGGCATCGATTCCTCTAAAGTAGGCGCAACCGCTCGCGCATCGTGGGGTAGCCCCTCAAAAGCGACGGTGTTCCCCTTCACCGCGCCTAAATGCCTCTTCGACCAAACGCCGTCTGACCAGGAAATCTGGATTACGGTGAATTCCACTTGCACGGATTCGAGAGGAAAGACGCTTCCGGGAGCCTTCGGATGGCTGGAGGAGGCAGATAGGAAAAGCTGTAGTGCGTCTGTCGACGTTGACCAAATCATCGCAGGACAGCCAGGCAAGAGCGCACCGCAAAACTGCGACATTGATGGGAAAACCATCCTGCTGCCCGTCTACGTTCAGAAGTCGGGCACCGGAAACAACGTCGAATACGTGATCAATGGCTTCGCCGCTTTCTACGTCACCGCCCACAGCTGGCCGAACGACAAGCATCCAGAGCAAGCGGCCGCCGGAATTAGAGGAAAGTTCATCACCTTGGTATCTCTTGAGGATCTGGAGTCTTTCGGCGTCGAAGAACTTGGTGGAGACGAATTGAACGCCTTCTTCGTCACGCTGAGCCAGTAGGAGATACACCGTGAAGAGCCGAGTCATAGGGGCCATTGCCGCTGTCCTGCTAGCCATAATTGGCACTGTCCTGCTAGTGCAATACGTCGGCACTGCCGAGAGCCGAGCTTTGGAAGGAACTGAAACCCAGACTGTTTTGGTTGTACGGGACGGTTTGTCAGTGCCCGAAGGTACTGCTGCCGAAAGCCTCCTCGACTTTGTCAGCGTCGAGTCGGTACCGGCCAAAGTGGTTCCGGCTGACGCGATAGCCACAGTGGAGGAGGTCGCCGGTCTGGTCACGAGTGTGGAATTGGTATCCGGCGAACAGGTTCTGAGCACAAGGTTCATGGATCCGGCCGAGCTTGACGAAGAACAGCGAGTTGAAGTGCCAGAAGGTATGCAAGAGGTCACAATCCTGCTCGAACCGCAAAGGGCAGTCGGCGGACAGATTAAAGCTGGCGACACAGTGGGTATCTTCATATCCCTGGATGGAGGCGGCGAAGTCAACCCTTTGGCGGTGACGTACCTAACGTTACATAAAGTGCTGGTGACGAACATTCAAGGCTTACCAGCGCCGGTTGAAGAAACAGGCACACCCTCGTCCACGCCAATTCCAGCCGGGAGCGTTCTGGTCACGGTGGCTCGCGCTGCCCCCGACGCGGAGAAAATCATCTATGGTCAAGAATTCGGCAGAGTTTGGCTCTCAAAGGAACCGGCGACTGCAACCGAAGATGGCACTCGCCCAGTAACAAGCGACGAGATCTACGAATGAGCCGCTATGCGATCGTCACCACCGCGCCTGACTTTCAACAGCGACTTCAGGACGCTGCATCGGGGGCCCTCGAAGGTGAGATTCATGCCTGGCTCGGATCCAGTTTCCCTTCTGGCGCCCAGGAACTAGTCGACCAGCTTCCAGACCCTCGCCTTCTCGACGTCCTCATTCTCGGACCTGGGGTACCTCTCGACGATGCTCTGCTTCTCGCTGACGAATTCGAGGTGCAGCATCCTGAAGTGAGTGTACTTTTGGCTACAACGCCTTCTCCTACGATTGTCCTTAGCGCCATGCGTGCGGGAATTCGGGACGTAGTTGAGCCCGAAGCTGATGTCGCGGACCTGAGCGTCCTGCTTCATCGAGCAACCCGCAGTGCCGCGATTCGTCGCCGGGCAGCGAGCTTGTCCTCCGGTGAAACCGGTGGTTCGTCGAACGGTCGGGTTATTGCCGTGGTATCGCCCAAGGGCGGGGCCGGTAAGACGACCGTGGCGAGCAATCTCGCAGTGGGGCTCGCTGCCAGTGCTCCCCACGCCACGGTGCTTGTTGATCTCGACCTACAATTCGGCGACGTCGCGAGTTCACTCTCAATCACCCCCGACCATTCAGTAACGGACGCAGTCCACGGGCCAGCCCGTCGAGACACCATGGTGTTGAAGTCATTCCTGAGCGCTCACCCAACCGGCCTGTTTGCCCTCTGCGCTCCGAACCTACCCGACTCCGCCGATCAGGTAACGGGCGAGGACGTGTCCCATCTGCTGGACCAGTTAGCCAGCCAGTATCGTTACGTGATAATCGATACGTCCCCAGGCCTCACAGACCACACGCTTGCTGCACTGGATAAAGCAACCGACTACGTTTTCGTCAGCGGCATGGACGTTCCCAGCGTCCGAGGACTGAAGAAAGAACTTGACGTGCTGCGGGAGTTGGGACTCACACCGATCACTCGTCATATTGTGCTGAACAGCGCAGACCAACGAGATGGGTTGACGCTGGCAGATGTCGAGACCACGCTTGGAGCCAGAGTAGACGTCGTGATTCCTCCCTCTCGGCCGATCCGCGTTTCAACCAATCAAGGATCACCCCTTCTGCAGGGGAAGAAGCGGGATCCCGCATCAAAGGCCCTAAGGAAGCTTCTCCTCCGTTTCGCACCGCCCGTCATCACGAGCACGAAGGCTAAGGGACGTCATCGAGGAGGAAAATCATGAACCTAGCTGAGCGTCTGGAAGCAGCACGTCGACCGGTAGGAGCATCGTCAGCCCCGTTGACACGGGCGGAGCGCACTGCACCGGATCCACAGCGGATCTCAGACGATAAGGAGGCTGCCACGCATGATGCGACGCCGCGCAACAACAAGACGGTAGCGGCCCCCGCCGCGCCAGCGCGGGATGCATTGGCCAAGCTTAAAGACCGAGCCGGAACCATTCTGTTTGAGCGCCTGGGGAACAGGCTGCTCGACTCCGCACTGACGGAGGAGCAACTGCACGCCTTGGTGCAGGAGGAGCTCACCCAGGTGGTCGAAGAGGAGGAAGTCCCCCTGTCGAAGGAGGAGCGCCAGCGCCTCATCCGCGGAGTAAGCGACGACGTGCTGGGCTATGGTCCGCTTCAGCACTTGCTCGACGACGAAGACGTCACCGAGATCATGGTCAACGGCCCGAACATGATTTACGTCGAGCACAATGGGAAACTGACCCGTAGCGGAGTGAGGTTTGCGTCGGAGGAACACCTCCGCAAGGTCATCGAACGGATTGTTTCACGCGTAGGACGACGAATTGATGAATCTTCACCGCTCGTTGACGCCCGCCTAGCTGATGGGTCACGAGTGAATGCCGTTATCCCTCCCTTGGCCGTCAATGGATCATCCCTGACCATTCGTAAGTTCGCTACGGACCCGTTCCAGGTTCACGACCTGATAGGTTTTGGAACGTTGTCGCCTAATATGGCCGAACTCCTTGATGCGTGCGTCAAGGCACGATTGAATATCATCGTCTCAGGAGGCACCGGCACTGGTAAGACCACTCTGCTGAATGTGCTGTCTTCTTTCATCCCCGAAGGGGAGCGAATTGTCACGATCGAAGACGCCGTGGAATTGCAATTGCAGCAGGACCACGTGGTGAGGCTTGAGAGCAGACCAACCAACATTGAGGGCAAGGGTGAGATAACCATCCGGGATCTGGTGCGCAACTCACTGCGAATGCGTCCAGACCGAATCGTCGTCGGCGAGGTCCGCGGCGGCGAGACCCTCGATATGTTGCAAGCGATGAACACTGGCCATGATGGCTCGCTATCCACAGTGCACTCTAATTCCCCCCGCGACGCAATCGCCCGTCTGGAGACCCTCGTACTCATGGCGGGAATGGATCTTCCCCTCCGCGCGGTCCGCGAACAAATTGCCGCAGCGGTCGATGTGATTGTTCAACTGACCCGACTACGCGATGGCACGAGGCGGGTTACGCATGTTACTGAAGTGCAGGGCATGGAAGGCGAGATTGTCACCCTCCAAGACGCTTTTGTGTTTGACTACAGCGCCGGAGTTGACTCAAACGGACGGTTCTTAGGGGCGCCAGTGGCGACAGGGGTTCGACCAAAGTTCACGGACCGGTTCAGAGATCTTGGGATTGAGCTCTCGCCCAGTGTGTTCGGCTCCCCCAATAGCGGGAGGAATGACCGGTGACGCCTGAGCCTCCGATCACACAACTCCTCTTTGGGATAGTGGCGTGCTTCGCGGCTATTGCCTCCGCAATCTTCCTTGTTCTCATCCCCCGCAAACCGCGCAACGCATTGAACCGGACCAAGACAACTGCGACCCCGTCATCTATCCAGCTAACGCAGTTGGCGTCCCTGACGACCGGTGTGGTGGATAGCCTCCTCAAAAACCGCAACCTCATGGCAGGGATCGCCGGAAAGCTTGAGGACGCCGGATTGAAAATTCGCCCCGCCGACTTCGTAGTGCTTACAGGTGTGGGCGCGGTACTTGCCGCATGCATCGGCTTGATTCTTTTTGATCCCTTCGTTGCCATCCTGCTCGCCATAGCCGTGCCTATTCTGGTGAAGGTTGGCCTCGGTCTACTCACGACGCGTCGGCGGAAGCAGTTCGCCGATCAGTTGGACGACACTTTGCAGTTGTTGGCTGGCGGGCTAAGGGCTGGGCACAGCCTGCTGCGTGCCATCGATGCTGTCTCAGCTGACTCGGAGGCACCTACGACCGAGGAGTTCACCCGGATCATCAATGAGACCAGACTAGGTCGAGACTTGGGCGACGCGCTCGACGATGCAGCGGGTCGAATGAAGTCTGAAGACTTCTCCTGGGTTGCTCAGGCAATCGCTATCCACCGCGAGGTGGGTGGGAACCTCGCGACTGTACTCGATCAGGTGGGGCAAACCATCCGGGAGCGAAACCAGATCCGTCGTCAGGTGGAATCGCTTAGCGCAGAGGGCAAGCTGTCAGCTTATATTTTAATGGGGCTTCCATTTGCGATGGCCGGGATCCTTATGGTTGTCAGCCCGGGCTATATGAACCCCCTTTTCCAGCACCCTGTTGGATATCTAATAATGGGGATTTCGGCAGTCCTGCTTCTTGTGGGAGGCCTGTGGATGAAAAAGGTTGTCTCCTTCAAATTCTGAAGTGTCATCGAATGTAAGTCGGGAACTCGGGAAGAAAAAATAACATGCCACTCACCACGCTCCTCGGAACTTTGGCGATCGCCTTGGCATTGCCGTTGCTCGGGTGGTCTCTCGTTGGCCAGCGGTCGCCTCACAAAAAAGAGATTCAGGAAAACTTGCGTCGGGGAATCGCGAGGGAGACGAAGGCGAAAAAACGTACGAATGGCAAATTGGAAGCAGTTGCGGGAAGGTTCACGCCGGATCGGCTAGTAGCCAAGCTCGACCGTCAGTTGGCCCTTGCTGGGCGTCCGCCAAAATGGCCTCTCAGGCGCCTCATAACCGCGAAGATCATGCTGGTTTCAGCAGCGATCATTTTGAGCTTTCTTTACGTCGGCAGTGCACCTTCCCCTAAGAGCCTGCTTCTGGCAGTCGCTGTTACGGCCGTCGTCTACTTTGTCCCAGACCTGCTGGTCTACAGCAAGGGGACCGAGCGGCAAGCCGCCATCGCATTGGAACTTCCCGACACTCTGGACCAAATGACGATTGCGGTGGAAGCTGGGCTTGGATTCGACTCGGCCATGGCGCGCGCAGGTCAAAACGGGAAGGGTCCGCTCGCAGCGGAGCTCGTTCGTACCCTCCAGGACATGCAACTAGGGATGGGGCGACGCGACGCCTATGTTGCTTTGCTCGCCCGGACGAAGGCTCCAGACCTTCGACGCTTTGTGAATGCAATTGTGCAAGCCGACCGATACGGCATCTCAATTTCCAGTGTGCTTCGGGTTCAGGCAAGCGAGATGAGATTGAAACGGCGCCAGCGGGCCGAAGAGAAGGCGATGCAGATTCCGGTCAAGGTGCTGTTCCCGCTGATGGTCTGCATTCTGCCCGTGCTGTTTATGGTTTTGCTCGGGCCCGCGGCAATCAACGTGTTCGAAACCCTCGGCTGACCTACCGCGTAGCCACCCGTGCGCGGTGCCCCGCAAACCAGTCCGGAACTTGACCCGCTGGCATCGCCGGGGACCAGAGGTACCCCTGGGCGAACTGCACCTGCAGGCGGGCGATTTCGTTCAGCTGCTCACGCGTCATTACCCCTTCGGCGACCACCCGGAGACCCAGTGCCCGCCCCATCGCAGCGATCGCCTCCACAATGGGACCGGCATCCGCATCGTCCCCGCCGAGACACTCGGTGAAGGATCTGTCGATCTTCAGGGCAGTGACAGGGAAGCGTTTAAGATAGCTCAGCGACGAGTATCCTGTGCCGAAATCGTCGACGGCTATACCTACTCCAAGGCTCCGCAACTTCGTCAGGGTCTTCAGGGATTGATCTGCGTCATCCATGAGCACTGACTCGGTAATTTCCAGCACCAGGGCGTGTGGTTCAATTCCTGCGGACCGCATCGCCTCAGCGACGGCGTCATGAAGCCCCGGGTCCTGAAGCTGCCGCGCCGAAAGATTCACCGCAATCCGCCAATTAGCGGCATCAGGAACATCGGTCCTCCAACGCTGAATCTGCCGGATCGCCTGATTCAGCACCCACAGTCCGATGGGCACAATCTGACCAGTTTCTTCGGCAACGGGAATGAACGAGTCGGGACCAACCAACCCATGCTCGGGATGCTGCCATCTCAGCAGCGCCTCAAATCCGATCGGCTCACCGCTCGCCACGTCCATCACCGGCTGATAATGGACCTCCAGCTGGTTTCGTTCAATAGCACGCGGGAGTTCGGATTCCACCGCCAGGCGCAGCTTCGCCTGCCGGTGCATTGCCTCGTCGAAGACGATTGCCTCCTTCAGCCCGCCTCCCTTAGCCCGATACATGGCGGCGTCGGAGTTGCGGAGCAGAGTCTCCGGGGTATCGCCAGAACGGGAAATCGCGATGCCGATACTCACATCAACAAATACCTCCCGCTCCAATAGCTCGAAAGGGGCTTGTACGGCGGCGCGAATCCGGCGGGCCAGCTTCTGGGCGCTGTCTCCAGACATGTCCGCGCACACAATGACGAACTCGTCACCGGCAAAGCGCGCCAAGGTGTCTTCCGGTCGCACGGCCGCCAACAATCGCGCCGCCAACTGGACCAACAGGCTGTCCCCGGCAGCGTGACCCAGTCCGTCATTGATCACCTTGAAGCGGTCGACGTCGAGGAACAGCACTCCCACCTGGGTACCTCTCCCCTCGCAGTCGACAATTGCCTGCTCGATACTCTCCGCCAGGAAGGCACGATTGGCCAGACCTGTCAGCGGGTCCTGGAACGCTAGCCGTTCCAAGGCTTGCTCCCCGAGCTTCCGTTCGGTGATATCCAGCGCAGTCCCCCGCATCTTGAGGGGCTCGCCGTCGTCGTCACGTTCAAGCGTGGCCCTCGCAAAGATCCAGCGAAGACTCCCATCTGGTAATTCCACGCGGTAAGTGAAATCGGTCGAGGTGCCGTGAGCCAACAGACCCTGCCAGATCTGGCTCACGCGGTCCCGATCATCAGGATGGACCGCGTGCAGCAGCGGCCCCCTCATGCTTTCCGAGGTCACCGGCAGCCCGTGGATCCTGCAGTACTCGTCAGACCTCCAGACCCGGTCGGCCAGCACATCCCACTCCACCGAACCGACATGGGCCATCTCCTGCGCAGCGGCAAGGCGATCCCTCTCCAGCTCGGAGGCGGCGCGGAGCCTGTTGATCTCGGAGACATCCCGGGCGACCGCCGACGAACCGACCAACAAACCCGACTCGTCATACATTGGTGACAAAGTCAGGGAAATATCCAGCACGGTTCCGTCTTTGCGCATTCCCTGGACTAAGTGGCCATTGACCGGTTCCCCACGCCGGAGCCGGTCGCGCAACTCCTCGTCCGGAGCGGATCGCTCCGCCGGCGAGAGCATGAGAACGCTTCTGCCAATCGCTTCCTTGGCCGAATAGCCATATATCGTCTCAGCACCGGCATTCCAGCTCGTAATAATTCCGTCGAGTGTCGCCCCGTTGATGGCGTCGTTGGAAAACTGAACCAGGGACGACAGTCGACCCATTTCCGCTTGAGCCTGCTGGGACTCGGTGATATCGGTAGACACATCGATGACCGCAACCACCTCCCCGGCCTCGCCATACAGGGGCGTCACGGTGGAATGGACCGCCAGCCGGTTGCCGTCGCGGTGCGTGGCCCAATGATCCCCCGCCCACGGCTCGCCGGCTGAAACCTGGTCGATAATGGCGGATGCTCTGGAGCCGCTCTCAAACAGAGCAAGATCGGAGAAATGGCGACCAACCGCGTCCTCTGCACGCCACCCCAGCATGTGAACTGAGGCATTGTTCCAGTAGCTGATTCGGCCATTCAGGTCGATAGCAATAACCGATTGCCCGACGGCGTCCAGCAGGGACGCCTGAAAGTAGACTTCCTGCCGCCCAAGCACTTGCGTCGTGATGTCCACGTGAGTGATGACCAGCGCCCCGCTGGCATTCCTACAAATCCGGGAACGGAGCCAACGCTCGCCACCTCGCAACGGGTACTCGAAGGCTACGTTCTGTTCCTCCCCCTCCAGAACCGCAGCGAGGCCCCGACCGATCCGCATCGCAGCCGCGTCCCCGTTGCTGACCGCCTCCTCACACGCCGAGGTATAAGACATGCCGGCCCTAAGGACAGGTGAGACTTCACCGAAAGGTTGAACAAATCGCTCCCACTCCCGGTTAACCGCGGAAATCATGCCGTCGACGGTAAGGACTGCCACCGCGACTGGCAGCGCATCGAGGGTCTCGCTCAATCCTGCCTGTGCCCGGCGCGCAAAATTGCCGTCGGTCGGGACCGAAGAGCGATGGGGGGTCATCATCACAGTTTAGGCCACCACCACCGCCCAACCCTGATCAAGCGGACCGCAAAGCCGCAGCTTTTACGCAGGGTACGGAGAGCTATCGCCCGCAAGTGGACCGATGGACGTATCCTCGGGGAATGAACCCCGGAAACTACGCCGTGCGTAAGGCGGTGACAACGATAATCACGGTGGCGGACCCGTCCGCACTACAAGTACAGTGCTGCCCGTGATTGATCCGCCGAGGAGGCGGGTCCCCCTCGTCGACCAGAACACCCTCCGGGCACTGGGTGATCAGCTCGAGAACCCGTCGGCCGTAACCTCGTTTGTCGCGGACTTCATCCACGTGTGGGACGAACGATATGTGAAACTCGCTGATACGGTGAGGCGCCGCGACCGTGACGCGGCACTGGAAGCTGTACTGAGCGTCCGAACCACCTCCACGATGGTCGGCGCCGCTCGACTGGCCAGCCTGGCAGCGAGCCTTGAGGAACTGATTCGCCTTGATGACCTGGATGAGGCTGTCGACGCGCTGCCGTTTGTCCAGGCCTGCGGTCTCCAGACGATCCGCGAACTCGTGCTTTGCTCCAAGTCCTCCCGCGAATAGGCTCGACCTGGACTAGTCCCGTTTGGGCGCCAGCCGGTACCCCACCCCGCGGACAGTCAATAGCCACTTTGGCTCCCGGGAGTCCTCCCCCAATTTCCGGCGAAGGTTTCCCATATGGACCTCCACTGCGCGCTCGTCGGCGTCGCTGATGTAGGCATCATCCCGGTAGTGGTGGCCCCTCACTACCCGCACCAGATTCGCCTTGGTGCGCACCGATCCGGCGCTGCGCAGCAGATCATGCAGCAGATCAAACTCGCTGCGGGTCAGGCTGAGCTTGTCGCCCGTCAGCGTCGCAGTCCGGGTTTCGTGATTCAGCGCCAGACCGTTGTGCTGCAGCACTCCCGGCTCGCTGTCGTCGGGACTGGTCGGGGCCGGTGGGGTAGCTGAGCCCTCGTCCTCGCCCCTGGGCCGGCGAAGCATCGCAGCGACCCGCGCTCTCAGTTCCCGGGGACGAAACGGCTTGGTGATGAAATCATCGGCACCAGACTGCAACGCTGTGAGGGTATCCAGTTCGTCCGTGCGGGCGGTCAGCATCAGCACGTAGCAGTTGCTTCTCTGTCGGATCCTGCGGAGCACCTCGTACCCGTCGATATCCGGGAGCCCTACATCAAGGGTGACTATTGCCGCGTTGTACTTGCCCACCAGTTCAACACCTTCGCGGCCTGAACCCGCCGAATGAACCTCAAATCCCGACTGGGTGAGGACTGCATCAACCAGGTTGCGCACGTCAGCATCGTCTTCGATAACTACTGCTACTCCGGGATCGCTCATATCTCATTCCCTATTTATCGCTCGTCAGGCTGCGAGGCCGTTGCGCTGATTAAGGATCCATCCTCCGTATTTCACCATACGTTTGTTCAGTTCCCTAGCATACTCGTTGATCCAGTCAGGTCCTTTTCGCCTGCCAGTTCCCATGTCGGCTTCGCATCAATTCGCGAAACTTTTCGCTGGGTGGTAGGCATTATTCCTGAGCGGGAGATAATGGGGCCATGCACCTCTCGCGGCATGGGGAAGCCGATAATCGAATACTCTCGCATTGGTTCCGGAAGGTTGACTGTGCCTGAGCAGTTCTGGCTGCTCGCAACCGACCGGTTCGGGCGCCGTCTAGGGCTGCGCGGACGAGCGGCAATGTATCAATTGCCGCTCGCGGTTGCTGTTGCCGTTATCGCCGGAACTGCACCGCTACTGAATCCGGAGCTGCTCCACAGCAGGCTTTTTCTTTCAGGATTGCTGTTGCATGTTGTCCTGTTCGCGGGATGTCTGATCATTCCGTGGCAGCGCTTACCGGAGGCTGCGATCCTTGCCATTCCGATCCTGGACTTCGTCGCCATTGGCCTATTCCGGAACGGTGCTGTTGATATCCTTCCGGGACTGGGCGCTCTTGCCGCTTTTCCGGTGATCTGGCTCGCCGCCTCGGGGCTAATGCCGGTGATTAGCGGAATCCTGACCTTTGTTGGACCATTTGTCATTGTGGCTTTTCCGCAGCTGATGGCCTTCAGCACTACCTACTCGCTTCTGGTGGAGACGCTTTTGCTGCCCACCATGGCACTTGCCCTTTTCCTGATCGTGCGGGTCTTCGGGTTACAGGTGCGCATGCAGCGGTTGGAGCTGGACCGCAAGGCAGTGGAAGTGCTTCAACTTGAGGCCGAGGTCAGCGTCCGCGAACGGCTGCTGACCGCCATTCTGGACACTGTCGACGTCGGCGTCCTCGCCATCGATACAGAGGGCAAGGTGCTGCTGACCAACCGGCAGCAGCAACTGTTCCAACGGACTACTGCGTCGCCCGAGGACTGCTCCGAGCTCAGGTTCTCCGGCAGCAAAGGCTCCGCGCCGCTGCCCGCAGCACGGCACCCAATCCGCCGGGCAACTGATGGCGAGTCCTTCTCGAATAATCTGCTCTGGCTCAGTGATGGCGAGTCCCAACGCGCGGTATCGACTGCGGCCCGGCCCATGACTGATCTCGGCGGCGAGTTCACCGGCTCGGTGATCGTCTTCAACGACGTGACAGACCTGGTGAAAGCGCTGACGGCCAAGGAAGACTTCGTCGCCAATGTGACGCACGAATTCAGCACCCCGCTCACCTCTATCCTTGGCCATCTTGATCTCGTCCTTGAGGCGCCCGACACCCTCACCCCTGCGGCTCGGGAATCGCTGAGTGTGGCCCGGCGGAACGCTGAGCGGCTCTCCATTCTGGTGTCCGACCTGCTCTCGGCCGCATCGGCATCGATGAACCTGCAGGCCAAGCCGACAGAGCTGTCGGAGTTACTGACCTCCCGGTTGCGCTCTGCCCGAACCCACGCCGAGAACGCCGGAATCAACCTGGTGTCGGAGGTGCCGGAGCGACTGTGGGCCATCGCCGACCCCCTGCGCATGGGCCAGGTGGTGGACAACCTGCTCTCCAACGCGATTAAGTACTCGCCCGACGGCGGGGACGTCACCATTAGGGCGCGTGCTGGCAAGGACATGGTCCTGTTGGAGGTGGAGGACTCGGGGATCGGCATGACCCAGGATGAGACGAAGCTGATCTACGGGAGGTTCTTCCGTGCCCACAACGTCCGCGAATCAGCTATTCCCGGGGTGGGGCTGGGCCTGGCCATCACCAAAGCCATTGTCGAAGGCCATGGCGGCACGATTCAGTGCGCTAGCTCGCCAGGAACCGGCACGAAGTTCACCGTCACCCTCCCCACCTCCGTATCCCGCGCTCCCGCCTCCGCCGGTCGATAAGCCGCTCATGAAGAAACCCACCGTCAGGGCCCTACCAGCCCCCGTGAAGGTGCTGGCCGCTGGGCTGGCTATCCTGCTCAGCGTGGTGGTCCTGTGGCGGTTCGGGTGGGCTCCGGAGACACCCGCGTATCTGCTGCTGACGGTCTTTGGCGTGGTGCTGGCGACGATTGACCTGCGAACCCGCCTGTTGCCGAATGCGCTGCTGCTGCCATTCGCGGTCGCTGCGGTGGTCCTGCTGGCATTGGCCTGCGTTCTGTCCAGGGACTGGGGCCGGCTGGGCGAAGCAGCCATCGGTGGTGCGGCCATGTTTGGCCTGTACCTTGTCCTAGCTCTAGTCTCACCGGGAAGCCTCGGCATGGGGGACGTGAAGCTTGCAGCAGTGCTCGGCCTGTATAGCGGCTATGCCGGAATGACCGCCTGGTTGGCGACGACGCTGGGCGGCTTTGTCCTCGGCGGCATCGTCAGTGCGATGCTGCTCGTCCTGACAAAGGCGTCGGCGCGTTCGGTCTTCCCTTTCGGCCCCCCGATGATCCTGGCCTGCTTCGCCGCCCTCATGGCCTTCGGCTAGGACCGTCATTCCCGGACTCGGCCGTCCCGTCGGGCACGGGTTTCCTCCGCCCGGGAACCGATGGCATGGTCGTCGGGGTACCGGACTTCCTCGAGCACCAACGGGTGTGGGGCGGCCAGCACCGAACGCGCTTCCTTGTTGCGGGCATGCAACCGTTCGAGCAGCCAGGCCGGCTCCTTCTCCCCCACACCCACCCGCAAAGTAGAACCAATCAACCCGCGCACCATGTTGTGGCAAAAAGCATCGGCTTGTACGGTCGCGGTGATCACTCCCCCATCAGCCCGCTCGAAGTCGAAGCGTTGTAGCTCGCGAACTGTCGTCGCTCCGGGCCGGGGTTTGGCGAAGGAGCGGAAGTCCTGCAGCCCGAGGAGCCGCAGGGCGCCGTCGTTCATCCGGTCAACCTGCAGCTCCTCGGGGTGCCACAACGTGACGCCTCGGGTCAACGGGTCCCGGAGCTTCAGACGGTCGGCGATCTGGTAGCTGTACCGGCGCCACAGTGCGGAGAATCGTGCGTCAAACCCCGGAGGCGCCAGGGCCACCTTGAGGACGACGACGGCGGGAACCTGGTGCCGGCGACGATCGGCCTTTTCGAGTTCCCGGCTGATCGTGGCGCCCAGCCGCCGCTGCATTGCCATTTCGGACGATAACTCCTGACCGCGTCTGAGCGCGTCCCACTCCCCCGGGGTGACGTCCACATGAGCTACCTGGCCGCGGGCGTGCACCCCAGTATCGGTTCGACCGGCGACGGTTAGCCGGGCCGGACGCCTGAACAACGTCTCCAGTCCGGCCTCGATAACCCCCTGAACCGTGGGTAGCCCGGGTTGTAGTGCCCACCCGGAGAAGGGCCCGCCGTCGTACGCCAGATCAAGGCGCACACGCAAAAGCCCCCTGTCCTCATGGAGGACAGCGGGCTTTTGGTCGGTCATGGTGCTAAAGAGGGCGGAAGAATTACTTCTTGCCGTCGTCCTCGGTGGTTCCTTCTTCGACGACAACAACCTCATCGGCGCCGGCCTCGGCGCTGATGTTGGTATCCTCAGCAGCGACGTCGTCGGCCGAAGGAGCCGACTCTACGGAATCCGCCGACTCAGGCGAGTCCGGTGAATCCGCCGACTCAGGCGAGTCCGCCACGACCGGCGCTGCGTTGACCTTTGACTGCTCAGCCTCGGCGACAACCGACTGCTTCGCCGACATTGGTTCGAGGACCAATTCGATGACTGCCATCGGAGCGTTGTCGCCCTTGCGGTTACCGATCTTGGTGATGCGGGTGTAGCCACCTTCGCGGTTTGCAACGGCAGGAGCAATGTCGGTGAACAGCTCGTGGACGATGCTCTTGCTGCTGATGACGCCAAGGACACGACGGCGTGAGGCCAGGTCGCCCTTCTTTGCGAATGTGATCAGGCGCTCTGCGTAGGGACGGAGCCGCTTCGCTTTGGTCACCGTGGTGGTGATGCGCTTGTGCTCGAACAGTGAGGCGGCCAGGTTGGCGAGCATCAGGCGCTCGTGCGCCGGACCGCCTCCAAGACGTGGGCCCTTTGTTGGTGTGGGCATGATTGTTTCTCCTCTAAGTGGTCCCGTCCGCCGCTTTCCAGCGGCAGACGGGTCTTTCTAACGTTGTTAGAGCTCGTCGTCGCCGTATGCGGCGTCGTCCTCTTCGATGGCTGCTGCGCGGGCCGCAAGATCGAACCCTGGAGGGGAATCCTTCAGGGACAGACCCAGCTCGACGAGCTTCGCCTTGACCTCATCGATGGACTTGGCACCGAAGTTACGAATGTCCATCAGATCAGCCTCGGACCGGGCGACGAGTTCACCCACGGTGTGGATGCCCTCGCGCTTGAGGCAGTTGTACGACCGGACAGTCAACTCCAGATCTTCGATCGGAAGCGCCATGTCGGCTGCCAGGGCAGCGTCGGTAGGCGACGGACCAATCTCGATACCCTCGGCTGCGGTGTTCAACTCGCGGGCGAGACCGAACAACTCCACCAGGGTGGTACCGGCCGAAGCCACTGCATCGCGGGGGGCGATAGCGTCCTTGGTTTCGACGTCCACAATCAGACGGTCGAAGTCGGTGCGCTGCTCAACACGAGTCGCTTCGACCCGGAAGGTGACCTTCAGGACCGGCGAGTAGATCGAGTCGACCGGGATGCGCCCGATCTCAGAGTCACCGGACTTGTTCTGGGACGCCGACACATAGCCGCGGCCTCGCTCGATGGTCAGCTCAAGCTCGAACTTACCCTTCGAGTTCAGGGTAGCAATGTGAAGATCAGGGTTGTGGAACTCGACCCCGGCTGGCGGTGCGATGTCCGCAGCGGTAACGACGCCGGGACCTTGCTTGCGCAGGTAGGCAACGACTGGCTCGTCGTGCTCGGAGGACACCGCGAGGTTCTTGATGTTCAGGATGATCTCAGTGACATCTTCCTTGACACCCGGCACCGTGGTGAATTCGTGCAGCACGCCGTCGATGCGGATGCTGGTAACAGCCGCACCTGGAATCGATGAGAGCAGGGTGCGGCGGAGCGAATTTCCGAGGGTGTAGCCGAAACCGGGCTCCAGCGGCTCGATGACGAACCGTGAACGGTTATCGGCGACGACTTCTTCAGTCAGGGTGGGGCGCTGTGCAATAAGCACTTACATTTCCTTTCAGGGAGCATCCGCTATATGACGCAACACAAATGGTGGAAAGGGACAGCTAGCAAGCAACGCTTATTAGCTTTGAGGTCGGTGTCGAACGCCGCCCTGCGTGAGCCCAGGTACTGGGACCTGACACAGGGCGGCATCCGCACCGGGAAAGCTAATTAGACGCGGCGACGCTTCGGCGGCCGGCAACCGTTGTGAGCACTGGGGGTGACATCCTGGATGGAGCCAACCTCAAGGCCGGTGGCCTGCAGCGAGCGGATTGCCGTTTCTCGTCCTGAGCCTGGGCCCTTAACGAAAACGTCGACCTTCTTCACGCCGTGTTCCTGTGCACGCTTTGCGGCGGCTTCAGCAGCCATCTGCGCGGCGAACGGAGTTGACTTGCGGGAGCCCTTGAATCCAACTTCACCAGCGGAGGCCCAGGAGATAACTGCGCCTGAGGGATCCGTGATGGACACGATGGTGTTGTTGAACGTGCTCTTGATGTGCGCCTGTCCGAGCGCGATGTTCTTCTTGTCCTTGCGACGCGGCTTACGTGCCGCTCCACGAGTCTTGGGGGGCATTACTTCTCCTACGAAAGGTGATGGGTGAGGTGCCGGGCCTGTATGAGAGGCCTTGGCGAAGTTGCTTGATGCGACGAGCGCTAGCCGGTCACTTCAAGGGGCAGCCAGAGTTAGCGCGCGGCCTTCTTCTTGCCTGCGACGGTCCGCTTTGGACCCTTACGGGTACGCGCGTTGGTTTTCGTGCGCTGTCCGCGCACTGGAAGACCACGGCGGTGCCGAATGCCTTCATAGCTTCCGATTTCCACCTTCCGGCGAATATCGGCGGCTACCTCACGGCGGAGGTCACCTTCGACCTTGTAGTTGACTTCGATGTAGTCACGCAGCTGCAGCAACTCCGCGTCACTGAGGTCCTTGACGCGGGTGTCCGGGCTGATCCCGGTTTCTGCCAACGTCTTGTCTGCACGGGTCTTGCCCACGCCATAGATATAGGTAAGCGCTATCACTACCCGCTTTTCGCGGGGAATGTCTACGCCAGCGAGACGTGCCATAGTGGCGGTTCTCCTTTGGTGTTACTGGAGGTCTGAAACAGAGCGGCCTGCTGAGAAACTCAGCTCCCCGGCCTCCGTGCCCGGGGGTGTGCTCCCTCAAAACGGGGGAACTGCTCTGCTTGTATGGGTTTACTGCTGCTGCGTGTGGGCTGTACTCCTCGGTAAGAGAAAGACGTTAGCCCTGACGCTGCTTGTGGCGCGGGTTTTCGCAGATCACGAGTACGTTGCCCTTGCGGCGAACCACCTGGCACTTATCGCAGATCCGCTTGACGCTCGGCTGGACCTTCATGGTTTTCCTTTGCGTTGTTTGCAGATTGTGCTGTAACTACACTCCCTACCCTGAGTCAGGATGGGAGAATTCCTTATTTGTAGCGGTAGACGATACGGCCTCGGGTGAGGTCGTAAGGGCTAAGCTCCACTACTACCCGGTCCTCCGGGAGGATCCGGATATAGTGCTGACGCATTTTTCCCGAGATGTGGGCGAGGACAATGTGTCCGTTGGCCAGCTCAACGCGGAACATCGCGTTGGGCAGAGCCTCGTTCACAGTGCCTTCAATCTCAATGACACCGTCTTTCTTGGCCATATCCTCCGCTAACGTCGATGCCCACCACTTTCGCGGCGGACGGTTGGGATGGTGATCGTTGGTCTACTTCCACCGCAGCAACAGATCCGGGTCACCAGATCGTGCACACGTCGGCACCCTAAATGGGCACAGGAGTAGAGACAACCAACAGCCAACTCTACGCTACGAGTAGGGAAAAGTTAAATCTTTCAGGTCCGGAGGACCTAGGCCAGCGGAACGGGCGTGACACCGAGGGGCTGAAGCTTCGCAGCTCCCCCGTCTTCGGCGCTCAGCACCCAGATGCCGCCGTCGTGCACCGCAACCGTGTGCTCCCATTGGCATGCTCGCTTGCCGTCGGTTGTGACCACTGTCCAGTCGTCATCCAGCAACGTTGTCTCAAGGCTGCCGAGAACTAGCATGGGTTCGATCGCCAGACACAGGCCTGGACGGATCTTCGGTCCGCGGTGCCCGCTCCTGTAGTTGAGAACGTCCGGCGGCTGGTGCATCGCTGTGCCGATGCCGTGCCCAACATAGTCCTGCAGGATGCCGAGGGGGTCGCCGTCGAGCCCCGAAACGTAATCGTCAATGGCGTTGCCGATGTCCCCAACATGCCGGCCCCCAGCAAGGGCGGCGATGCCGTGCCACATGGCTGACTCAGTCGCATTGGAGAGACGCTGATCTTCGGACCGGACACGCCCCACAATGACGGAGCGAGCGGAATCGGAATGCCACCCATCCACGATGGCCCCGCCATCGATGGAGAGGATGTCTCCGTCCTGCAGCACATAGTCACCAGGAATGCCGTGAACCACCTCATGGTTCACTGAAGCGCAGATGGATGCGGGGAACCCGTGATAGCCCAGGAAGTTGGACGTCGCACCGGACGCTTTCAGGAGGCCGGCGAACACCCCGTCCAGCTCCCGAGTGCTCACGCCCACGGCTGCCGCCGCGACCGCCTCGTCGAGGGCCGCAGACAGAACCAGCCCAGCCTGCCGCATGGTACGCATTTGCTGATTGGTCTTGTACTCGACTTTCGACTGACGGAACATCTAAATTACCGTGAACCGTTCAGGGCAGTGACCACGCGCTCAGTCACCGTGTCGATCGCACCGATGCCATCGACACGCTTCACGATGCCGCGTCCCTCGTACTGGGAGACAACGCCCTCGGTCTGCTCGTGGTACAGGTCCAGACGGTGCCGGATGACCTTCTCATTGTCATCACTGCGACCGTCGAGCTCCGCACGGCCGGTCAGCCGGCGCACCAGCTCCTCGTCCGGCGCCGTCAATTGCAGGACAGCGTCAAGGGCGAGCTCGTTCTGGGCCAATATCTCGTCCAGTTCGGTAACCTGCGCGGCGGTGCGCGGATACCCGTCAAGAAGGAACCCCTCCCGGACGTCGTCGTCCTTGAGTCGATCCCTCACCATTGAGTTGGTGACACTATCGGGAACGAAGTCTCCCGCGTCCATGTATTTCTTCGCTTCCAGGCCCAGCGGGGTTTCGTGCTTCACATTGTCGCGGAAGATGTCACCGGTGGAGATGGCGACGACGCCCAGCCGCTCGGAGATTCGTGCTGCCTGGGTGCCTTTACCGGATCCGGGAGGTCCGATGATGAGCATGCGTGTCATCGCAGTAACCCTTCGTAGTGACGCTGCTGAAGCTGAGCGTCGATCTGCTTCACCGTTTCGAGTCCAACACCCACCATGATGAGGATTGAGACACCGCCAAAGGGGAAGTTCTGGTTTGCGTTGATCAGCACGAGGGCGATCAACGGGATCAGTGCGACCAGGCCCAGATAGATCGCGCCAGGAAGGGTGATGCGGGACAGCACATACTGCAGGTACTCAGCCGTTGGCCTGCCTGCACGGATGCCTGGAATGAATCCGCCGTATTTCTTCATGTTGTCGGACACCTCATCCGGATTGAACGTGATTGCTACGTAGAAGTAGGTGAAGAAAACGATCATGGCGAAGTAGAGCGCCATGTACAGCGGGTGGTCACCGTTCGCGAGGTAAGTGGTGATGAAGTTGACCCATTCCGGCGGCGGCGTCTGCCCATCGGTCGGGGTGTTGAACTGAGCAATCAGGGTGGGCAGGTACAGCATCGACGATGCGAAGATCACCGGGATGACACCAGCCATGTTGACCTTGATCGGGATGTAAGTGCTGCTTCCGCCGAGGGTGCGGCGCCCCACCATGCGTTTCGCGTACTGCACCGGGATTCGCCGTTGAGACTGTTCAACGAAGATCACCAACGCGACAACCACCAGACCGATGGCAATGACAGCCAGGAACACCGTCCAGCCTTGGGTCCGGAGGATCTCACCTAATGAGGTGGGGAACCCTGCGGCGATAGCCGTGAAGATGAGCAACGACATGCCGTTGCCGACGCCGCGCTCGGTGATCAGCTCACCCATCCACATGATGAGGCCCGTGCCTGCAGTCAGGGTGATGATAAGCAGGAGCACGGTGATGATGCTGTCGTCGGGGATGATCGGCACCGGGCAATCCCCTAGCAAAGCGCCGGATCGCGCCAGCGAGACAAGGGTGGTGGCGTTCAACAAGCCCAGGGCGATGGTGAGGTAACGCGTGTACTGGGTCAGAGTGGACTGCCCCTGCGCGCCTTCCTGGTGCAATTCCTGGAACCGCGGGATGACCACGCGGAGAAGTTGGGTGATGATGCTCGCAGTGATATAGGGCATGATACCCAACGCGAAGATAGACACCTGGAGGAGCGCGCCACCGCTGAAGAGGTTCACGAACTCGTAGAGGCCGCCCTCCGTATTACCGAGCTGCAAGCATTGCTGAACATTGCCGTAATCGACACCCGGTGCGGGAATGAAGGCACCCATCCGGAAGATGGTGATGATTCCAAGCGTGAACAACAGCTTGCGCCGCAAGTCTGGCGTCCGGAAAGCCCGGCCAATAGCGCTAAGCAAGCGTCCTCCTGAGGGTCTTGGTGTCCATGGCGGACAGATACACAACAACCGAGTCTAACGGTTGAAACCCGGTGCGTCGGACCCGGGGGCGGCTAGGTAAGCCTATGTGGCCGTAAAAAACTCTTGGCGGGCCGGAAAGTTCCAGCCCACCAAGAGTCTAGTTGCTGGATCGGGTAGATCACAGCGGCATTTTTTAGAGTCCGGTGACCGAACCGCCAGCTGCAGCGATCTTCTCTGCAGCACTGGCCGAATAGGCGTGGACCGTAACATCGACTTTAACGGTGATGTCACCGGTACCCAGCACCTTCACGGGCTGGTTCTTGCGAACCGCGCCGTAGGCTACCAGGCTGTCGACTGATACCTCGCCACCGTTCGGGTACAACTCCGAGATCTTGTCCAGGTTGACTACCTGGAACTCGACCCGGAACGGGTTCTTGAAGCCGCGCAGCTTAGGAAGGCGCATGTGCAGGGGAAGCTGTCCGCCTGCGAAGCCTGCCTTGACCTGGTAGCGGGCCTTGGTTCCCTTCATACCGCGTCCTGCGGTCTTACCCTTGGAGCCTTCGCCACGTCCCACGCGGGTCTTGGCGGTCTTCGCTCCGGGGGCGGGACGCAGGTGGTGGACCTTGAGTGCGTGAACGCGCTCGGTGCCAGTTGCTGTGGCTGTCGCCATTTCTTTCTCTGCCATTAGTTGGCCTCCTCAACCTTCACGAGGTGCGGAACCGTGTTGACCATGCCAACGGTGACGGCGTCGGCGGTACGGACAACAGTGTGTCCGATGCGCTTGAGACCGAGTGACCGCAGCGTGTCGCGCTGGTTCTGCTTGCCGCCAATGACGGACTTGATTTGGGTAATTTCAAGCTTCGCTGAGCTTGCTAACACGCGCTTGGGAGTTGCCATTACGCACCTGCCTTTTGTTCCTGCATTGCGCGCAGCATCGACGAGGAAGCAACCTGATCCAGTGGCAACCCGCGACGTGCCGCTACTGCCTGGGGCTCTTCCAGCCGCTTCAGCGCGTCAACGGTTGCGTGAACAATGTTGATGGCGTTCGAGGAGCCGAGTGATTTGGACAGGACGTCGTGGATGCCGACGCATTCCAGCACAGCACGCACCGGGCCGCCGGCGATAACGCCGGTACCTGGCGAGGCTGGTCGGAGCAGGACTACGCCTGCTGCCGCTTCGCCCTGAACCAGGTGAGGAACCGTGCCACCGATGCGTGGGACCTTGAAGAAGGACTTCTTGGCCTCTTCAACACCCTTGGCGATTGCTGACGGAACTTCCTTGGCCTTGCCGTAACCGACGCCGACCATGCCGTTACCGTCGCCAACGACAACCAGGGCGGTGAAGCTGAAGCGCCGACCACCCTTGACTACCTTTGACACGCGGTTGATAGCAACCACGCGCTCGACAAACTTGTCCTTGTCGTCGCGGCCGCCGTCGCGACCACCACGGCCACCGTCGCGACCGCCACGGCCACCGTCGCGACCGCCAGCACCGCCGGCGCCGCTGTTGCGGCCGCCACGTTCTCCGCGGGCACCGCCCTTGCGGTCGTCGGCTGCTGCCGTTGCGGTTGCGTCTGCGGCCGGAGCCGCAGCAGCGGGCTGTTCAGTACCTGTACTCAATTCAGGTTCCTTTGCATTGTTTTCCTCGGTCACAGTGCCAACCCACCTTCGCGGGCGCCATCTGCGATGGCGGCAATGCGGCCGTGGTACTTGTTACCGCCGCGGTCGAAGACAACAGCTTCGATGCCAGCAGCCTTGGCACGCTCCGCGACGAGGTTACCCACGCGCTTGGCCTTGGCGGTCTTGTCACCGTCGAAGGCACGGAGATCGGCTTCCAGGGTGGATGCCGAGGCAACCGTGACACCCAGCCCGTCGTCGACGACCTGAACGAACATGTGCCGTGCGGACCGGTTGACTACCAGACGCGGGCGAACCGCGGTTCCGGTGATGCGCTTGCGCACACGGAGGTGACGGCGTCCGCGCTGGGCGGACTTGCTCTTGGAGCTTCGCTTCTTGTTAATGCTGATAGCCATGATTATTTACCAGACTTTCCGACTTTACGGCGAACAACTTCGCCTGCGTAGCGCACGCCCTTGCCCTTATAGGGGTCCGGCTTCCGCAGCTTGCGGATGTTAGCGGCGACTTCGCCGACCTGCTGCTTGCTGATGCCGGAGACGGAAACCTTGGTTGGTCCCTCAACGGTCAGTGTGATGCCCTCCGGCGCCTTGACGGCTACCGGGTGGCTGAAGCCCAACGCGAACTCCAGATCGGAACCCTTGGCCTGCACACGGTAACCGGTGCCGACAATCTCAAGGTTCTTCTTGTATCCGTCGGTCACACCGATGATCATGTTGGAGATCAGGGTGCGGGTCAGGCCGTGAAGCGAACGCGACTCGCGCTCATCGTTGGGCCGTGAGACGGTCAGGGTGCTCTCGTCGAGGTCCACCAGGATCGGGCTAGGCACAGTGTGGCTCAGCTCGCCCTTGGCTCCCTTGACGGACACCAGGTTACCGGTGACTTTTACCTCAACACCCGCGGGAACGGAGATGGGGAGACGTCCAATACGTGACATGTGTTTACTCCTTCTCTGTTCCGGCTACCAGACGTAGGCGAGGACTTCCCCACCCACGCCCTTCTTGGATGCCTGGCGGTCTGTCAGCAGTCCTGAGGACGTGGACAGGATGGCGATACCGAGTCCGCCCAGCACGTGGGGCAGGTTGGTGGACTTCGCGTAAACGCGCAGCCCAGGCTTGGAGATGCGGCGGATGCCGGCGATTGAACGCTGGCGCTCGGGACCGAACTTGAGGTCGATGGTCAGCTTCTTGCCGACCTCCGCTTCCTCTTCCTTCCAGCCCGCAATGTAGCCTTCAGCCTTCAGGATGTCGGCGACGCGAGCTTTGAGTTTGCTATAAGGCATGCTCACGGTGTCGTGGTATGCGGAGTTTGCGTTGCGCAGACGTGTCAGCATGTCTGCCACAGGATCTGTCATTGTCATGTGGGCTCTTGCCCTTCCTCGTAACGGTTTCCGGGGCCCGGTTTAGGGTGTCGGACTTCCGTCCTGCCCTGCCCGGTACGGACCTGGAACGTAGTTAGATTAATCTTCGGATTTGAACGGGAAGCCGAGCGCTTTGAGCAGTGCGCGGCCTTCGTCGTCGGTCTTTGCTGTGGTGACAACGGTGATGTCCATGCCACGTACGCGGTCGATCTTGTCCTGGTCGATCTCATGGAACATTGACTGTTCGGTGAGGCCGAAGGTGTAGTTGCCGTTTCCGTCGAACTGGCGGCCGCTGAGGCCGCGGAAGTCACGGATACGGGGCAGAGCGAGCGAGACCAGACGGTCGACGAATTCCCACATGCGGTCGCCACGAAGTGTCGCGTGGCAGCCGATAGGCATTCCCTCGCGCAGTTTGAACTGTGCGATCGATTTGCGGGCCTTGGTGACCTGGGGCTTCTGGCCGGTGATTTGGGTCATGTCACGGACAGCGCCGTCGATAAGCTTCGAATCCTTGGCTGCATCTCCAACACCCATGTTCACCACAACCTTGACGAGGCGTGGAACCTGGTTGACGTTGGTGTAGCTGAATTCTTCCTGCAGACCAGACTTGATTTCGGCGGCGTAGCGTGTCTTCAGACGCGGGGAGATCTTCGTCTCTACGGCTTCGGTAGTCATTAGAGATCCTTCCCTGATGCCTTGGCGACGCGGATCCGGACCGTACGCTCTTTGCCGTCTTTCTCGACGGTATCGATGCGGTAGCCGACGCGGGTCGGCTTGTTGGTCTCGGGGTCAACCATTGCAACGTTGCTGATATGGATGGGTGCTTCGATGACCTCGATGCCACCGGTCTTGGAGCCGCGCTGCGACTGTCCCACCTTGGTGTGACGGGTCACGCGGTTGATTCCCTCGACAAGTACCCGGTTGTTTTCCCGGAATACCCGCAGAACCTTGCCCTGCTTGCCGCGGTCTCCGCCGCGTTCCTGCTTGGCGCCACTGATGACCTGGACCAGGTCACCCTTCTTGATCTTGAATTTCACTGTTTTATTCGCTCCCATGGATTAGAGCACCTCCGGCGCTAGCGAGATGATCTTCATGAAGCGCTTGTCGCGGAGTTCGCGACCTACGGGACCGAAGATACGCGTACCGCGTGGGTCGCCGTCTGTCTTCAAGATCACCGCAGCGTTCTCGTCGAACTTGATGTAGGAACCATCCGCGCGGCGGCGTTCCTTCTTGGTGCGGACGATTACCGCCTTGACGACGTCGCCCTTCTTGACATTGCCGCCGGGGATTGCATCCTTGACGGTGGCGACGATGACGTCACCGATGCCTGCGTAGCGGCGTCCAGATCCTCCGAGAACGCGGATGGTCAAGATTTCCTTGGCACCCGTGTTGTCGGCGACCTTAAGCCGCGACTCCTGCTGAATCACTTATTGCTCCTGTCGTCGCGCTGGTTCTCTCTACGAGCCTTGCGGAACGGATATGGGTTGGCCCCGTAATACTGGTCCTCAGCCTGCGCGGGCGCGAACACGCCACCGCAAAGAAGCTGAACAAGATTATCGGGCTTTTGTCTCAATCGCCGGTGTGGAAGTTCATACCGCTAACCCACCGAACAGACAAGATTTTTATCTTATCGCGAAAGCGCCCCGGACACGAAATCGCTTACGCGATGTCTCGTCCGGGGCGCAATCATCAACTGCAGGATCCCTGAAGGGGCCTACTTGGCGCGCTCGATGATCTCAACCAGGCGCCACCGCTTGGTAGCGGACAGTGGACGGGTCTCACTGATCAGCACGTGATCGCCGATGCCGGCGGTGTTCTGTTCGTCGTGGACCTTAACCTTGGTGCTGCGCCGAAGAACCTTGCCGTACAGCGCGTGCTTCACACGGTCTTCAACCTGCACCGTGATGGTCTTTTCCATCTTGTCCGAGACTACGTAGCCACGACGGGTCTTACGGTACCCGCGGGCGAGATCGTCCGACGTCGTTGCTTCACTCTTCTGTTCACTCACTTGGCGTCCTCCTTAGATGCCTCGGTGCCCGCATCCGGGGCGTCTTTGGTGGAGGCCTTCTTGGACTTCTTGGCCTTTTCAGGCTTTGCTTCCTCAACGGGAGCAACATAGTCAGGCCGAATGCCGAGCTCGCGCTCACGCATCACCGTGTACAGGCGTGCGATATCGCGCTTTACCGAGCGGAGACGCCCGTGGTTTTCCAACTGTCCGGTTGCGGACTGGAAGCGCAGGTTGAACAGCTCTTCCTTGCCCTTCCGGAGCTCCTCGACCAAGCGATCACGATCGAAGCCGTCCAGCTGCTCGGATGTCAGTTCCTTTGAACCAATAGCCATATCTACTCACCACCTTCACGACGCACAATGCGTGCCTTCAACGGCAGCTTGTGGATTGCTAGGCGCAGGGCTTCGCGGGCTACCTCTTCTGATACACCGGAGAGTTCAAAGAGAACCCGGCCCGGCTTGACGTTCGATACCCACCATTCAGGGGAACCCTTACCGGAACCCATACGGGTTTCTGCAGGCTTCTTGGTCAGTGGTCGGTCAGGATAAATGTTGATCCAGACCTTGCCGCCACGCTTGATGTGGCGGGTCATGGCAATACGTGCAGCTTCAATCTGACGGTTGGTGACGTATGCAGGAGTCAAAGCCTGGATACCCCATTCACCGAAGCTGACCTGCGTGCCACCGGTAGCAGCGCCGGAACGACCCGGGTGGTGCTGCTTACGGAACTTGACTCGACGTGGGATAAGCATTTAAGCCTGTCCTCCTTCCGCTGCTGCCGGAGCTGCAGCTTCAGCCGGTGCGGCAGTCGCCTGCGCCTCGGCGGGAGAGGAACCGGCCGGGTTACGACGACGACGGTCTGCACCGCGGTCACCGCCACGGTCAGCTCCTGCTGGTCCACGGCTCGGACGGTCGCTTCCGCCGCCACGTCCACGCGAAGGTGCTGCTGCGGCCTGGGCTGCGAGCTCCTTGGCGGTGATGTCGCCCTTGTAGATCCAGACCTTCACACCGATACGGCCGAAGGTGGTCTTGGCTTCGAAGAAACCGTAGTCGATGTTCGCGCGAAGGGTGTGCAGGGGCACACGGCCTTCACGGTAGAACTCGGAACGGCTCATTTCAGCGCCGCCCAGACGACCGGAGCACTGGACACGGATGCCCTTGGCGCCGGCGCGCTGTGCCGACTGCATGGCCTTCTTCATCGCGCGGCGGAACGCCACGCGTGAGGAGAGCTGCTCTGCAACGCCCTGGGCTACCAGCTGAGCTTCCATCTCGGGGTTCTTGACCTCAAGGATGTTCAGCTGAACCTGCTTGCCAGTTAGCTTCTCCAGTTCGCCGCGGATACGGTCTGCTTCGGCGCCGCGGCGACCGATGACGATACCGGGACGGGCCGTGTGGATATCCACGCGGACCCGGTCGCGGGTGCGCTCGATCTCAACCTTGGCGATACCGGCACGGTCCATGCCGGTGGCCATCAGCTGACGGATCTTGATGTCCTCGCGGACGTAGTCCTTGTACCGCTGACCGGGCTTGCTGCTGTCGGCGAACCAGTGCGAACGGTGGTCCGTGGTGATACCGAGCCTGAACCCATGCGGGTTTACTTTCTGTCCCACTAGCGGACCTGCGCTTTCTCAGGGGTGGCTACTACAACTGTGATGTGGCTAGTCCGCTTCAAAATGCGGAATGCACGGCCCTGGGCGCGCGGCCGGAACCGCTTCATCGTGGGGCCTTCATCAACAAATGCCTCGCTGATGAACAGGTTATCTTCGTCGAATGCGACGCCATCCCGGTCCGCGAGGACACGGGCGTTGGCGACCGCCGACTGTACTACCTTGAATACCGGCTCTGAAGCTGCCTGTGGGGCAAACTTCAGTATTGCCAGAGCCTCATTCGTCTGCTTGCCACGAACCAGGTTGACGACGCGCCGGGCCTTCATAGGCGTGACACGCGAAAAACGCGCAACTGCCTTGGCTTCCATTGCTTTCCTTCTCTCGTCTTCTGCCGCTTCGAGCAGCGCCTAGCGGCGCTTGCCCTTGCGGTCGTCCTTTACGTGGCCGCGGAAGGTCCGCGTCGCAGCGAATTCGCCGAGCTTATGCCCGACCATTGACTCTGTGACAAACACCGGGATGTGCTTGCGCCCGTCGTGCACGGCGATCGTGTGCCCCAGCATGTCGGGGATGATCATTGAGCGGCGGGACCACGTCTTAATGACGTTCTTGGTGCCCTTGTCGTTTTCACGAGCGACCTTCACAAAAAGGTGCTGATCGACGAAGGGGCCTTTCTTCAGGCTGCGTGGCATGTCTCCAGGCTCCTATCGCTTGTTCTTGCCGGAACGACGGCGACGCACAATCAGTGAGTCGCTCTCTTTGTTTTTGCGGCGGGTACGGCCTTCGGCCTTACCGTTCGGGTTCACCGGGTGACGGCCACCAGAGGTCTTACCTTCACCACCACCGTGTGGGTGATCAACCGGGTTCATGGCGACGCCACGAACGGTTGGGCGGACGCCCTTCCAGCGCATACGGCCGGCCTTGCCCCAGTTGATGTTGGACTGTTCTGCGTTTCCAACTTCACCGATGGTGGCCCGGCAGCGAACATCCACATTGCGGATTTCACCGGAAGGAAGGCGGAGCTGCGCGAAGCGGCCCTCTTTGGCAACCAGCTGGACTGACGCACCGGCCGAGCGAGCCATTTTGGCCCCGCCGCCTGGACGCAGTTCCACGGCGTGGATGACGGTACCAACCGGGATGTTGCGCAGTGGCAGGTTGTTGCCTGGCTTGATGTCAGCGCCAGCGCCGGCTTCCACCGTGTCGCCCTGCTTCAGGCGGTTGGGTGCAACGATATAGCGCTTGGTGCCGTCAACGTAGTGGAGGAGCGCAATGCGAGCCGTGCGGTTGGGATCGTATTCGATCTCAGCCACACGTGCGTTGACGCCGTCCTTGTCGTGGCGACGGAAGTCAATCAGGCGGTACTGGCGCTTGTGGCCACCACCCTTGTGACGGGTCGTGATCCGACCGGTGTTGTTACGACCACCCTTTTTAGGGAGGGGACGCACCAGTGATTTTTCCGGAGTGGACCGAGTGATTTCTGCGAAGTCAGCAACGCTCGAGCCGCGACGGCCGGGTGTTGTTGGCTTGTACTTGAGAATAGCCATGTGTCATTTCCTCGTTAAAGTGGTCTCCGCCCTAAGAGAGCGGACCGCCGAAGATGTCGATCGTTCCTTCTTTGAGGGTCACGATGGCACGCTTGGTAGCCTTCCGCTGACCCCAGCCGAAGCGGGTGCGCTTGCGCTTGCCCGAACGATTGAGAGTGTTGATCGAGTCGACCTTGACGGAGAAAATCTTCTCCACGGCCAGCTTGATCTCTGTCTTGTTTGAGCGCGGGTCGACCAGGAAGGTGTACTTACCTTCGTCAATCAGGCCATAGCTCTTTTCCGAAACGACCGGCGCAAGGACGACGTCGCGGGGATCTTTGGAGATGGTCGCGCTCACTTGGCGTCCTCCGTAGCTGTTGTGCTCTCGTCAGCATCTACGGTCGTGTCGGTTGAACCGACGAACGTATCGTAAGCGGCCTTCGTGAAGATCACGTCGTCGGAAACCAGCACGTCATAGGTGTTGAGCTGGTCAACGTAGAGGACGTGTACTTCCGGGACGTTCCGCACGGACAGAGCCGTGAGATCGTTGGCGCGCTCAATAACGATGAGCAGGTGTGGACGCTCCGAGATGCTGCGAAGCGCGTCGATTGCGCCCTTGGTGGACGGCTTGTCGCCGGATACCAGGGACTCGAGGACGTGGATACGGCCGTTACGCGCGCGGTCGGAGAGGGCACCGCGCAAAGCGGCAGCCTTCATCTTCTTGGGGGTGCGCTGGCTGTAGTCGCGTGGGGTGGGTCCATGGACGACGCCGCCACCGGTCATGTGAGGAGCACGGATCGAACCCTGACGGGCGCGACCTGTTCCCTTCTGCTTGAACGGCTTGCGGCCTGCTCCGGATACCTCTGCACGGGTCTTCGTCTTGTGCGTACCCTGGCGGGCCGCTGCAAGCTGTGCGACGACGACCTGGTGCAGCAAGGGCACGTTGGTCTGCGTGTCGAAGATCTCTGCGGGGAGATCGACCTTTACTGTGTTGACAGCTGAGTTGGTGACCATTCTGGTCATGCTCCCTTCACGGCGGTACGTACGAGGACGACCTGGCCGCGGGCGCCGGGGACGGCACCCTTGATCAGCAGCAGCGACTTCTCGGCATCCACACCGTGAACCGTGAGATTCAGAGTGGTCTGACGAACGGCACCCATACGGCCTGCCATTTTCATACCCTTGAAGACGCGGCTAGGGGTGGACGCGCCACCGATCGAGCCGGGCTTGCGGTGGTTCTTGTGGGCACCGTGAGATGCGCCAACGCCATGGAAGCCGTGACGCTTCATGACACCGGCAAAGCCCTTACCCTTGGTGGTCCCGATGACGTCGACCTTTTGGCCGGCTTCGAAGATCTCGACAGAGAGCTCCTGGCCCAGCGAGTAGGTGTCAGCATCGGAGGTACGCAGCTCCACTACGTGGCGGCGCGGCGTGACGCCGGCCTTTCCGAAGTGACCGGCCAGAGGCTTGGTCACCTTGCGGGGGTCGATCTGGCCGAAGCCGATCTGGACGGCAGTGTAGCCATCCTGGCCCGCTGAGCGGAGCTGGGTAATGACATTGGAGTCGGCCTGGACGACGGTAACCGGCACCAGCAGGTTGTTTTCGTCCCAGACCTGGGTCATGCCGAGCTTGGTGCCCAGGAGACCTTTGACCTGACGCGTAAGTGAAGTAGACATTATGATCCGCTCTCCCTTACAGCTTGATTTCGATGTTCACGTCCGCAGGCAGGTCGAGACGCATCAGCGAATCAACGGCCTTGGGCGTGGGGTCAATGATGTCGATCAGACGCTTGTGAGTACGCATTTCGAAGTGCTCGCGGCTGTCCTTGTACTTGTGCGGTGAGCGGATAACGCAATACACGTTCTTCTCCGTCGGCAGTGGCACTGGGCCAACGACCGTAGCGCCTGCGCGCGTCACCGTCTCAACGATCTTCCGTGCTGATACGTCAATGACCTCGTGGTCATACGACTTCAGCCGGATGCGGATTTTTTGTCCCGCCATGGCGTCTCGACTCTCTCTCTCAAGAATTCTTGAATATCTGTCAGTTCCTGCACGTGCTGCGCCTGTTGCATTGGCGCTCCTCCCACAAACTGAATCCGGAGGTTTCCGGGTTCCTCACCCTGTGGAGGTTCCGACCCCCGCGCTCGGGCGTGTCGCGGATTCTTCGCAAACTAATCCTCAGAATGCTTCCACGTTTCCAGCCGAGCTGAATAAGGGGGGTAGCTATATTTGGGCTAACCGCCCGGTGAACACCGACCCTGCATCAGGCATTATCCTGACCGGGACAGTATCTCAAACCGCGCGCACAAGCGCTTGAACAACTTGTCCAGTTTGCCAGATATCAGGGCAGAAGGCGAATCAGGGTTCCGACACGCCCCGAGCGGGTGAACCTTGCTCGCGGCCTGTCTCGGGACCGCCTTCCCAGAAGAGTGGCACACCCGCAGGATCGTGGTCGCGCAACCACTCCCCTGCACCTCCACCACTCTCCTGAACCTACTGTGTCTTCCCCAATTTCGGTGCCTCCCCCCACATTCCAGCGAGCGGGCCAGCGCCGGGGCCCTGCGACTGGGCCCTCGCCGGCTGGCTACTTCCGCACCTCTTTCCAGCGGGCGGGCTCCGAAACGGCAAACGCGGCACATATAGTAGAGGCGTTTGCCGATTTCTGCTGCGTTAGCCGGATTCAGCAGCGCTGGCCGCGGGGCCTACGGCCTCCCCTTGACCGGAGGACCGGCTTTCAACCCCTTGGCGACAAGCAAAGAGAGCAGCCGCTCCGGCTTGTAGACGTCCTCCCAGATCCAACGCACCACCGTGAATCCCAGCGCCCGCAAACGATCCTCGCGGATCTTCTCGTCGACCACCACCTGGCTGGCACTACGGCCACCCATGTACTCGGGCTTCTGGTACTTCACCAGGCCGTCAAACTCGCCGATCAGTCTCTGCTCCCGCCAATAGAAGTCGGTCTGGGCGACGAAGCCACGTGCATCGGTGAACCTTGTCTGAAGCTCCGGCGGCTCTATACCCCATAGCCCCATCTGGGCCCGGCTGGCGGATTCACCCGGCGAGCCCGATACCGGATCGCTAAAGGCCAGCACCTTGTCCATTCGTTTTCGCGATGCCGCCGACCCGAAACGTTCTGTGGCTGTTCGAAGCCGGGCTGCATCAGTTCTGTTTCGCCGGAGTGAATCATCCAGCGCGACGACGGCGCTGGCAAAAGTCGACTCGGTGGCCAGAGCTAGAAGCGTGTAGTCCAAGGAGGTCACACGCAGACCATCCAGCCGTACCTTGGCCGGCGTATAACCTTCAGTGAAATGACGCCGAATGTCCTTCCGTGACCTGTCGGACCGCCGACCCTCCTGTTGTGTGTGCACACGCAGAGGAACACCCAGGATCGGAATTGAGTGCAGCACGGCTGCGCTCTCATGGGAGAAAAGAGGGGACCGCTGGGCGCTGAGGTTGACTGCCAAAACCAGGACCCGGTATCGATCCCAGCGATTCAGGACCTGCCACTGTCCCGCGTTGATGTAGACACCCTGCCTCACCCTCACCAGGGTTCCGGCACGGCACTGCCGTTGCAGTGCAGTGGGGTCTACGCCTTGAAGCGCCAATTCAGCCGAAGTCCTCAAGTGGTGCCGCAGTTCCAATAGTCGACCCATACCCCCGAGTCTCGCGGTTCGGCACCAGGCCGGGAGCCGACGTCGTCGTTATGTTGACAACATTCCCCCGCCAGGGGCCCCAGCCCTCGGCTCCCGCTGCCGAAAACCTCCCGCGCAGTACTATTCAGCAAACGCAGCAGTTATGGGTGGGGCGCCTTCAGGTTTCGGGGGCGTTTGCCCAAATGTGCTGCGCCAACGCATAGGTACCCCTGGAAACCCGGGCAAAGGAAAGGCCCCACTGCGACTGCAGCGGGGCCTTTCCTCAGTGACTCGTGAAGAGTTACTTGATGATCTTGGTAACGCGTCCTGAGCCTACGGTCCGGCCGCCTTCACGGATAGCGAAGCCGAGGCCCTCTTCCATAGCGATCGGCTGGATGAGCGCAACGGTCATCTCAGTGTTATCGCCAGGCATAACCATCTCAGTACCCTCGGGAAGGGTGATGACACCGGTTACGTCAGTTGTACGGAAGTAGAACTGAGGACGGTAGTTGGAGTAGAACGGGTTGTGACGCCCGCCCTCATCCTTTGCCAGGATGTAGACGTTGGCATCGAAATCGGTGTGCGGGGTGATTGAACCCGGCTTGACGATAACCTGTCCACGCTCTACATCTTCGCGCTTGATTCCGCGGAGCAGGAGACCACAGTTCTCGCCCGCCCATGCTTCGTCGAGCTGCTTGTGGAACATCTCGATACCGGTGACGGTGGTCTTCTGGATCGGACGGATACCGACAATCTCGATTTCCGAGTTGATCTTCAGGGTTCCACGCTCGGCGCGGCCCGTGACAACCGTGCCACGGCCGGTGATGGTGAAGACGTCTTCAACAGGCATCAGGAACGGCTTGTCCTTATCGCGGATTGGATCCGGGACGCTGTTGTCGACTGCATCCATCAGTTCCTCAACGGACTTGACCCATTCGGGGTCGCCTTCGAGCGCCTTCAGGCCGGAGACGCGCACCACTGGTGCCTCGTCGCCGTCGAAGCCCTGCGCGCTGAGCAGCTCGCGGACCTCCATCTCGACGAGGTCAAGCAGTTCCTCGTCGTCGACCATGTCGGACTTGTTCAGCGCCACCAGCAGGTAGGGGACGCCAACCTGGCGGGCAAGCAGAACGTGCTCGCGGGTCTGTGCCATCGGGCCATCGGTCGCAGCAACCACGAGGATTGCTCCGTCCATCTGCGCAGCACCGGTGATCATGTTCTTGATGTAGTCAGCGTGGCCGGGAGCGTCTACGTGTGCGTAGTGACGCTTCTCGGTCTGGTACTCAACATGCGAGATATTGATGGTGATGCCGCGCTGCTTCTCCTCGGGAGCCGAGTCGATGGACGCGAAGTCGCGTGCCTCGTTGAGAGTGGGGTACTTGTCGTAAAGTACCTTCGAAATGGCAGCCGTCAACGTCGTCTTTCCATGGTCAACGTGACCGATGGTGCCGATGTTAACGTGCGGCTTAGTCCGCTCGAACTTTGCCTTCGCCACGGGTTCCTCCTAGAACGTTTGAGAAGATTTGCTTCCCAGCCGCGCTCTTCGCGGCTGAAACTGTTGCAAGTCTACTGGGGGCTTCTACTTTGATGAAATTACTGCATGCCGCCGGAGCCGGGTGGCTCCGTTGGCGGATCTACGTTTGGGCTATTCGCCGCGAGTCTTCTGGATGATTTCGTCGGCTACAGCCTTCGGAACCTCCGAGTAGCTGTCAAACTTCATCGAGTACACGGCACGTCCCTGGGTCTTCGACCGCAGGTCACCGATGTATCCGAACATGCCCGACAGTGGAACCATGGCCTTGATGACCTTGACACCACTTGCGTCCTCCATGGACTGCATCTGGCCACGACGGGAGTTGAGGTCACCGATTACTTCACCCATGTATTCCTCAGGGGTGCGGACTTCAACTTCCATCAATGGTTCGAGGAGGACAGGATTAGCCATCCGCGCGGCTTCCTTGAATGCCATCCGGCCGGCAATCTTGAACGCCATTTCGGATGAGTCAACATCGTGGTAGGCGCCGTCGAGCAGCATAGCCTTGATGCCGACTACCGGGTAACCGGCAAGCACGCCATCGTTGAGGGCATCCTGGATGCCCGCATCGACACTCGGAATGTATTCGCGCGGGATACGTCCACCGGTGACTTTGTTGTCGAACGTGTACAGTACCCCGTCTTCAACTTCCATCGGCTCAATGGCGATCTGGATCTTCGCGAACTGACCCGATCCACCCGTCTGCTTCTTGTGGGTGTAATCGTGCTTGGGAACTGCGCGCTTGATCGTTTCACGGTAGGCAACCTGGGGCTTGCCCACGTTTGCCTCCACACGAAACTCACGGCGCATCCGGTCCACCAGAATGTCCAGGTGGAGCTCGCCCATGCCAGCGATGATGGTCTGACCGGTGTCCACGTTGAGGGAGACCTGGAAAGTCGGGTCCTCAGCGGAGAGCTTCTGGATAGCCGTTGAAAGCTTCTCCTGGTCACCCTTGGTCTTGGGTTCAATCGCGACCGAAATCACTGGGTCAGGAAAACTCATCGACTCGAGAACAATCTGTTTGGCACTATCCGACAATGTATCGCCGGTAGTAGTGTCCTTCAGACCGATCGCTGCGTAGATGTGACCCGCAAGGGCTTCCTCCACCGGGATTTCCTTGTTGGCGTGCATCTGGAACAGCTTGCCGATGCGCTCCTTCTTGTTCTTCGTGGAGTTGGTCACCTGCGTTCCAGCGGAAATCTGGCCGGAGTACACCCGAATGAATGTCAGTTGCCCGAAGAATGGGTGAGTCGCCACCTTGAACGCCAGAGCGGAAAACGGCTCTTCGGTGCTCGGCTTGCGAGTCAACTCGATTTCCTCGTCCCGGGGATCGTGACCGATCATCGGGGGAACATCCAGTGGGTTCGGGAGGTAGTCGACGACGGCGTCAAGCATCGGCTGGACGCCGCGGTTCTTGAACGCCGAGCCACAGAGCACAGGATAGATTTCCGAAGCAATGGTCAGCTTACGGATTCCAGCCTTGATCTCCGCAGTGGAGGGCTCTTCGCCGGCAAGGTACTTCTCCATGAGCTCGTCGTCGGCTTCAGCAACGGCTTCGAGCAGGCGTGCCCGGTAGTCGTTTGCCTTCTCCACGAGGTCGGCAGGGATCTCTTCGATCTCATACTTGGCACCCATGGTGACGTCACCCTTGGAGTCGCCGCGCCAGGTCAGCGCACGCATCTCGACCAGGTCGACGACGCCCTCAAAGTCGTTCTCCGCACCGATAGGCAACTGGATAACCAGCGGCTTGGCGCCGAGACGGCTGATGATGGTATCGACGGTGAAGTAGAAGTCGGCGCCCAGCTTGTCCATCTTGTTGACGAAGCAGATGCGGGGAACTTCATACTTGTCGGCCTGGCGCCAGACGGTCTCGGACTGCGGTTCTACGCCTTCCTTGCCATCGAACACCGCTACTGCACCGTCGAGGACGCGCAGTGAGCGCTCAACCTCCACGGTGAAGTCGACGTGGCCGGGGGTGTCGATGATGTTGATCTGGTTGTTGTTCCAGAAGCAAGTCACAGCGGCACTCGTGATGGTGATGCCGCGTTCCTTTTCCTGCTCCATCCAGTCGGTCGTGGAGGCGCCGTCGTGCGTCTCACCGATCTTGTGGTTGACACCCGTGTAGAACAGGATGCGCTCGGTAGTAGTGGTCTTGCCAGCATCGATGTGGGCCATGATGCCGATATTGCGGACCTTGTTGAGGTCGGTAAGCACGTCCTGTGCCACGGTGTCTCCCTAAATCTTGGGTTCGTAGAAGTCGGAGTCTGGTTACCAGCGGTAGTGTGCGAAGGCCTTGTTGGACTCAGCCATCTTGTGCGTGTCTTCGCGGCGCTTCACAGCCGCACCAAGACCGTTGGACGCATCCAGGATCTCGTTCATGAGACGCTCGGTCATGGTCTTCTCGCGGCGAGCCTTCGAGTAACCAACGAGCCACCGCAGGGCCAGGGCCATGGAGCGGCCCGGCTTGACCTCGACGGGCACCTGGTAGGTTGCGCCGCCGACTCGGCGGGAGCGAACCTCGAGGGAAGGCTTGACGTTGTCCATAGCCTTCTTGAGCGCTGCGACAGGATCGCCGCCACTCTTGGCACGGGCACCCTCAAGTGCTCCGTAGACGATGCGTTCTGCTGTGGACTTCTTACCGTCAACGAGTACCTTGTTGATCAGCTGAGTGACCAGAGGGGAACCGTAGACGGGATCTACAACTAGCGGCCGCTTAGGGGCCGGGCCCTTACGTGGCATTACTTCTTCTCCATCTTCGCGCCGTAGCGGCTACGAGCCTGCTTGCGGTTCTTGACACCCTGGGTATCAAGCGCACCACGGACGATCTTGTAACGGACACCGGGCAGATCCTTCACACGACCGCCGCGCACCAGCACGATGGAGTGTTCCTGAAGGTTGTGACCGACACCTGGGATGTAAGCGGTAACTTCGATGCCGCCGTTGAGGCGCACGCGGGCAACCTTACGGAGCGCCGAGTTCGGCTTCTTGGGGGTAGTCGTGTAGACGCGGGTGCAAACGCCGCGCTTCATGGGGCTGCCCTTCAATGCGGGCGCCTTGGTCTTGACGACCTTAGGTGTCCGGCCCTTGCGGACCAGCTGGTTGATAGTAGGCACTTCTGCGTTCTCCGTAATGTCTAGAGATATTGACTGTCGTTTGCGCCGAACCTACATTTGTAAGCCGTCGCGACTTGACCGTAGGCGTGCGAAAATGTGGCATTCGTTGTACAAGTTCCCTACAACGCGGAGATACGCCCGCTAGGGCGCCGATCCTCTGCCACACAAACAATTACCCACCACCTTACCAGACATCGGTTGGCGACCCCGACGCGCTCTATAAACCCCTTGCACTACCGGCCCCTCCCCCGATTAAAGCAGCGGGCCCCGCCCACCCGAGGGTGTGCGGGGCCCGCTTTGTCAGTGCTGCTTAGCGAGTGTTTCGCTTAGCGGAACTCGGAACCCATGTCGTAGTCGTCCAGTGGGATGGCGTGGAACTCTGGTGCCATCGAACCTTCAACTCCGGCGTAATCGAAGTCACTGAAGGCGCTAGGACCAGAGAACAGGTTGGCCTTCGCTTCCTCAGTCGGCTCAACGGTGATCTTCGTGTAACGATCCAGGCCGGTGCCGGCCGGGATCAGCTTACCGATGATCACGTTCTCCTTCAGACCCAGCAGAGGATCGCTCTTGCCTTCCATGGCGGCCTGCGTGAGAACACGCGTGGTCTCCTGGAACGATGCGGCTGACAGCCACGACTCGGTGGCAAGCGAGGCCTTGGTGATACCCATGAGCTCGGGACGGCCTGACGCCGGCTTCTTGCCCTCGGATACCACGCGACGGTTCTCGTCCTCGAAGCGACGGCGTTCGGCCAGCTCTCCAGGAAGAAGGGTCGACTCGCCTGATTCGATCACCGTGACGCGGCGAAGCATCTGGCGAACGATAACCTCGACGTGCTTGTCGTGGATACCCACACCCTGGCTGCGATACACGGTCTGTACCTCATCGACCAGGAATTCCTGGGCCTTACGGGGGCCCAGGATCCGGAGGATCTGCTTCGGATCGACAGCACCGAATACCAGCTGCTGTCCCACCTCAACATGCTCGCCGTCGGTGACCAGCAGGCGTGCACGCCGCAGGACCGGGTAGGCAATTTCTTCGGAGCCGTCGTCGGGCGTGACAACCAGCCGGAGCTGCTTCTCGCCGTCCTCGATGTTGACCCGTCCCGCGACCTCGGAGATCGGAGCGACACCCTTGGGGGTACGCGCTTCGAAGAGCTCTTGGATACGGGGCAGACCCTGGGTGATGTCTTCCGCCGACGCGATACCACCGGTGTGGAACGTACGCATGGTCAGCTGCGTGCCCGGCTCACCGATCGACTGTGCGGCAATGATGCCAACTGCCTCACCAATGTCGACGGTCTTGCCGGTAGCCAACGAGCGGCCGTAGCAGAGGGCACAGGTGCCGACGCTCGACTCGCAGGTCAGCACGGAGCGCACCTTGATGTCGGTAACACCAGCAGCGAACAGTTCGCCGATGAGAACGTCGCCGACGTCGGACCCGGCCGGAGCCAAAACCTTGCCCTTGGAGTCGAGTACCTCGGCGGCCAGGGTCCGTGCATAGGCGGAGTTCTCGACCTCCTCGTGCAGGACCAGCTCGCCATCACTGTTCGGCACTGCGATGGTGACGTTCAGCCCACGCTCGGTACCGCAATCGTCCTCACGGACAATGACGTCCTGCGAGACGTCCACCAGGCGTCGGGTCAGGTAACCCGAGTTGGCGGTCCGCAGCGCAGTATCAGCGAGACCCTTACGGGCACCGTGCGTTGCGATGAAGTACTCCAACACCGACAGGCCTTCACGGTACGAGGACTTGATCGGACGAGGGATGATCTCACCCTTGGGGTTCGCCACCAGACCACGGATACCCGCAATCTGACGAACCTGCAGCCAGTTACCACGAGCACCGGAGGACACCATGCGATTGATGGTGTTGTCCTTCGGCATGGCACCGCGCATGGACTCGGCTACCTCGTTGGTGGCCTTATTCCAGATGTCAATCAGTTCCTGGCGGCGTTCCTCATCAGCGATCAGGCCCTTGTCGAACTGGGACTGAACCTTCGCGGCCTGCTTTTCGTAGACCTCCATGATGCCGGCCTTGTTGATCGGCGCGGAGATGTCGGAGATTGCGACTGTGACACCGGAGCGGGTTGCCCAGTAGAAACCGGCGTCCTTCAGGTTATCCAGCGTTGCCGCTGTAACGACCTTCGGGTACCGCTCGGCGAGATCGTTGACGATGGTGGACAGCTGTCCCTTGTCGGCAACCTTCTCTACCCAGGGGTAGTCAGCGGGCAGGGTGTCGTTGAACAGCACCTGTCCGAGCGAGGTTTCGATCAGCGCAGGGGTCCCTTCGACCCAGCCTTCCGGTGCAGCCACGTCCGCGCTGGGCACGAAGTGTGGAATACGGATCCGGACAACCGAGTTCAGGTGCAGCACACCCATGTCGAAGGCCATGATGGCTTCGGCGGGGGTGGTGAACACGCGGCCTTCACCGGCTGAACCTTCACGCTTGGTGGTGAGGTGGTGCAGGCCGATGATCATATCCTGCGAGGGCAGGGTGACCGGACGGCCGTCCGAAGGCTTCAGGATGTTGTTCGAGGAGAGCATCAGGATGCGCGCCTCGGCCTGGGCCTCAGGGCTCAGCGGCAGGTGAACTGCCATCTGGTCGCCGTCGAAGTCGGCGTTGAAAGCGCCACAAACGAGCGGGTGAAGCTGAAGGGCCTTACCTTCGACCAGCTGCGGTTCGAACGCTTGGATACCCAACCGGTGCAGGGTAGGTGCGCGGTTCAGCAGCACTGGGTGCTCCGTGATGATCTCTTCGAGAACATCCCAGACCTGCGGGCGGTACCGCTCAACCATCCGCTTGGCGCTCTTGATGTTCTGCGCGTGGTTGAGATCAACCAGACGCTTCATCACGAACGGCTTGAAGAGTTCCAGCGCCATCTGCTTGGGCAGACCACACTGGTGCAGTTTCAGCTGAGGTCCGACGACGATGACCGAACGCCCCGAGTAGTCGACACGCTTCCCCAGAAGGTTCTGGCGGAAACGACCCTGCTTGCCCTTGAGCATGTCAGAGAGCGACTTCAACGGACGGTTGCCCGGTCCGGTGACCGGACGGCCACGACGACCATTGTCGAAGAGAGAGTCAACAGCTTCCTGGAGCATCCGCTTTTCGTTGTTGACGATGATCTCGGGCGCACCGAGATCGAGCAGGCGCTTCAGGCGGTTGTTGCGGTTGATCACACGACGGTACAGGTCGTTGAGGTCGGAGGTCGCGAAGCGGCCACCGTCCAGCTGGACCATGGGGCGCAGTTCCGGTGGGATCACGGGGACGGCGTCGAGCACCATGCCCAGGGGGCTGTTGGTGGTCGTCAGGAACGCGTTGACAACCTTCAAGCGCTTCAGGGCACGCGTCTTGCGCTGCCCCTTTCCGTTCTGGATGATGTCGCGGAGCAGCTCGGCCTCGGCGGGCATGTCGAAGTTCTCAAGACGCTTCTTGATCGCCTCGGCACCCATGGAGCCCTCAAAGTACAGTCCGTAGCGGTCGCGCAGCTCGCGGTACAGGCCTTCGTCGCCTTCAAGGTCAGCGACCTTCAGGCTCTTGAACCGGTCCCAGACCTGCTCGAAGCGCTCGATCTCGAGGTCAGCGCGCTTACGGACGTTGGCCATCTGGCGGTCGGCAGAGTCGCGAGCCTTCTTCTTCTCCGCGGCCTTCGCGCCTTCGCCCTCAAGCCGGGCAACCTCGTCTTCAAGGTCCTTGGCGATGGTGGCGATGTCCGAGTCGCGCTGGTCGATCATCTGCTTCTTCTCCAGGTCGTGCTCGGCCTGGAGATTCGGCAGTTCGGCGTGACGATTTTCTTCGTCGACGGCGGTGATCATGTAGGCAGCGAAGTAAATGACCTTTTCGAGGTCTTTCGGTGCCAGGTCAAGCAGGTAACCCAAGCGCGACGGAACACCCTTGAAGTACCAGATGTGGGTGACCGGGGCTGCAAGCTCAATGTGGCCCATGCGCTCACGGCGTACCTTGGCGCGGGTAACTTCAACGCCGCACCGCTCGCAAATGATGCCCTTGAAGCGCACGCGCTTGTACTTACCGCAGTAGCATTCCCAGTCGCGGGAAGGTCCGAAGATCTTCTCGCAGAAGAGGCCGTCCTTCTCAGGCTTGAGGGTACGGTAATTGATGGTTTCCGGCTTCTTGACCTCGCCAAAAGACCAACCACGGATTTCGTCCGCAGTGGCAAGGCCGATTCGCATGAGGCCGAAGGAGGATTCGCTGGACATATGGTCCCTGTTCTCTCTTTGTTCTCTAAATTCTTGAAGTCTTCATAAGGGGCGGGGAGGAGGTCCGACGGCCGCTGGCTGGGTGCGTTGGCAACCCAGCGAGCCCGCTGGTTCAGGGAGGTGCCCGGAGAAAGGCGGCTTTAATATTTCTGGGCCGCCCGCGGCCGACGAAATTTCGTTGCCGCCGTTCCGGGCACCGGACTGAACCGGACGTTCGAGCTAAACCTCTTCGACAGAACTCGGCTCGGCCCGTGACAGGTCGATGCCCAGTTCCTCCGCGGCCCGGAAGACTTCTTCATCCGAGTCACGCATCTCTATCGTGGTTCCGTCGGTGGAAAGTACTTCCACGTTCAGGCACAACGACTGCATTTCCTTGATCAGCACCTTGAAGGATTCGGGAACACCCGGTTCAGGGATGTTCTCGCCCTTCACGATCGCTTCGTAGACCTTGACGCGGCCGTGGATGTCATCCGACTTGATCGTCAGAAGTTCCTGCAGCGTGTAGGCGGCACCGTAGGCCTCGAGGGCCCAGACTTCCATTTCGCCGAAGCGCTGTCCGCCGAATTGTGCCTTACCACCCAATGGCTGCTGGGTGATCATGGAGTACGGTCCGGTGGAGCGTGCGTGGATCTTGTCGTCCACCAGGTGGTGAAGCTTCAGGATGTACATGTAGCCGACCGAAATGGGGTCCGGGAACGGTTCGCCGGAGCGACCGTCAAAGAGCAACGCCTTGCCGGATTCGCCGATGAGGCGCTTACCGTCGCGGGTCTCCTTGGTGGACTTCATCAGACCAACAATTTCGTCCTCGGTCGCGCCGTCGAACACGGGGGTCGCCACAGTGGTCGAACCGCTTTCGCGGGGCAGGTTCGGGAGGTTCTTCAACCATTCCGGCTCGCCGTCGATCTTCCAGCCCTGCTTGGCCACCCAACCGAGGTGGACTTCCAGGACCTGGCCGACGTTCATTCGACCTGGCACGCCCAGCGGGTTGAGCACGATGTCAACAGGAGTTCCATCCTCCATGAACGGCATGTCCTCGATCGGAAGGATCTTGGAGATGACACCCTTGTTGCCGTGACGCCCTGCCAGCTTGTCGCCGTCGGTGATCTTGCGCTTCTGTGCAACGTAGACGCGGACCAGCTGGTTCACACCGGGGGGCAGCTCGTCGTCGTTGTCGCGATCGAAGATCCGTACGCCAATGACCGTTCCGGACTCGCCGTGGGGAACCTTCAGTGAGGTGTCACGGACCTCGCGGCTCTTTTCACCGAAGATGGCACGCAGCAGACGTTCCTCGGGGGTCAGTTCCGTTTCACCCTTGGGGGTGACACGGCCCACGAGGATGTCCCCGGCTTCTACCTCTGCACCGATGTGGATGATGCCACGCTCGTCCAGGGCTCCGAGGACTTCCTCGGAAACGTTGGGGATGTCCCGGGTGATTTCCTCGGCACCCAGCTTGGTGTCGCGGGCGTCAACCTCGTGTTCCTCGATGTGGATAGAGGTCAGGACGTCGTCCGAGACGATGCGCTGGGAGAGGATGATCGCGTCCTCGAAGTTATGGCCTTCCCAGGACATGAACGCAACAAGCATGTTCTTGCCCAGTGCGAGCTCACCCTGATCCGTGGACGGACCGTCAGCGATCATCGTGTTGTACTCGACCCGGTCGCCCTCAGACACCAGCACGCGCTGGTTGTAGGCGTTGCCCTGGTTGGACCGGGCGAACTTCATGATCGGGTAGTTGGTCTCGGTGCCGTCGTCGTTGAGGATACTGACCAGATCGGCCGAGACCTCCTTGACAACGCCAGCCTTGACAGCGGTGACTGCGTCACCGGCGTCCACCGCGGCGTTCTTCTCCATGCCGGTGCCCACGAGGGGGCGCTCGGAACGGAGCAAAGGAACAGCCTGACGCTGCATGTTCGCGCCCATCAGGGCACGGTTAGCATCATCATGTTCGAGGAACGGGATCATGGCTGTGGCCACCGACACCATCTGGCGCGGGGAAACGTCCATGTACTCGACCTCAATGGCCTCGACCAGGACGGGCTCGCCCGAACCGCCTCGGGTACGCACCAGAACCGTTGGTTCGATGAAGTTGCCCTTGCCGTCGAGCGGTGCGTTCGCCTGTGCGATCAGGCGCTCCACCTCGTCGTCGGCGGTGAGGTAGTCGATTTGCTCCGTGACAATTCCGCCAACAACCTTGCGGTACGGGGTTTCGATGAAGCCGAACGTGTTGATGCGTCCGTAGGATGCCAGCGAACCGATCAGACCAATGTTCGGGCCTTCAGGGGTTTCGATTGGGCACATACGACCGTAATGAGACGGGTGAACGTCACGAACTTCCATGCCTGCACGGTCACGGGACAGACCGCCCGGGCCCAGCGCTGACAGGCGACGCTTGTGCGTCAGACCGGCCAGCGGGTTGTTCTGATCCATGAACTGCGACAGCTGGGACGTTCCGAAGAACTCCTTGATTGCTGCAACAACCGGACGGATGTTGATCAGGGTCTGAGGCGTGATGGCCTCAACGTCCTGGGTGGTCATCCGCTCGCGGACAACGCGCTCCATCCGGGACAGGCCCGTGCGGACCTGGTTCTCGATGAGCTCGCCGACCGCGCGGATGCGGCGGTTACCGAAGTGGTCAATGTCGTCGACCTCGACGCGCAGTTCGACGTCGCCGCCGTCGCGCTTGCCGGTGAGAGTCTTCTCATTGGCGTGCAGGGCCACCAGGAACTTGATCATCGCGACTATATCGTCGATGTTCAGGACCGAGGCGTCCTTATCGTCGAGGCTCTTGTCGATGCCCAACTTGCGGTTGATCTTGTAACGGCCGACCTTGGCCAGATCGTAGCGCTTGGGGTTGAAATACAGGTTGTCGAGGAGGGTCTTGGCGGCCTCAACTGTGGGTGGCTCTCCCGGGCGAAGCTTCCGGTAGATATCCAGCAACGCATCTTCCTGCGTTTCGGTGGTGTCCTTCTCCATGGTGGCGCGGATGGAGTCGTAGTCGCCGAAGGTCTCAAGGATCTGGCCCTCGGTCCAGCCCAGCGCCTTCAGGAGCACGGTGACTGACTGCTTGCGCTTCCGGTCGAGGCGGACGCCGACCTGATCGCGCTTGTCGATTTCGAGTTCGAACCAGGCGCCGCGTGAGGGGATGATCTTCGCGCTGAAGATGTCCTTGTCACTGGTCTTGTCGGCGGTGCGCTCAAAGTAGGCACCCGGCGAACGGACCAGCTGGGACACAACGACACGCTCGGTGCCGTTGATCACAAACGTACCCTTCTCCGTCATCAACGGGAAGTCACCCATGAACACCGTCTGCTGCTTGATTTCGCCAGTGTTGTTGTTCATGAACTCGGCCTTGACATACAGGGGTGCCGCGTACGTCGCGTCGCGGTCCTTGCACTCAGCCATCGTGTACTTCGGATCAGCGAACTCCGGCTCCGAGAAGCTCAGGGACATGGTGCCCTGGAAATCCTCGATCGGGGAGATCTCTTCAAAGATGTCAGCGAGACCGGAGGTGGAGGCCACACCCTGCAGCTTCAACTCCAGTGCTTCCTGCACGCGCGCCTTCCAGCGCTCGTTTCCTACCAGCCAGTCGAAACTGTCGGTCTGGAGCGCCAGGAGGTTAGGAACATCCAGCGGTTCGTGAATCTTTGCGAATGAAAGCCGGGGTGCGACGCTGTCGGCGTCGACCCGGCTGGTAGCGGTTGCATTATTAGAGGTGCTCGAGGCGACCAAGAGGGATCCTTCCACAGACCTTCAGGCTTGTTCAGCTATATCCGCCCTCTTTGCACTGCCACCGCGTACTAACGCGGGGATTGTGTGTGCGAACCAGGAGTCTGCGGTCAAGACCAGAGATCGAAATCTCCAGTTAAATGACGAATGCAAGACAAAGCCCACCGCTATATGAAGGCCGAGGTTAAGAGGAAAGACGCAAACATCTACTGTACGCGAGAGCGCCCGCCGTGTCCAGCCGGGGTGTGGTATACGTTATCCGGCTGTCAGGCCCGCTGGGTCATCCAGATCAGAAGGATAGTCACCAGGAAGCCGGTGAGGAAGTTCAACCTGATAAAGCGCTTCCACCCCCGGTTGGCATGTTCGCACTTCTCGTCGCTGAGGTTCAGGAAGCGCGCAATGTTGAGCACATACGGCAGCGCAAGCAGTCCCCCGAGGGTTGCCGGCCACGGCGCGAGCAGCATCAGCACCCCGCTCACCAGGTAGACGACGACGGCGAACCTCACTACCGTGCGGGCTCCCAAAACCGTGGCAATGGAGGCGATACCGCCGTCGCGGTCGGCCTGGATGTCCTGGACGGCACCGAAGGCCTGGCTGGCGATCCCCCAGAGGAAGAAGGCGCCCAGCACGGCCCAGAGGGCGACGTCAAAGGTTGCGTCGGCGAGTACCAGCCCGAAAACTGCCGGGCTGACGAAGTGGGTGCTCGACGTGACCGAGTCGAGGAATGGCCGTTCCTTGAACCTCAGGCCCGGCGCGCTGTAGGCAACGACCGCGAACACACTGACCCCAAGCACCAGCGCCGAGAGGGGGTGCCCCAGCAGGAGCAACGCCACGAGGAACGGAACGTTGGTGAGCACAGCCGCCCACAGGGTGATGCGGTGGAATCTGCGGTCGAGGACTGCTCCCTCGATGCCGCCCTTGCGCGGGTTGCGGAGGTCCGACTCGTAATCGAAAACGTCGTTGATGCCGTACATGGCGAGGTTATAGGGAATCAGAAAGTAGAGAGTCCCGATCACCAGGGCCGCGTCAATCGTCCCGGTGGTGAGAAAGTAGGCAACTGCGAAGGGAAAGGCGGTGTTCACCCAGGACACGGGCCTGGAGGACACCAGCAGCATTCTCGCGACTCCGGCGTGGCCGGTTCCAGCAGGCGCGCTCACCGGCTGCTCCGTTCGGCCGGTGAAGGGCCGGCCGATGAGGATACGGCGGGTGGCGTGAACAGGGACCAGAGCGCTGGCAGGAGCACCGCCGCCGCCACCGTGTAGGCGAAGTCCTCGACCGGGGCGAGGCCCACAAACACACCAGAGATGCGGTACGGGTTGTAGCCAAAGAAACCCAGTTGGATCATCAGGTTGTCAAAGACAGCTGTGAGGGTGAGCAAAATGACCGCGCATAGCCCCACGGCGCGCCAGGAGACCGCGCCGCCCGGAGCCCCTGTCCCGGTGCCCGCCCAAATCCCCGTCCCGGCCCCCGTCCGACCCGTCCGACCCGTCCGACGGCGGGACCGCACGACGGCGAGGACAGCAGCGATCAGTACGGGCACCAGGAAGATGGCGTTCAAAGTCCCGTAGGTCACTGCGCGACCCGCGTTCGAGAGGCGATGACCCGTTTCAGGAGCAGGTACACGTTCATCGCCATCCAGCAGAGGAAGGCTAGGAAAAACAACTCCTCCAGGGGGAGCTCGGGTGCGAGCATCACGCCGATCATGAACTCAGAGTCCCCCTTGTAGAAGATGTCGAGACCGATGCCGCCGAGGTCCCAGGCCAGGAAGAACGCCACCCCCACCACCAGGACCAGCCCCGCCCGGCGGGGCGCTGACCAGAAGAACAACCCGTACCGGTAATCCATCAGGGCTGCGCAGGCCAGTCCGCCGAGCAGCGAGACCAGATACAGGGCACTGATCATTGCCGGACAACCTGACTCACCGGGACCAGGGGCTCTGCCAGAGGCCCGGTGCTGGTGTCGGAACGCAGCCGTTTGATCAGCAACTCGGCGCTGATCAGGCACATGGGGATCCCGATACCTGGGATGGTCGAACTCCCCGCATAGTAGAGCCCCTCGACCTTGCGGCTCATGTTGCGTCCTCTGAAGAAGGCGCTCTGCTTAAGGACATGGGCTGGGCCCAGGGACGTGCCTTTCCAGGCGTTGAAATCGCCCACGAAGTCCTGGGGTCCGTAGGTCCGGCGCACCACAATCCGTTCGGCCAGGTCAGGGATCCGTGCCCACGCGCCGATCTGCTCAATCACCGTATCGGCGAGGCGTTCGATGCGCGGGTCCCCCGCGCCGTCGATACCGCCACCGCCCAGCTCCGGATCGGCGGGCAGCGGAACCAGGACAAAGACATTCTCGTGGCCCTCCGGCGCCGCACCGGGGTCGGTGGCGCTGGACCGGCACACGTACAGCGACGCCGGCGTCGGCACCGAAGTGGTGGTGCCGAAGATCCGGGAGAAGTTGTCTTTCCAGTCCTCAGTGAATAGGAGCGTGTGGTGCTCCAGTTCAGGCAACTCGCCGCGGACGCCCAGGTACAACAGCAGCGCGCTCGGCCCTGCGGTGCGCTGCTGCCAGTAGCTCTCCGGGTACGTCTGCTCTGAACGCTGCAATAGCTGCGTTTCTGCGTGGTGCAGGTCGTTGGCGGCCACGATCGTGTCGGCGGCGGCGGTGTGGACTGTTCCATCGGCCGCAACCCAGCGCACACCGGTTACCCGCGCCTGACGACGGCGGCCGGTGGCCGGCACCGTGAGAATCTCTTCCACCCGGGCCCCGGTGACGATGTCAACGTTCCTGGCCCGTGCCAGGCCGGCGACGGCGTCGGTCAGTCGGGAGAAGCCGCCCATCGGGTAGAGGACCCCGTCGTCGAGGTCCAGATGGCTCATCAGGTGGTACATGCTGGGTGCCTCGAACGGCGAGGTGCCCAGGAAGACCGCGGGGTACCCGAGAATCTGGCGGAGCCGGTTGTCCTTGACCGTTTTCGCGGCAAGCGTCGACAGCGGCTGCAGCAGTAACCGGACCAGCTTCGGGGAGCGCAACAGGACATCCGGGCGGAGCAAGGGCCCGAAGGACTGGAATGTTGAGTAAAGGAACCGGCGGGTGGCCATGGTGTAGGTGTCACCAGCCGAGTCAAGGTATTTCTCCAGGGCGGCTCCGGCACCGGGTTCGACGACGTCGAACAGTGTGACGACGTCGGCGCGTTCGGCCGGAACATTGAGGGGTTCAGAGTGGCCTTCGTAGTAGACCCGGTAGCCCGGATTGAGCTTGACCAGGTCCAGCTGTTCGGCGGCAGTGGTGCCGAACAGCCGGAAGAAATGGTCGATTACCTCGGGCATCAGGTACCAGGAGGGGCCGGTATCGAACCGGAACCCGTCGCGTTCCCAGAGCCCGGCGCGCCCACCAGTGGCGTCTTGCTGTTCCAGCACGGTGACACCGTGGCCTTCCGCTGCGAGCAGGGCGGCTGACGCGAGACCAGCGATCCCGCCGCCGATGACGACGACGTTCCGACGGTTCCGGCGCTGGCCATTCAGGGGTGCGTGGGAGTTCATGGCAGCCTTCCGGTGGTCATTGGGGTACTTCGTGTGACTGCGGGAGTCGGCCGGCAAACGCCTGGGCCGCGATCCGAAATTTGACCGGGTTCGGTACCCGAACCCGGGTGGTCAGTAGGTCAGCTGCCGGGGTGCTGCGGAGCCTGTCGGCGAGTTCGGCGAACAGGCCCTGGGCCAGGGCGACAGCCCGGCGGCTGGAGGTGGGCAGATCGCGGAGAGCAGCAGCCGAGACAGCAAGGTCCTCTGCAATGTCATCGAGCAGCCGGTGCTTGTCAGCCTCGTCGAAGTTCCCAGGACTCACTCCCGGGAAATAGCTGCGCCCCAAAGATTCGAAGTCTTCGGCGAGATCCCGGAGGAAGTTGATCTTCTGGAAAGCGGCCCCGAGCCGGCGCGCGCCGTCAACCAGTTTGCGCTCTTCAGCGGGGGCGAGCGGTGCCTCCTGGTAGAGGAAACACTTGAGGCACATCAGGCCCACCACTTCGGCTGACCCGTAAACATACTCGTCGAAGGACTCCTGGGTGTGCTCGGTCCGTTCGAGGTCCGCGCGCATTGAGGCGAAGAACGGTCGCGTCAGCTCCGCAGTGATGTCCGTTTCCCGGGCCGTGGCGGCGAAGGAGTGCACCACCGGGTTGGCGCTGTAGCCGGCGGCGAGCGCCCGGTCGGTCTCGGCTTCGAGCCCGTCGAGCAGTGCGCGGATCTGACCGGTGGTCAGCCCGGCGGCTGCGGCGGCGCCGTCCACCACTTCGTCGGCGACCCTGACCAGCGCATAGACCGATTCGACCTGCTGCCGGACGCTGGCGCCCAGCACCCGTGACGCCAACCCGAACGAGGTGGAGTAGGACCTGATCACGATGGCCGAGGCACGGTCGGTCACATCGGTATAGAAGGCAAGGGCGTCCCGTGGCTGCATGGGAGGCTACCGGACCCGGTCGAGGACGGCCGCGGCGACCGGCGTCAGCCCGGCTTTCAGCTGGGCAGGAATGTGGGTACTGTCCAGATGACGTAGCGCCCGCTGGGCGTGATCGGTGGCCAGGGACACCGCATAGTCGAGTGCGCCACTAACCTTCAGGACCTGGCGGATTTCCTCGACCCCGTCGGCTGTCAGCTCAGCCGACCCGATCAGCCCAGAAATCTGCTCCCATTCTGCGCGTTGGGCGACAAAGGAGATCAGCGCGGTCCGCTTGCCTTCGCGGAGGTCGCCCCAGGTGGTCTTCCCGGTCGTCTTCTCGTTCCCAAACACGCCGAGAATGTCATCGGCAATCTGGTAGGCAATCCCGACGTCGCGCCCAAAGTCACCAAGCGTCCCGACAATGGCGTTGTCGGCTCCGGCGAGGATCGCGCCCGCTTTCAACGGGCTTTCAAACGAGTAGACGGCGGTTTTCAGCCGTGCCATCTGCAGGGGATCCTCGGACGTCGCTGTGCCGGAACTTGACGCGTCGACGTCGAGAAGCTCCCCGGCAGCCGAGGCGAACACGGCGTCGTCAAGCAACTCCCCCAGCCGCTCACGCGTGGCGGGGTCGGTGCGGACGCCGTCCAGCAGGCGGTGGGCACTGGAGAGGGCAAGATCGCCGGCGATCAAACCCATGGAAAGTCCGCGGTGGGTGGCATCGTCGGCGCCGAGTCCGGCAGCCCTGGCCTGGTTCCGGTAGGTGCCCGCCACATTGGGGATCCCCCGCCTGACGAAGTCCCTGTCGATGACGTCGTCGTGCACAATCAGGGCCGTATGCAGCATTTCGAAGGACGCGGCGACCAGCGCCGCAGTGGACCGATCGACTCCGGACAGGCAGTCGTAGGCCGTCATGACCATGCGTGGGCGGAACCGCTTGCCGCCGGCAGCGCAGGTTTCAAGCGTTTCCCAGAGCTGGAGATAGGTGGGCCCCAGGGTCGCGGCGCGTGCCTTGGACCGGGCGAAGCACGTAGCGAGGGCACTCTCCACCTGTTCCAAGCCACGGGAATCGACCAGCAGGGTTTCCATGTCCATAGGTAAAGTAAACACTGACCCCACATTCTTAAGCTAAACGACCGGGTCGGAGAGTGGTCCAACGGTGTTTGTAGCAGAAAACAGTTCCGCGTCCGGTGCGGAATTGGTGGTCCTGGTTGATGAGAGTGGCACCCCCACTGGAACTGAGGCGAAGTCGCGGGTGCATCACACCTCGACGCCGCTGCACCTCGCCTTTTCCACCCATGTCTACAACGACGACGGCCTGATCCTGGTCACCCGGCGCGCCCTCTCCAAACTCACCTGGCCGGGGGTGTGGACCAACTCGTTCTGTGGTCATCCTGGCCCCGGGGAAAGCACTGAAGACGCGATCAGTCGCCGTGCCGACTACGAGCTGGGCATTACGCTCACTGATCTGGCCCCGGCTCTTCCTGACTTCCGCTATCGGGCGGTGGATTTCTCGGGGCTGGTGGAGAACGAGATCTGTCCCGTCTACACGGCCCGGTGCGCGGGCGACCTGTCGCCCCGGGAGTCGGAGGTGAGCCAATGGGAGTGGGTCGACCCGCTGCAGCTGGTCCGGGCGGTGCAGCTGACCCCGTGGGCGTTCAGTCCGTGGCTGACCCTGCAACTCCCTCTGCTGTACCCAGCTAGCTGAGGGCGCTGGCTACCGCCTCCCGACGGGCAGGGGGCGCTACGGCTCGCCATCCGACGCGCAGAAAAGTGGCCCACCCGCGGCTTAGCGGTTGGGCGACCACTTTCTTGCGGCGTAGCCACTTTTCTTGCACGTTTCGCGGCGTAGCCTCTTTTCTTGCACGTCAGCTCACTGTTCCCTGCGGTCTGGCACGGAAGTGCACCTGCCAGCGGATCCACGGCGGCTGGACCCTCCAGTGCAGGACGATGGTGTGAACGGCGCGGGTGACCCGTCGCCGGAGGTCGGCTCCCCCGGCCAGCGCGCGCGGTGAAATGCCGACCCGCAATGAGAAGTCGCAAACGGTTCGTTGGCCGGGGCCGAGCGCGAAGGCCAGATCGGCGTCGTCGTGCACCTCTGGATCCTCTGTGTGCACCAGCGACCGGACACTCTCCCAGACGGCGGCGCGCACAGCGAAATTGGAGCCGAACAGGGGCCAGTGCCCGACGGCTGCACCCATGCAGACGAAGTAGGCCCGCATGTACAGGAGGTCCGCCGCGGCCGCGCGCAGCCGGGAGACACCATAGAACCTGCCCGGCCCGGTGAGCGCGGCAAGTGTGGGGTCGGCCTCGAACCGCTCGGCGATGCGCTCGAGCCAATCCGCTGGCGGCACCGAGTCGGCGTCGCAGCGAACAATGATGTTCCCCAGGGCAGCGTTGTAGCCGGCCGCCGCGGCGGGCCCGATTCCGACCAGCGACTCGGTCACCACCCGGGCGCCATGGGCCTCAGCGGCGGCAACGGTTGAATCAGTCGAACCATTGTCGACAACCACGATCTCCAGCGGCCGACGGGTCTGCTGACCGAGGGCCTGCAAGCACCGGGCCAGCAGGATGCCGTCGTTCCGGCAAGGGATGACCACTGAGAGCGTTGGCAGCATGCCTTTAATTTTAGGGTGTTTGGAGGGTCGATGATCCTCTTCGACCGCTGGCCACGCCCTGGGCCGTGGCGGCCGACGTCGTCCGCGGGACCGGCGAGCGGCCATGGGCGTCACCATCATCACCCTTGCCTTGGCCCTGGGGCTTAGCCTCGGAGTGGTGTGGGAGTTCGCCGAATGGGCAGGCTACGCGTCACCGGTGAGATCAACGTCGGCTATCCGGACACCCGGGGGATCCTGCCGGGAGGGTTCGGGTCGCTGCTCTCCGGAGTGCTCCTGGCTTTCGCTACGACGCGTCACCGACGACGGATTTCAGTTAATGCTTCCTAGCTGAGTTGTGCGGGAGGGAGTAGCCTTATCGCAACTGCTTCAAAGATGAAAGTGAGCGATCCACCAGATGAACACTCAAGTTATGTCACCGACCGACGTTGTGATTGTCGGCGGCGCCCGGACCCCGCAGGGCCGCCTGAACGGTCAGTTATCCTCCTTCACGGCAGTCGATCTGGGAGCCGTCGCCATTGCCGGCGCATTGGAGAAGGCCGGAGTCGACGCCGGTTCGGTTGACGCCGTCATCATGGGCCACGTCATTCAGGCTGGGTGCGGCCAGAATCCCGCACGGCAGACCGCGCTGAAGGCTGGGATCGGCTGGGATGTCCCGACGGTCACCATCAACAAGGTGTGTCTGTCCGGCCTGACCGCCGTCATCGACGCTGCCCGGCTGATCCGCAGCGGCGAGGCCACCGTGGTCGTAGCCGGCGGCCAGGAATCAATGACACGCGGACCGCATCTGCTCCCCGGATCCCGTCAGGGCTGGACCTACGGCAACATCCAGGCCATCGACTCGGTGGCAAACGATGGCCTCACCGACGCGCTCGACAACGAATCCATGGGCGCTTCCACCGAGCGGGGCAACTCAGGACTCGGCATCACACGCGAAGACCAGGACGCCGTCGCGGCTGCGTCCCACCAACGCGCTGCCGCCGCGATCGAGTCCGGTGTCTTCGACATCGAAATCGTTCCCGTTTCAGTGCCTCAGCGGAAGGGCGACCCGGTAATCCTGAGCACCGATGAGGGCGTTCGCCCGACGACGACAGTTGAGTCCCTCGCCGGGCTGAGACCCGCGTTTGATAAGACCGGGTCCATCACCGCGGGCAACTCGTCGCCGCTTTCCGACGGTGCGGCTGCCCTCGTTCTGACCACCCGTGCACACGCTGAGGCGAACTCGCTGACCGTTCTGGCGGTGGTGGGGCAGCCAGGTCAGGTGGCTGGCCCAGACAACTCGCTCCACTCCCAGCCGTCCCGGGCGATCGAGCAGGCGTTGGGCCGTGCTGGCTGGCAGACCTCGGATCTGGATTTCATAGAGATCAACGAGGCCTTCGGTTCGGTGGCGTGCCAGTCCCTGAAGGATCTGGACTACCCATTGGACAAGTGCAATATCCATGGCGGTGCGATTGCGCTGGGTCACCCCATTGGCGCTTCGGGTGCTCGTCTAGCCTTGCACGCGGCCCATGAGCTGAACCGTCGCGGAACGGGCAAGGCTGCCGTCTCCTTGTGCGGTGGAGGCGGACAAGGAGAAGCCCTCCTGCTCTACCGCGACTGACCGATGACACGAAAAACCCCTGACTCGGTGAGTCAGGGGTTTTTCGTGAAGCGAGGAAATGACTACTTCAGGGTTACCGTCGCGCCAGCGGCCTCGAGGGATTCCTTGGCCTTCTCGGCAGCTTCCTTGGTTGCGCCTTCCAGCACAGCCTTTGGGGCGCTGTCGACAACGTCCTTGGCTTCCTTCAGACCCAGTGAAGTCAAGGCACGAACTTCCTTGATCACTGCGATCTTCTTGTCGCCTGCTGCTTCGAGGATAACGTCGAAGGAATCCTTCTCTTCTTCAGCAGCTTCGCCCGCGCCGCCACCGGCGGGTGCAACTGCAACAGCAGCAGCGGTGACGTCGAAGGTCTCTTCGAACAGCTTGACGAACTTGGAGAGTTCGATGATGGTCAGTTCCTTGAAAGCTTCAATGAGCTCTTCGTTGGTGAGCTTCGCCATGGCGAGAGCCTTCCTTCCTATAATGGTGCCTGGCATCGAATGTGACGCCGGGCACCGGAGTTTGGTGGATGAAGAGGGTTAATTCTCTTCAGGCGCTGCGGCAGCTTCGGGAGCGGCCTCTGACTCGGCTGCTGCAGGTGCAGCTGCTTCCTCTGCAGCAGGAGCGTCGGCGGCTGGCGTCTCTGCTGCTGCAGGCGCTCCACTTTCCTCCTCTTGCTTGATGCGCAAGGCATCGAGGGTGCGGGCAAGTGCTGCCATGGGTGCTTGCAGCACTCCGGCAACGCGGGACAGCTGAAGTTCGCGCGACTCGAGAGCAGCGAGAGCCTTTACACCGGCAGCGTCAAGGGACTTGCCCTCGAAGAAACCGGTTTTGATGATGAGCTGTGGGTTGGACTTCGCGAAATCCGTGAGGCTCTTTGCCGCCGCGATGGCGTCACCCTTGATGAAGGCGATCGCAGTAGGTCCGGCGAGCTGGTTCTCGAACGCGTCGATGCCGGCTTCCTTGGCTGCAATGCCCGTCAGGGTGTTCTTGACGACAGCGTATTTGGTGTCCTGGCCGAGTGAACGGCGCAGTTCCTTTAGCTGTGCAACGGTGAGCCCACGGTATTCGGTTAGGACTGCAGCATTTGAGTCTTTGAAATCGGTGACGATTTCCTCAACTGCGGTTACCTTGATTGCGGTTGCCATAACCCTCCTTCCGGGGAATTGATGCCGGCTTTTACTGCCCCAATAAAAAACGCCCCGCGCAGATGCACGGGGCTTGATCCAGAACTCCAGTTTTCACCTGACATTCTGGGAAGCTTCGTTCACCTACGCTGGCCGCCCTTTACGGGAACCTTCAGATACAGGTCCCGGTCCGCACTCCACAGAGAATCCTGCAAAGTAAGGGTGGGATATGCATCGACCGACGGTCTTTGGTCCTTCAAGACTACGTCACGCCACCGGGGGTAGCCAAATCCGGGGGTCCTCCCGGACTTCGGCCTTTCTTGGGGTACTGCAACCCTGCCCGCTCCCGGAGGAAAGTGGCCCACCCGCAGAATAGCGGCTGGGCAAGCACTATCCTGCGGTCCAGCCGCTTTCCTCGAGCAGGACCTGTAGTCCAACCCCTTTCTTGGTGTCGGATCGGCTTCGACCCCTCTTGAGGCGCTCTAACCCTGCCTGCTCCCGGAGAAAAGTGGCCCGGCCGCAGGATAGCGGTTGGGCAACCACTTTCCTGCGGGCAAGCCACTTTTTTGCGCAGTACCGGCAGCCCCGCCACTTTTCTGCGCAACGGACTGCGGGCAAGCCACTTTTCTGCGTGACGTCAGCTCTTCTTCTGCCACGCAGCGGTGTAGCCTGCGGGAACGAACCCCATCTCGACGTTGACTGCCAGCATATGAACGTTTTCTTCGGCATTCCAGGTGTAGACCCGACGCGCTTCGGGCCAAGCCAAGGGAACCTTCAGCAGGTTGGCCGCCTTCAGCCACATTCCCAGGCGCTTCCCCCGATGTGAACGCAGCACCAGGGTGTCGTCCTGGGACACCACTTCTGGCTTCTCCTGCTGGTGTTCGAGGATGGTGTGGCCAGCCAGCAGCCCCGTAGGGCGGTGACGGACTGCCCTGACCAGTGACTGGCCGCCTGAGCGAAGGAGACGCTCCTCGCCTGCCCTGATCCGGGCGGCGTCCCACACCTCTTCCTCCCACTCCAGGTCTCCCATCGGCACATCGGTGCTCATGGTCTTCCGCAGCAGGGCGTACTGGTCAACGAGATCATCAGGGCAGCGATCGCGCCACTGCACCAACTCGTAGTCCTGGCCGGCCGCCTCATGGGCAGTCTGCGCCTGCACTGCAGCCCGGGGTAACGAGGTCTCCAAGTTCAATACGCTACATCGGTCGACCTGCGCCAGCTGGAATCCGTTCCGCAAGGCTAGCGCCGTCGTTGCACAGTTTCTAGGGAAAGCTCCGGCCCCGGTTGCCGGGACGAGGACGGAAGCCGGCGCCTGGTCGAAGCCGGCGGGCTCGTCAGTCCACGCCATAATGGTCGATCGTTCGATTCCCGCCGCGTGGTCTTCGAGCGTCCGATAGAGCCTCGACCCGAGACCCCGACTCCGGTAGTTCGGGTGGACCACCACGAAGACATAGCAGGTACCCAGGTTGTCGGTCAGCGGGATGTCAATGATCGCTTTCCCGACAACATTCCCGCCGTCGCGGGCCACGAACATGACCCGCTCCTCATAGTCGTTGGGCTGGGACGCCTCGTAACGTGCCTGGGGGCTGTAGAAGTGATCGTCGTTTCCCCACAGGACCCGTTCCACGAGGTTGCTGAGCTCCGCAGCCGCGACAAAGTCGGCTCCGCCGGGGAGCTCAAGGGACACCGGGCGGGGTAGGTGATCGATTATGGCGCCTGAGATTGTCATGGGGAAAGTCTAGCCGAGTGATTGATACTTGCCAATCACTAATTTCCGGGGCGCTCTCGACGCCCGAAAAAAGACACTTAATCACGAAGGGCCGCAGCTTATGAGCTGCGGCCATTCGTGATTAGGTGCCTGGCGGCGTCCTGAGCCCTAAGCTTCGGCGAAGACCTTGGTGACACTTGGGTCAACGGTTATGCCAGGACCGAACGTGGTCGAGACCGTTGCCTTCTGGATGTAGCGGCCCTTCGAAGCCGATGGCTTCAAACGAAGCACCTCTTCCAGAGCAACTGCGTAGTTTTCGCCCAGCTTCTGCACATCAAACGACACTTTGCCGATGATGAAGTGCAGGTTGGAGTGCTTGTCGACGCGGAAGTCGATCTTTCCGCCCTTGATGTCGGTCACGGCTTTAGTGACATCAGCGGTAACGGTACCCGTCTTGGGGTTCGGCATCAGGTTACGAGGACCCAATACCTTGCCAAGGCGTCCGACCTTGCCCATGAGGTCAGGGGTGGCGACGGCGGCGTCGAAGTCGACCCAACCTGCTGCGACCTTTTCGATCATGTCATCGGAACCGACGAAGTCGGCGCCAGCGGCGATTGCCGCTTCGGCCTTCTCGCCCGTCGCGAAGACCAGGACGCGCTTGGTTTTGCCCGTGCCGTGGGGAAGGTTGACGGTGCCGCGGACCATCTGATCGGCCTTGCGGGGGTCAACGCCCAACCGAAACGCTACCTCAACGGTCGCGTCGAATGTTGACGGGTTGGTTTCCTTGGCCAGGACTACTGCCTCGAGCGGGGCGTACTGCTTGTCAGCCTCGATCTTGGCTTCGGCCGCCTTGTATGCTTTGCTGCGCTTTGCCATCTGCTTTTTCTCCTTTTGCAGTTGTGGTCTGCGGACCGCGCGGGCCCTGCCACACTCCGACACCTGAATCCGCCTGAATGGCGGTTGCCTGCGTCTACGTTTTGTTGGTTGAATGCACGACGGACGGTACCGTCGCACGATGGGTGGAAGGCTTTAGCCCTCTACCGTGATACCCATGGAACGAGCGGTGCCGGCGATGATCTTGGCAGCTGCCTCGATGTCGTTGGCATTGAGGTCTTCCATTTTCATGGTGGCGATCTCGTTGACCTGATCCTTGGTCAGCTTGGCAACCTTGACGGTGTGAGGCGTGGGCGAACCCTTGGGGACGCCAGCAGCCTTCTTGATGAGCTCAGCCGCCGGAGGGGTCTTGGTGATGAACGTGAATGAGCGATCCTCATACACGGTGATTTCGACGGGAACAACGTTTCCGCGCTGGGATTCCGTTGCAGCGTTGTACGCCTTGCAGAATTCCATAATGTTGACACCATGCTGGCCAAGCGCTGGACCAATGGGGGGTGCCGGGTTAGCGGCGCCTGCATTGATCTGCAACTTGATCAGGCCGGTGATCTTTTTCTTGGGGGCCATGAAGGGTCCTTCTTTCACATTGCGTCCATAGGACAGGAGCGTCCCATGGCTTGTTGGTCACCATGGCGTGATGACCTACCGCACCACCTGAGCTAAGCGGGCCCGGGCGGCACGAAGCTTGATTACTGCAGCTTCGTTACCTGGCTGAACGAGAGCGTCACCGGAGTTTCGCGCTCGAAGATAGAGACCAGAACAACAAGCTGCTGGGATTCCGGCTTGATCTCGGAAATGGTCGCCTGCAGGGTCTCGAAGGGGCCCTCGTTGACCGTAACCGGTTCGCCGATCTCGAAGTTGACTGTTGCCGGAGTCAGCTGGTTCTTTGCTGGCTTGCCCGATTCAGGGTCGGTGTGGACCACTGTGTGTTCGAGCATGGAGAACACTTCGCCGAGGCTCAACGGCACCGGGTTGTGGGCGTTGCCGACGAAGCCAGTAACGCCGGGAGTGTGCCTGACGGCGCCCCACGAAGCATCGGTGAGGTCCATGCGCACAAGGACGTAGCCCGGGATGCGAACCCGGTTGACGATCTTCCGGGTGGTGTTCTTGATCTCCACCACTTCCTCCATTGGCACCTGGATCTCGAAGATGTACTCTTCCATGTCCAGGGTCTGGATGCGGGTTTCAAGGTTGGCCTTGACCCGGTTCTCGTAGCCCGCGTAGGAGTGGATAACATACCAGTCGCCCTCCTGACGGCGAAGCTGGGCCTTGAAAGCCGCGACGGGATCTTCCGCAGGAGCGGATTCCTCATCGGTGGCGCCTGCACCGTCGATGGACTCGGCGTCAGAGGACGCTTCATCACCGGAAGTGGCTTCGTCGGTCGCGTCCGCGTCGCCCTCTACGGGTTCTGCATCAGACTCGGTCTCGCTATCGGCCGGGGCAGCACTGTCAATCGGGGTCGCTTCGACACCGGAATCAGCTACCTGATCCTCGTTCTCCAGATCATCCTCAACAGAAGTGATCTGCCGTTCGAGTTCTTGCTCGGACACCTAGCCGCCTGCTTTCTAAGATTCTTCAGCTTGTTAATGCATTACCGCGCGGATCCCGTTATGCGCCGCCGAAGACCCACACCGCGGCCGTCCCGAACAGGAAGTCCAGGGCAGTCACTATCAGCATCATGATGATCACGAAGATCATCACGGTAATGGTGTACCGCACGAGTTCCCTGCGGGTCGGTACAACTACCTTCTTGAGTTCGGAGATAACCTGCCGCACAAAGAGGAAGATTCGGCCGAAGAAACCCCGCTTGGGGGTGTTCTTTTCGGAAGGGCCACCCTGTGGGCTGCCCGCAGCCGTTTCGGTCACCTTCAACCTCTTCCATTTTTTGTCGGTTCAGTAGCCCATCAGGACTATTGTGTTTCGTCGAATACGCAGGGCAGACAGGACTCGAACCTGCAACCTGCGGTTTTGGAGACCGCTGCGCTACCAATTGCGCCACTACCCTATAGAGTGATTTCGCCGATCCGCCTGAGCTAACTCAGGCACAAACCATCGTGGCGATTTCAACACCAAGGAACAAGTCTACGCAATCCCCGCCCCGGCGTCGAACCGGAAGCCCCGGCTGCCTGGCAGCCACCACCCAACCAAGTGATTCGGCGTCGTTGTCCGACGGCGACAACGCCCTAAGCTGGAATCACGTCACAGTCCACAGCACCATCAACCCTAAGGGAACACTATGACTGCCACCCCTGCCGCCCAGAAGCAGGACACCCCGAACGTGCCAGCGCGGCGGATCTCGCGGCGAATTGCAGCTATCGCTGAATCGGCGACGTTGGCGGTTGACGCCAAGGCCAAGGCACTGAAGGCTGCGGGCCGTCCAGTGATCGGATTCGGGGCAGGTGAACCCGACTTCCCCACCCCCGATTACATAGTGGACGCCGCGATCGAGGCGGCACGGCAGCCCCGTTTCCACAGGTATTCGCCTGCGGGTGGTCTGCCGGAACTGAAGCAGGCCATCGCCGAGAAAACACTGCGGGATTCGGGCTACACCGTCGACCCGGCCCAGGTGCTCGTCACCAATGGAGGTAAGCAGGCAGTCTACGAATCCTTTGCTACTCTCCTCGATCCGGGCGACGAGGTGCTGGTTCCTACTCCATTCTGGACCACCTACCCCGAGGCAATCCGCCTCGCCGGGGGCGTACCGGTCGAGGTCTTCGCTGGCCCCGAGCAGGGCTACCTGGTCACTGTTGACCAGCTGAAGGCTGCCTTGACGCCACGTACCAAAGTCCTGCTGTTCGTTTCCCCGTCCAACCCCACTGGCGCGGTTTACAGTCCCGAGCAGGTCAAGGAAATCGGTGACTGGGCCGCCGAACGCGGCCTGTGGGTGGTGACCGACGAAATCTACGAGCACCTGACGTACGACGGCGTACCCTTCACCTCTATCGCGACAGCATCCCCGGCCGTTGGTGACCGGATGGTGATCCTCAATGGGGTGGCCAAGACCTACGCCATGACCGGGTGGCGGGTGGGCTGGATGATCGGGCCGAAGGACGTGATCAAAGCCGCCACGAACCTGCAGTCCCATGCCACGTCGAACGTTTCGAACGTGCCCCAGATGGCGGCGCTGGCCGCGGTGGCCGGTCCGCTTACTGCCGTGCATGAGATGAAGGTGGCATTTGACCGTCGTCGTCGGGCAATGGTCGACGGCCTGAACGCGATCGACGGCGTGGATTGCCCGATCCCGAAGGGTGCGTTTTACGCGTATGCCGATGTGAGGTCCCTGCTCGGCCGCGAGTTGGGCGGCATTCGCCCGGCGACGTCGGCGGAACTTGCGGCGTTGATTCTTGAGAAGGTGGAGGTGGCTGTGGTGCCGGGCGAGGCGTTTGGCCCTAGCGGCTACCTTCGGCTCTCGTATGCGCTCGGCGATGCTGACCTTGCGACAGGCATTGGGCGTCTGCAGGAATTCCTCGCCACTGCCCGGTAGCCCCTCCGGGGGCGCCGGTTGGATGCCTAGAGCAGCCGGCGCTCGGCAGCCCAACGGGTGAGCTCGTGCCGGGAGGACAACTGCAGCTTGCGCAGGACCGCTGACACGTGCGTCTCGACCGTCTTGATTGAAATAAACAGCTCCTTGGCCACCTCCTTATAGCTGTACCCGCGTGCGATCAGGCGCATCACCTCAAGCTCGCGGGCTGAAAGACGGTCGAGTTCGCTATCCACTGACGCCACCGCCGCGGTCCCAAAAGCATCAAGGACAAAACCCGCCAGCCGGGGCGAAAACACCGCGTCCCCAGAGGCCACCCTCAGGACTGCGTCGGAGATCTCAGCCCCCGAGATGGTTTTGGTCACGTAACCCCGGGCACCGGCGCGGATGACAGTGACCACGTCCTCTGCGGCGTCGGACACGCTCAGCGCCAGGAACCGCGTGTCTGCGAGGAGCATGTTGCAGCCCGCGAGCACCTCGGCGCCCCCGCCCCCAGTTCCGCCCGGCAGGTGCACGTCAAGAAGGACCACCTGCGGTCGGTGCTGGTGAATGGCAGCGATCGCCTCCTCGACTCCCGAGGCCTCGGCCAGCACGGCGATCCTGCTGTCAAGATCTGCCCGCAGGCCGGAGCGGAAGATGGCGTGGTCATCGACCACCACCACGGTGACCGGCTGCTCTGGATTATTCACTGCGCTGCATCTGCTTCCTTTTCGGGCATGTCCAGTTTAACCTCGGTGCCCTCCACGCTGCTGCGGATCGACACCGTACCGCCGTGTCGGTTCATCCTGCTGTGCAGGGAGACCCTGATCCCCATCCGGTCCTCGGGGATGGCTTCTGGATCGAACCCACGGCCCCGGTCCCTGACAAAGATCGTTGACCCGGAACTCCCGGCCTCAAGATAGACGGAAATGCTGCCGCCCGCATGCTTGGCCGCGTTGAGGACCGCCTCCCGCGCGGCCTGCGCCAGGACTTCCTGCCGCGGGGTCAACGCCGTATCGCCGACCACCACCACGTTGACCGGAGCGCCATAGCTGTCCTCGATTTCCGCGGCGATGGCCCGGATCCGCTCCGCAAGGTTTCCTGACTCATGGGCGGCGTCGACATACAACCAGTTCCGTAGCTCGCGTTCCTGCGCCCGGGCCAACCGCACCACATCCTGCTCCGAGCCTGCACGGTTCTGAATCAGGGCGAGGGTCTGCAGGACCGAATCGTGAAGGTGGGCGGCAATTTCGGCCCGCTCAGTTTCGCGGGCCCGCCCTGACCGTTCGGTCTCCAAATCACGCCAAAATTTCAGGCCCCAGGGAGCCAGCACCAGAAAGACTCCAGCCAGCACTGCTCCGGTAGCGACAAGTGTTGACCAGGTGAGTTCCCAGGAGATGGACCCGGACACCATGATCAGCACTCCCACCGTCACCAGCAGCAGACCGGCGACGAGTCGCACCAGCCCGCCTGCCTGCGACGCCCCCGCCCGGTTCATCAGGCCGGCACGCCGTGTCTCATCAAGCTGGATCCACGCCAGCACAGCCCCGGCCACCACCACCCCCACCGGCAACATACGGTCAAGAGGAAGATTGGCTCCTAACTGTTCGGCGATCACCGCAGCGGCCACCAGCAGCAGCGCTGAGCCGAGAAGCACCTCACGCTTTCCTACCAGCGAGTTGCGGTTCGCCGCACCGCGTGCACCAGCGGTAGGGACCGCCGTCGGGCTACCTGGCTCGGCAATCGACGGGGGGAAGATCAGTCGTGGGCCGACCGGGGTGGACCCGTGGCGGAACTGCTCCTCCTGAGTCGGCACCAACACCCATAGCCAGCCATAGAGAAATATTCCAGAACCGCCCGCGAGGGCCAGTCCGGCCATCGCGAGGCGCGCCATCTTGACCGAAATCCCGAGGTGGGCTGCCAGCCCCGCACATACTCCGGCGATTATCGCGTCGTGGGAGCGGAGCAGCGGCGGTCTCATGCCCTAATCCAAACACGATCCGCACCCGACTGGTGCGGGTTTCGGGGAAAGTTAGCCGCAGCTCAGGGACAGCTCAGGGTAGGCCCCGATGGCAACCACCCGTCCCCGGGGACAAGATGGGGAGATGAACTCGCACCAGGACCCGAATGATCCTCCGGAGCCCAGCCAGGGCGTCGAAACGGACGCAGCACTACCCGGACCCGACCCAGGCGAAGCCACAAGCCAGGCCGACGGCGACACCTCAGTGCCGCCGGGACCTCCTCCCCCGCTGGGTGGGGCCACACCCATAGCAACCGCCAACGCGCCTGCCGGAACAGCCACCAACTTTTTCGGCTGGCTGCGCGGCCTCGGGACGATCAGGGGCCAGGACCGCTGGATCGGCGGCGTCGCCACCGGCGTAGCCACCCGCACCGGCCTCGATCCAGTGCTAATCCGAGGCATCCTCGTGTTTCTGGCCATCTTCGGTGGCATCGGCGTCCTGCTGTACGGCCTGGCGTGGGCTCTGCTGCCCGAGCCAGACGGCCGCATCCACCTTGAGTCCGCCACCCGGGGCACCTGGACCTCGGGCATGACGGGTGCCGTGGTGTTGACCGTCATTGGACTCTGGCGACCCAACCTCCCGATCTTCGGCGGCGACGGCTTCGGCGCGTTGTTCTGGACCATCTTCTGGGTCGGGGCCGTCGTCCTTGCGGTGTACCTGGTGGCAACCAGGTCCAGCAAGAAGGCTGAGGCATCCGGCACTACCGGTCAGACTTATACCGTTGCCTCCGAGGAACAGGGCCAGGCCCTCCCGCCGGGCGCTCTGCCCCCACCTCCCTTGTACAGCCAGCTGCCACCCCTCCCGGCACCGCGACACAGCCCGCCAGCACCACGCAAACCGTCAACCCCCAAACCGACTGGCGCCGAACTGGCTCTCTATCTCGGTGGTGCGCTGATCGTCGTCGGCTCCGTCTTGATGCTCGATTACACAGGGATAATCGGTCTGGGAAGCTCAGTGGTTCCGGTGGCGATTGCCGCGGGCCTCATCCTTCTGGGTCTGGGGATTGTCACCCTGGGAATTCGTGGACACACCTCAGGTTTTCTCGGGTTCATGGCAGGAGTCGGCATAGCGGCAGCAGTCGTCGCCGGGTCAACATTCGCCACGGGGACCATCACTGTCGGCAGCAGCGCCGTCTGGACCCCCACCACCGAGGAGCCCGCCAGCGAGGGATACACAGTAGTTGCAGGCCAGGGCACAGTTGATCTCAGCAACCTCACCAACCTCGACGCCGACGTGGTCGTCCCAGTGAACTCGCTCGCCGGAAACGTCGGCATCCTGATACCCGACGACGTGCCGGTCCAAGTCCGCTCCTCAATCGCCCTCGGAGCCCTCAGTACTGTGGACAACGGACAGGAAGCAACGGCCGGCGGCATGTGGCACCCCGCCGAGATCGACCTGAACGAAAACGCCTCCGGACCATCGATCATCCTTGAAATCCGGGGCGCCATGACCCATACCACGGTGGCCGCCAGCCAGACCGAACTTGAAGACGTAGGAGGCATCTCGCCATGAACACTTCCGAGAACATCCCCACCAGCGACAACGACGGCGGCCAGCCGGTCCGCGCGGGCACAGTGGTCTGGGGGCTCATTGCGATCACTGTGGGCGCCCTGATCCTTCTCTCGCAGCTTGCCGACATCCGCTTCGACACGGGGCTGGTTCTGATGGGACTGCTCGTCGGCACCGGGGTGGCCCTGGTGGTGGGCGGGTTGGTCTCGATGACCGGCCGCAAACAGCACAAGTAAGAAAAGTGGACCATCGAGCAACGAAACGGGTTAGCCTACATCATGGACAAATTCTTTGACATCCTTCGATCATCGCCCATCAAACGTGCCCCCGGCGGATGGCTTGGCGGTATCGCCTCAGGCATCGCCGTCAAGTTCAACTGGCCGGTAGCCTACGTCAGGATCGGCATCCTCCTCAGCTTTCTGTTGCCGTTCATCAGCATTCCGATGTATGGCGTCCTGTGGTTGCTCCTTCCCAAGACCGACGGCACCATCGCGCTGCAGAAAATGATCGGCAGCCGGTAACCGAGGCGTGGGATCTGGCGGGTTGACGGCGTTTCGACGGCGATCTGAGTCGTTCTGAGACGCCGGATCTCCCACTTCGGCGATTGGGGAGGGGCTTCACCCTAGAACGGTGGTGGGGTTTCTGGTCGCGGTGGTGGTGGGGTGGGTGGTGGGTTGGGTTTGGTGGTGTAGGTTTCCCCGGCGGGGGAGATCGCGATGATCGTCCCGGGTTCAGGTTGGGTGTAGTGCCAGAAACCCTCGGTTTTGAACATGTGGTGACGTTTGCAGAGCGCTGCCAGATTTGAGTAACTGGTCGTCCCGCCCCGGGACCAGGGGATCGTGTGGTCGAGTTCGCAGAACACCGCCAACCGGTTACACCCCGGATGCCGACAGGTCCCGTCTCTGACTCTCACAGCATCTTGGAGGTCTTGGGGGACCCGGTACGTGGTTGCATCAGCGCCCAGCCTGGCCCCCGTGAAGGGGTGGGTGAGGATCCTCGTAAACGACGGCGCGTGCCCAGCGAGCCTCCGGGCCGTGTCCGGGTCGATTGGCCCGTACCCTTCCAACTCACCCGGCGCATCCCCACCCATGAGGGTCTGCACCGGGACCGTCACGAACACCTTCGCCTGCACACCCCAAAACTGGTTGCCCTCCCACGACTGGCTACCCTCACCGGACTGGTTGCCCTCCCCGGACTGGTTGCCTTCACCGGGTGCTTCGGCCTGTGACCGGGCCCGTGATCGGGTAATAGAATCACCGGTAGCCCTCTCAGGGTTGGTCTCACCAACGGATCCCGGGCCGGC
>NZ_JBTNDV010000019.1:0-57080 GCF_054510815.1 Arthrobacter glycogeni
TGCCGGATCGCTTTGTCCACCAATGAGCTGCCGGCTGCCGGCGGTTTGAGGCCCCAGGTGTTGGTCACGATCGATTACAAGGAGTTGGTCGCCGATGTGGGTCGGGCCGGCACGGCCGCGTTTGGTGGGTTACTTAGTGCCCGATCGATTCGCCGGATCGCTTGTGACGCGGATATTCTTCCGGTGGTATTGGGAAGCCGAGGCCAGATCCTCGATGTCGGACGGCCTCGCCGACTGTTTCCTCCCACCCTGCGCAAAGCGTTGACGGCCCGCGATGGTGGGTGTGCTTTCCCGGATTGCATGATCCCCTCACCGTGGACCGATGCCCACCACATTCTTCCCTTCAGCAGAGGCGGCCCAACCACCACCGATAACGGGGTCCTCCTTTGCACCCGGCACCATCATTTGCTGCACCAGAACGAATGGGCGATCGAGGTCAAAGACCGGGTCCCGTGGTTCATCCCACCCCCATACATCGACCCGGCCCGAAAACCCCGCCAAAACCACTACCACCGCGACCACCACCATTCCCAAGATCAAACCCCAATGCGCTGACGCCCGACATTTCTTGAGCTCACTTCGCCGGTGTCGAACTGGGTATCTGTTGATCGTTCGCCGTAATCCGGGTCGCCACCAGCCGTTTCAAAATCACCACAGGCGAATCATGACGGAACGACCGCTCAAAGGGGAATCTGCTGCCGCCAATGGCTGCCTCGAACTCCCACCGCGGCGTAGAATCCCGACATGGACATCATCTTGGTTCCCGGATTCTGGCTGGACGCGTCGTCATGGGATCAGGTGACTCCCCGACTCATCGCAGCTGGACACCACGTCCACCCGCTCACTCTCCCGGGTCTGGAGGCGAAGGATGCGCCACGATCCGGAATTGGGCTGCGGCAACACATTGACGCGGTGGTGACAGCAATCGACTCCGTCGGCGGACCGGTGATCCTGGTGGGACACTCAGCTGGCGGGGCGATCATTTACGGCGCTATCGACCAACGACCCGACGTCGTGCTCCGCGGTGTCTACGTGGACAGCGGCCCGCTCGGCGAGGGAGGCGTGATCAACGACCAGTTGCCCTCCGCCGGCGATGAGATACCGCTCCCCCACTGGGATCTCTTCGAGGACGAGGACCTCGTCGATCTCACCCCCAACTTGAAGGACGCATTTATCCGGCGTGCCATCCCGCAGCCCAAAGGGGTGGCGACCGACCAGCAACGGCTTCACGATGAACGCCGCTTCGAGGTGCCCACGACAGTGATCTGCTGCGAATTCAGCTCCAAGCAGCTCAAGCACTGGATCGCGACCGGGGACCCCAACGTCGCTGAACTCTCCCACATCACCGATGTCGAGTACGTCGATCTGCCCACGGGACATTGGCCACAGTTCACCCGTCCTGCCGATCTGGGCGCAGCGATCTCAGCGGCCGTCGCCCGCCAGCAGTAGCTGCGTCGACCGGGTCGGGTCAGGAGCCGCTGATATTGACCAGCCAGCCGACTCCATACTGGTCGGTGCACATGCCGAAGCTATCACCCCACGGCGCCCGCTCCATCGGAACCGTAACAGAGCCGCTACCCGAAAGTTTGTCCCAGTAACCGCGGAGCTCCTCCTCGTTTTCACCGCTCAGCGACACCGAAAAGTTACTACCCTCCGTGTACGTCATGCCGCTTGGGACGTCGGCGCCCATCAGCACCAGACCGGCCCCAGTCTCGAGTTGCCCGTGCATAATCTTTTCCGCATCTGACGGGTCCTGGGCGGCCTGGTAGTCGTCGAAGGTACTCATGGTCAGTTCACCGGCGAAGACCGACTGATAGAAAGTCATTGCCTCCCGTGCATTGCCTTTGAAATTCAGGTAGGGGTTCAGTCGGGTGGTCATCATAATCTCCTTCGGTCCTGACGGACACTATTGCTGACAGACCCCGAGGGAGCCTGCCAGGCCGGCGAGTCTGACCCGATCCCGGGTCAACCGGTCGTGGCGAACCGCTTGGCTGAGCGTGCCTTGAGTTTCTCGGCTTCAACCTCGCGATCCTTCGGGGGCGCCGCGGTGACCAGGTCCTCAAGGAGGTGCGCTGTCACGTGGGCGATGCGTTCAACAGCCGCGTCGAACACCTCCTGGTTCACCTTCGACGGATGAGTCGAGCCGCTGACCTTGCGCACAAACTGCAGGGCCGCTGCGTGGATTTCGTCGTCCGATGCGGACGGTTCAAAATTGGACAGAGTACGGATGTTTCTGCACATGTTCCATAGCGTAGGCCTAGTTCATCGTCGGGGGAATAGCCACCTCGGTTCAGCTCTACGGTCATTCCATGTTTAGAGTTGAAGCATTCCCGAGCAAAGGATCATGATGCATTTCGAACGACACGGCAGCGGCAAACCCCTCCTCCTGGTGCACGGCCTCGGATCGAGCCTTCGCACCTGGGACCCGATCATGTCGTCGCTGACCGCCGAGCGTGACGTGATCGCCGTCGACCTCCCCGGTTTCGGTAAGACCCGTCCCCTGATCGGGACGGTGACGGTGGGAACCCTGACCGACGCCGTCGAGCGCTTCATCCTCACCGAGGGGCTAAACGGGATAGATCTAGTGGGGAGTTCGATGGGCGCGCGAATAGTCCTCGAACTGGCGCGGCGCGGTCACACCGGCGCCACTGTCGCACTGGATCCGGGCGGGTTCTGGAACGGCGGCCAGCGACGGGTCTTCGGCGCCAGCATCACCGCTTCCATCGCTCTGGTTCGTGCGATCCGCCCGGCGCTCCCCTTCCTGACCCGCTCAGCCGCTGGCCGCACCGCACTGCTCGCCCAGTTCTCCGCGAAACCCTGGCAGCTAGATCCGAGCCTGGTCCTGACCGAACTGGAGGGTTTTTCGAACTCCCCCAGCCTTGACGAGGCCCGCCGCGCGTTAATCGAGGGTCCGGTCCAGCAGGGTGTACCGGCGGGGGGCCTCGCTGGCACCGTGGTGATCGGATGGGGTCGACAGGACCGGGTCACCCTCCCCAGCCAGGCGGCCACCGCACAGAAGCGTTTCCCGGACGCGAAACTACACTGGTTCGACGAGTGCGGCCACTTCCCGCACTGGGACCAGCCCGGGCAGACCGCACGCCTGATCGTGGAGAGCACGTCCTGAACCGCCAACCGGTTGCCGCCTGGCTGGCGATCGATCTGGCGCTGATCATCGTTTTTGCTGCGACCGGACGGTCCACCCACGAGTCAGGTCTGGCAATCTTCGGCATCCTCAGCACCGCCGGCCCGTTCCTTGCTGCCTGTTTGCTCACGTGGGGCATGACCAGGGCGTGGCGGTCGCCCGCTGCACTGAGGCCCACCGGCGTGCTGATCTGGCTCGGCACTGCCCTCGGCGGTCTTGGCCTGCGCGCTCTCCTCGGTGGAGGAATGGCGATCAGCTTCCAGCTCGTCGCAGTCGTTGTGCTGGGTGTCCTGCTGCTCCTACCCCGTGCCGTCACGGCGCTGATCATGCGACGCCGCACCACTTCGGGATAGGTTGGCAGGTGAGCATACCGACCAGCCAGTACCGCCACCGTTACCAGGGAGATACGCCATGATTACCGCCTTTGTTCTGATCCAGACCGATGCCTCACGGATTCCGGAGTGCGCCCAGGAGATTTCTGACATTGAGGGCATCAGCGAGGTGTACTCGGTGACCGGGGAATGGGACCTTATCGCCATTGCCAGGGTCGGCCGCCATGAGGATCTCGCCGACGTGATTGCCGATCGGCTCTCCAAGATCGATGGTGTGGAGTCCACCACCACCCAGATCGCGTTCCGCTCGTATTCAAAACATGATCTGGATACCGCCTTCTCGCTGGGCTTCGAAGGCTAGGATGCGGGTCGAAGTTGCCGTTCAGGACGCCGTCGGTGCCGCGATCGCCCACGACGCCGGTGCGGTGCGCGTTGAGCTGTGCGTTGGTCTTCCGCTGGGCGGGCTGACTCCCTCGATCGGTCTGATCCGACAGGTCCGGTCAACGGTTCCGGCACTGCCCCTCCAGGTGCTGATCCGTCCCCGGCCCGGCGGATTCAGGTATTCCCCCTGGGAGCTTGACCTGATGGCCGAAGACATATCGGCTGCCGCTGCTGAAGGCGCGACGGGCGTCGTTGTCGGGGTTCTGACCGGGGCTAGCGGGGTCGACACCAGTGCCCTTCGCGCCCTACGCCAGGTGGCGCCGGAGCTTGATTACACTTTTCACCGGGCAATCGACCACAGTCACTCTGCCCTCGACGCGCTGGATTCCATCGCAGCCGCCGGGTTTACCAGGGTTCTGACCTCGGGTGGCGCGCCCACCGCGGGGCAGGGCATCGCAACACTGCGAGCTATGGCGGCGGCGGGCAGCGGTCTGACCATTCTTGCCGGTGGCGGTGTGATTCCCGACGATCTGCCGCAGCTCGCGGCCGCTGGCATCACCGAGGTCCACCTCTCGGCGAAGGCGACCCACCACCCGCCCGACGCGGGGGTGCCCCTCGGCGCCGCCGATACCGAAGGCTCCAGCTACCAGGTGACCGACCCCCTGCTGGTCACGGCAGTGATTCAGCAGGCGAACCAGCTGGGCTAGACCTGGGCTAGACCTGGGCTAGACCGGACCGCCAGTCACCTGCACCCACTTCTCCAGCGTCGCTTGGGCTGCTCCGGAGTCAATCGAGTGCTCGGCGCGCAGCATGCCCGCCCGGATCCTGTCGACCAATGGAGCCTCGTGATCGGCGTTGTAGGCCACCAGCCCGGCCGCAGCATTGAGCACGACGGCGTCCCGTACCGCCCCCCTCTCCCCCGCTAACAGAGCGCGCACCACCCGGGCATTGCTTGCTCCGTCAGCCCCGCGCAGTGCGTCGACCGGAGCCACCGGCAAGCCGAAGTCGTCCGGGTGGACTGTCTGCTCGGTGACAGCTCCATCGCGGACCTCCCAGATGGTCGACGAACCGCTGGTGGTGAGCTTGTCGCGCCCGTCGCTGCCACGGAATACCAGCGCGCGGATGCCCCGCGCCGCCAACACTCCTGCCATCAGAGGCGCCATCCGCTTGCTCGCGCACCCCATCGCCTGCGCATCGACCCCCGCCGGGTTGCTCAGTGGTCCCAGGAAGTTGAAGGTAGTGGGAACCCCGAGCTCACGCCGCGGGACCGCCACATGGCGCATGGAGGGGTGAAAGACCTGAGCGAAACAGAACGTGATTCCCGCCTCCTCGGCGGAGCGGGCGACGTCGTCAATCGACAGGTCGAGCCGGACCCCCAGTGCCTCGATCACATCGGCGGCCCCGGCGGAGGATGACGCGCTGCGGTTGCCGTGCTTGACCACCTTCGCCCCGGCGCCCACCGCCACGAGCGACGACATGGTGGATATGTTCAGCGTATTCAGCCCGTCCCCGCCCGTGCCCACGATGTCCAGGGTGGGCCCGGTGACCGTGAAGCGGTGCGCCCGGGCCAGCATCGCGTCGACCAGGCCGACCAGTTCACCGACCGTCTCCCCCTTGCTCCGCAAGCCGATCAGAAACCCGGCAATCTGGGCGTGGGAGGCTTCGCCCTCCATGATCTGGTCCATCGCCCAATGGGTCTGACCGGAGGACAGATCGTCCCCCTGGATCAGGGCGGAAATCAGTGCGGGCCAGGTCGGTGATCCGCTGGCGGGGCTGGAAATCGTCGTCACACCTCAAGGTTATCTACGAATTGTAGAAAGTCATCTGTTGGCATCTTCCGCGCCGTTACTGGGCTGGTGCGCCCCACACGCCGACGAGGACGCGCCGGAGCATCCTCAGCATTGGTGAACTGGTCCTTTTTAGAGACATAATGGCTCTGTGACATCTGCGACCCAAGCCCCCAGTACCACGGCGCATCCCACGCTGAACCGCCCCAACATGGTCTCCGTAGGAACCGTTGTCTGGCTTTCCAGTGAACTGATGTTTTTCGCCGGACTATTCGCCATGTACTTCACCCTGCGCTCCACCTCGAGTGAGATGTGGGCCCTGGAGACGGAAAAGCTGAACGTGCCGTTCGCCCTGATCAACACGATCATCCTCGTTTTGAGCTCGGTGACGTGCCAATTCGGTGTCTTCGCCGCCGAGCGGTTACAGCCACGTCGTAACGGCAGCGTCTTCTCCCCCCTTAAGTGGGGCATGATCGAGTGGTTCCTGCTGACCTTCCTGATGGGCTCCATCTTCGTGGCGGTGCAGGGCTACGAGTACGCGGTGCTGGTCTCCGAGGGCGTGTCGCTTTCCTCCAACGCCTATGGATCCTCGTTCTACATCACGACTGGCTTCCACGGGCTCCACGTACTCGGCGGGCTCATCGCCTTCCTGTTCATCATCGGACGCGGTTTCGCAGCCAAACGATTCGGCCACTTCGAGGCAACTTCGGCGATCGTCGTGTCGTACTACTGGCACTTCGTTGACGTCGTCTGGATCGCCTTGTTCATCATCATCTACTTCCTGAAGTAACCCTTAGTTGAAGCTTCTTCTACTAGGTGTAGAATTCCATCAAGTGGTACTGGCAGTGATTGCACGACAGAAGGCAGGAACCAGCAAGTGAAGGCACTTTCGCAAAGGCGACGTCATCCTCTGGCAGCACTAGCATTGCTGCTCATCGGATTACTCTTCACGGGCGGCGTCTATGCCCTGGCGAGCAGCACCAACGAAGCCAAGGCTCAGAACTTCTCCGCCGACGAGGTGGCCGAGGGCGAGAAGTTATTCGTCGCCAACTGCGCCACCTGTCACGGAGTGGGCGCCGTAGGCTCCGACAATGGCCCGTCGCTGGTTGGGGTGGGCGCAGCGTCCGTCGACTTCCAGGTCGGCACCGGCCGCATGCCAATGCAGATGCAGGGTCCGCAGGCTCAGGTGAAGCCGCCTCAGTTCAACGACGAGCAAACCATGCAGATGGCCGCCTACGTAGCGTCGCTTGGCGCGGGTCCTGCTATTCCCGGCGAAGAAGCCCTGGATACGAGCGAAGCGGATCCCGCCAACGGTGGCGTGGTCTTCCGAGTGAACTGCGCCATGTGCCACAACGCTGCCGCCGCTGGCGGTGCCCTCACCCGCGGCAAGTTCGCCCCAGCCCTTTCAGGCTCGACGGCGAAGCACACCTACGAGGCGATGGTCACCGGTCCGCAAAACATGCCGGTCTTCAACGATGCGAACATCACCCCTGAGGACAAACGTGACGTTATCGCGTTCCTTGAGACCATCGACGAGCAGGGTTCGCCAGGCGGTGCCGACCTGGGTGCACTTGGCCCGGTCTCCGAAGGCCTCTTCATCTGGGTAGCCGGTCTTGGCGTTATCATCGCCTTCACTGTCTGGCTCACGGCCCGATCGTCCTAGCACACCATGACGCGCCGCACGCTGCCGCACGGTAGCGACACCACACCGATCAACAGACCACAAGTAGATTGTCATCAGAAGGATGCGAGGGATCATGGCCGATCATAGTCACGGCAGTCCAGCGAGTACTGGCGTCGTAGCTAGGCCCGGTCAGGGCGATGTGCAGAAATTCCAGAACCCTGGGCTGCCGCCGCACCGTCCCCGCCTCGCTGACAGGGATCCGCGCGCCGAGAAGCGCGCCGAACGGCAGGTTGCAATTCTCTTCCTGGTGTCGATCATTGGCACCGTGCTGTTCTTCGTCGGCTACTTCTTCATCCCTCTCGACGAAACGATTGCGACGCTTCGCCTGCAGAACCTCACTCTTGGTCTTGGTACGGCGTTTGCCATGCTGGGAATCGGCGTGGGCATTGTGCACTGGGCGAAGACCTTGATGCCCGATCACGAAGTGTCGGAGGATCGCCACGAGATCCGCACCGAAGCGGACCGGGCCGACGCCGAGAAGATCATCAACGACATCGTTGAGGAAACCGGCATCAAGCGCCGTCCCCTGATTCGCAACACCCTGCTGGGAGCGATGATTCTGGCGCCTCTCCCAGCAGTCTTTATCTTCCGCGACCTCGGCCCACTGCCCGGAGATTCGTTGCGCCACACGTTCTGGGAATCGGGGATGCGGCTTGCACGGGACCCAAGCGGTACCCCGATTAAGGCTTCGGACGTGACCGTCGGGTCCGCGTTCCATGTCATCCCCGAGGGACTCTCGGACTCCGAGCACTACCTGGAGGAGAAGGCCAAGGCAGTTGTTCTGCTGATGCGCCTGAACCCTGAGTCCCTTAATCCTTCCCCGGAACGCGAAGATTGGGGTTACGAGGGTATCGTTGCCTACTCCAAAATTTGCACGCATGTGGGTTGCCCTGTTGCTCTTTACGAACAGCAGACCCACCACCTGCTGTGCCCGTGCCACCAGTCGACGTTCGACCTGACGCAGGAATGCAAGGTCATCTTCGGTCCTGCCGCACGACCGCTACCGCAGTTGCCCATCGCCGTTGATGACGAGGGCTACCTCATCGCTACCAGCGATTTTCAAGAGCCTGTAGGACCGAGTTTCTGGGAGCGTGGCTGACATGAGCAGCACGACAACGCAAAGCACCTATCAACCGAAAACCAGCGTCGGGAAAATTACCGACTACGTCGACTCCAGGGTCGGCGGCTCGGGTATCGTCAAGGAATTTGGCCGGAAGATCTTCCCGGATCACTGGACCTTCATGTTCGGGGAGGTGGCGCTCTACTCATTCGTCATCCTGCTCCTTTCCGGGACCTTCCTGACCTTTTTCTTCGATCCATCGATGGCGGAGACCCACTACGAGGGCAGCTACATCCCGCTACGCGGAGTGGAAATGTCCGAAGCATATGCCACCTCGCTGAATATCTCGTTCGATATCCGTGGCGGGCTTTTCATGCGCCAGGTCCACCACTGGTCGGCATTGCTCTTCGTAGCAGCCGTCTCAGTCCACATGCTCCGCGTCTTCTTCACCGGCGCGTTCCGCCGACCACGTGAGCTCAACTGGGTGGTGGGTTGCGTCCTGCTGATTCTGGCGATGGCCGCTGGCTTCACCGGATACTCCCTCCCCGATGATCTGCTCTCCGGTAACGGTCTGCGCATCATTGATGGCGTGATCAAGTCCGTCCCAGTAGTCGGCACCTACATCAGCTTCTTCCTGTTCGGCGGCGAGTTCCCGGGGACGGTGATCATCCCGAGGCTGTATGTGCTGCACATCCTCCTGATCCCCGCCATTATCCTGTTGCTGATTGCCATCCACCTCTTCATGGTGGTGACCCACAAGCACACCCAGTTCCCCGGCCCAGGCCGCACCAACGATAATGTGGTCGGTTTCCCTGTCGGACCGGTCTACGCTGCGAAGGCCGGCGGGTTCTTCTTCATCGTGTTCGGCATCGTGGCCGCGATCGCTGCCGCCTTCACGATCAACCCGATCTGGAACTACGGACCGTACGATCCTTCCCCCGTGTCGGCCGGTACCCAACCCGACTGGTACATCGGTTGGGTCGATGGCGCGCTGCGCCTGATGCCAGGCGTCGTTGGCGGCTTCCCGCTCGAATGGGAACTCGCAATGCCTTGGGGCGTGAACACGCTCTCACTGAACGTGCTCATTCCAGCTCTGGTTCCCGCCGGGATCGTCTTCACCCTGATGTTCGCGTGGCCGTGGATAGAATCCTGGCTGACGAAGGACAAGCGCGAACACCACTTGCTTGATCGTCCACGCAACGCACCGTTCCGCACCGCAGTCGGTGTCGCCGGTGTTGCGTTCTACTGCATCATGTGGGCAGCAGCCAGCTCGGACCTCATTGCCACCCACTTCTTCGTCTCGCTGAACGACGTAACCTACTGGTTGCGGGTGTTGTTCTTCGTAGGACCTGTGATCGGTTTCATGGTGGCGCAGCGCATCGCTCTGGCGTTGCAGCGCAAGGACCGGGAAATCGCCTTGCACGGTCGCGAGACCGGCCGGATTGTGCGCCTCCCCCACGGGGAGTTCATCGAGGTGCACGAACCACTCGATGAGTACAAGCGCTACAACCTGGTCAACTTCGAGTCCCATGGAGTCCTGCCCGCCGAGGCCGACGTCAACGGACACGTCACCAGGACGGAGAAGGCGCGTGGCCGGTTGTCACGCTTCTTCTTCGAGGACAGGGTCGCTCCGGTGACCCCAGCCGAGTTGGAAGCAGCTCACTCGCATGGACACCACGAAGCGATCGCCGAACAGCATGACCAGGCGGCGGTTTCGCGGTAAGTCTTCGATGGAAAGGACCCGGCCCAGCTGAGAGCTCGGCCGGGTCCTTTCGTTTAGACGGAGCTTCCGCTGGGCGTGTCCCAGGGCTGCTCAACCCGGTAAACGGCTGTTGAGCCGCTTGGCGGAGTAGGCCCGCGGAGAGCGCACCCCTGGACGCTGGAGCGGGACCCAGAGCTTGTACCGGTCCGCCCGGTAATAGGACACCGAATAGTCAACCATCGACCGAGCCACGTAGGCGTGCCGCTGGATCTTCAGCAGCGGCGCACCCAGGTCAACGTTGAGGAGACGTGCAATCGACGCGGATGCCGCTGTCGCCTCAATCGTGTCCTCGCCCCACTCCATCAGCAGCCCAAAACGTTCGCTCAGGACGTTGTATAGCGACGTCGGTGCGGGTTCGTCGAGGATCCCCGGCACGCGGTGGGCCGGGATGAAGTTTTCGTCGACGCTCATGGGTTCGCCGTCGGCCAGCAGCTGTCGCCTGAACCGCACCACCGGCTGACCCTGCTCGAGCTGCAGCTCCCTCGCAATCAGCGGCGTGGCCCCGATCTGCTCGAAACTGAGCACACGAGCGTCGGGAACCATACCCCGGCGATGCATTTCCTCGCTGTAGGAGGTGAGCTTCATCTGCAGGTCGAGTTTGGTGTGTGCTACGAAGGTGCCCAGCCCCACGATCCGTTCAAGAATCTCCTCAGCGACCAGGGCGTCAATTGCGTGCCGCACGGTCATCCTGGCAACCCCGAAGTGTCGCGTGAGTTCCCGCTCGGACGGGATGGCAGTGCCTGGCTCCGCGTGCTCGGCGATCAGGTCGCGAAGGATCTCCCGTAGCTGCACATGCTTCGGCGTTGACGATTCGGGGGTCAGCTGGCGTTCCAACGAGCGCAACAAGGTACTTGACACCGGCAGGTCCCTCCTCGGACTCCAGACAACATGGGGTGACCCCATTCTAGGGTGCCCTGATTCAAGGGTCCTGATCAGAGGGCACCGATTTTGGGGCACCGACTCGAGCCTCTGATTCAAGGGCTCAGGTTCGGGGTTTGGCTCGAACTCGGGGGTATGTAAAAGGTGGATTTGTCCGGGCAGCGGGAGGTATCGTTGACTATCGTTATATATCGTTGAAAATGACTGAGGAGAGCACCATGCGTACTTCATACCCGGCCGGCGGCTTCGGCGGCAACAACATTGATGGCATGTGGCAGGCAGTCGAGGAGCTGCGGTCACGGTTCGAAAAGCGGGCAGGCACCCGGGCAGGCCGGGGCGAGGTGCGGTCGGCTGTCCTCGCTCTCCTCGCCGAGCGACCGATGCATGGCTACCAGATCATCCACGAAATCGAGGAACGCACCGGTGGCGGCTGGAAGCCAAGCGCCGGTTCCGTCTACCCCACCCTGCAGCTCCTGGCCGACGAGGGATTCATCAGCGCCGAGGAGTCCAACGGACGAAAGATCTATTCGCTCACCGAGGCAGGCCATGAGGAAGTAGCGGGCGTGGGCGCAGCGACACCGTGGGCAGCACCCGGCCAGGAGACCCCTACCGGTTTCGCAGCATTACCCAAGGCGGGCGTCGAGCTGGCACAGGCCGCCACCCAGGTCGGCCGCACCGGCTCCCCGGAACAGGTTCGGGAGGCTGTCAAGGTCCTCAATGATGCCCGTCGTCGGCTGTACTCAATCCTCGCCCAGGACTGACGCGCGTGATGTGGGGTCGCCGGGACCGGTCTGCCCCGGTGCCTGGCATCGGGAACCCCCGGGCCCGTTACCGCCGAATCCTCCGCTTTGCCGCGTGGCATCTTGCGGTGACCTGGTGGTTTGAGCTGTTCCTCCCCCGCATCGGGCTGGGCAGAATAGCCGAACGCACCAGGACGCGGCGGATGTTGCGCTTCGCTCAGCGCTTCCGCGTCCTGGCGGTGGACCTCGGCGGCCTGATGATCAAGGTAGGACAGTTCCTTTCATCGCGGCTGGATGTGCTGCCGCCGGAAATCACTGCCGAGCTGGAGGGGCTCCAGGACGAGGTTCCCCCGGTCCCGTTTCCTTTCATCCGCACCCTTGCCGAGGCCGAACTGGGCGCGCCGCTCGACCAGGTGTTCGCCTCGGTCGACGAGGTACCCATTGCAGCTGCATCCTTCGGTCAGGCGCACCGGGCACGGCTTCGACACGGCGATTCCGCCGAGACCGGGCTCGACAGCGTGGTGCTCAAGGTCCAACGCCCTGGTATCGATACCATCGTTGACGTCGACCTGGCAGCACTACGCAAAGTGGGAGGTTGGCTCAGCCACGTCCGGCTGGTGTCCTCCCGCGCTGACATGCCGGCGCTGGTCGAGGAATTCGCGCACATCAGCCGGGAAGAGATCGACTACCTGCATGAGGCAGCGAATCTTGAGCGGTTCGCCGCTGATTTTGCCGACGACGATCGGGTCGCGGTCCCCGAGGTCGTTTGGGAACGAACGACCCGCCGTGTCCTCACCCTCCAGGACGTCACGGCGATCAAGATCACCGACACGACGGCGTTGCTGGATGCCGGAATCGATCCGGCGCAGGTTGCGCCGGTGTTCGCCTCGGTCATGTTCGATCAGCTGTTCACCAAAGGCTTCTTCCATGCTGATCCGCACCCCGGCAATATCTTCGTCACTCCGGCTCTCCATTCGGGGCTCGGTTCGGGGCTCGGTCCAAGACAGGGTTCGGCTCTCCATCCTGGGCACGGTCCGGCGACAGCCCTCCCGTGGAAGCTGACCTTCATCGACTTCGGCATGATGGGCGAGGTTCCGCCGAGCACCCGCAACGGCCTGCGGAAACTACTCATCGCTGCCGCGTCGCGTGACGGTAAGGGATTGGTGGCGGCGATCAGTGAGGTGGGTGTTCTGGTCCCCTCAGCCGATACCACCGAGCTTGAGCGGGCGATGACTCAACTCTTCGCACGCTTCGGTGGGATGGGCTTCGCCGAACTCCGCGAGGTCGATCCCCGGGAGTTCATCGATTTTGCCGTCGAGTTCGGGGACCTGGTTCGCTCATTGCCGTTCCAGTTGCCGGAAAACTTTCTTCTCATCATCCGAGCGATGTCCCTGACCTCGGGGGTGGCCAGCTCGTTGGACGCCCAATTCAACCTATGGGACTCAGTCGAACCCTATGCCGCCCAACTCATCCGGGACGAACGCGGCAACATTGTGCAGGATGTTGCTGCGCAGGCGCTTGAGGCCGCCGGAGTGGCGCTGCGCCTGCCGCAACGTCTCGATGGCCTGGTCACCCGGATCGAGGACGGTTCGGTGTCGGTGGCCACTCCGCGCCTTGAACAACGGCTGGCCCGGCTCGATCGCACAACGCAACGGGCGTCGTCGGCGCTGATCTTTGGCGCACTGCTGATTGCCGGGGCCCTGCTCCGCGCCGACGATACGGTGCTGGGGAACGTGCTGATGATCGTTTCGCTGGTCCCCCTGCTGCAGGGACTCTGGGCGGGTCGACGCGGGCTCTGACCGGGAACACGCTACCAAAGGAGAAGGGGCCCCCACCACATGGTGGGGGCCCCTCGCCGTCAAAGCCCGATCCAGTCGGACCGATTAGTGGGCGTGGTCTCCGCGACTGTACTCGAAGACCCAGCCGATCAGGGCGATGACGACCATGCCAAGGCTGATGTAAAGGATCCAGAAGCCTGCTGCCAGACCAAGGAAGCCGGTGGCGGCCGACATCCCGAGGGCCAGTGGCCACCAGCTCCAGGGGCTGAAGTGGCCTTGCTCGCCTGACCCTTCGTGGATTTCTGCGTCGAGCCGATCTTCAGGGCGCATTCCAACTCTGCGACCGGTGAATCCCAGGTAGAACGCGATCATCGCTGCCAGGCCACCGACGAGGAGTATGCCCAGGAAGCCGACATATTCGGTCCACCCGGTCAGATAGCCATAGACCACACCCACGAGGATGAAGAAGGGTACTCCCCACATGAAAAGTCCGGTTTCTACCTTCACGTCTTAGGCGTCCTTCCGGTCGGCCGCACCGAGGGCCTGGCCGATGGCCGAGCTCGGTGTGTGCTGCTGTTGCAGTTCGGGGTGGTGGAGATCCAGGGCGGGACGCTCTGAACGGATCCTGGGCAGTGAGGTGAAGTTGTGGCGCGGTGGTGGGCACGACGTCGCCCACTCAAGTGACGCCCCGAAGCCCCATGGATCGTCGACCTCGACCTTCTTGCCGCTGCGCCAGGTGATGTACACGTTCCAGAAGAACGGGATCAGCGATGCGCCGAGGATGAAGGATGCGATTGTTGAGAACTGGTTCATCGCCGTAAACCCGTCCTCGGGCAGGTAGTCGGCGTAGCGGCGGGGCATGCCGATGACGCCGAGCCAGTGTTGGATCAGGAACGTTCCGTGGAAGCCGACAAAGAGCATCCAGAAGTGGATCTTCCCCAACCGTTCGTTGAGCATCTTGCCCGTGAACTTCGGCCACCAGAAGTAGAACCCGGCGAACATCGCGAAGACAACGGTGCCGAAGACGACGTAGTGGAAGTGCGCGACCACGAAGTAGGTGTCGGACACCTGGAAGTCGAGGGGTGGCGACGCGAGGATGATGCCGGTGAGTCCGCCGAAGAGGAAGGTGACGAGGAAGCCGAGGCTCCACAGCATGGGTGTCTCAAAGGTGATCGAGCCCCGCCACATGGTGCCTATCCAGTTGAAGAACTTGACGCCCGTCGGCACCGCAATCAGCATCGTCATGAACGCGAAGAACGGCAGCAGAACCGCACCAGTAACGTACATGTGGTGCGCCCAGACTGTCACGGACAGTGCAGCAATGGCGATGGTCGCGTAGACCAGACCTTTGTAGCCGAAGATGGGTTTGCGGCTGAAGACCGGGAAAATCTCGGAGACAATGCCGAAGAAGGGCAACGCGATGATGTAGACCTCCGGGTGACCGAAGAACCAGAACAGGTGCTGCCAGAGGATCGCTCCCCCGTTCTCCGGGTCGAAGATATGGGCCCCAAACCGTCTGTCCGCGCCTAGAGCGAAGAGCGCTGCGGCCAGCGGCGGAAAGGCCATCAGGACGAGGATCGCCGTCACCAGGGTGTTCCAGGTGAAGATCGGCATCCGCCACATCGTCATGCCCGGGGCGCGCATGCAGATGATCGTGGTGATGAAGTTGACTGCACCCAGAATCGTTCCGAAACCGGACAGCGCCAGCCCAAACACCCACAGGTCGCCACCGAGCCCCGGAGAGAAGGTGGTGTTGGATAGCGGGGCGTAGGCGAACCAGCCGAAGGACGCCGCACCCTGGGGCGTGATGAACCCTGACACAGCGATGGTGCTGCCGAAGAGGAAGAACCAGAAGGCCAGGGCGTTAAGCCGAGGGAAGGCGACGTCGGGTGCGCCGATCTGGAGGGGCATAATGACGTTGGCGAAACCTGCGAAGAGCGGCGTCGCGAACATCAGCAGCATCACCGTGCCGTGCATGGTGAAGAGCTGGTTGTACTGTTCCTTGGTCTGCAGGATCTGCATGCCGGGTTCGAACAGTTCCGCACGAATCACCAAGGCCATGACGCCTGCGAAGCAGAAGAACACGAAAGAGGCAATCAGGTACATGTACCCGATGGTCTTGTGGTCGGTGGAGGTGATCCAGCTGACCACCACACGGCCCTTCGACCGGGGTACTACCCGAGGGGCGACAATGGTGCCGGAATCCTCGGCCGTATATTCGTAAGTGGACATCAGCCGTTACTCCCCGCTGGTTCTAGTTCGTCGTCCGGGGCCGGATTGCGATCGTATTCTTCCCCGAGCTGGCCGTCTTCAAGGGTGGCCATGTGAGCATCAAACTCCTCCTGCGAAACGACAGCAACGTTGAACAGCATCTCCGAGTGAAACTCGCCGCACAGTTCAGCACATTTACCGTCGAAGGTGCCTTCACGTGTGGGAGTGAGCGTGATGAAGTTGGTGCGGCCGGGAATCATGTCCCGTTTCTGCAAGAACGCCGGCACCCAGAAGGAGTGGATGACGTCGCGGGCGTTGAGCTGGAGTTCGACCGTCTGGTTGACCGGCAGGTAGAGCGTCGGAAGCGTCTCTGGAACGCCTTCCTCGCCGGTGAGATTGGCCTGGACGCCGCTAAAGTATTTGTCTTCGTTCACATAGTTGAAGTCCCACGACCACTGCTTTCCTCGAACGTCGACCACGACGTCCGGGTCGTCGACGCGGGCGTCAATGGCCTGCTGGTCCCGGTCGGTGAAGTAGAAGAACACCAGCACCATGAACAGTGGGATGGTCAGATAGAACACCTCCAGTGGAAGGTTGTAGCTGACCTGTCGGGGAAATCCTGTCTCATTCCGGCGACGGCGATAGGCAACGATGCACCAGATGATGAGACCCCAGGTAATGACGCCCACGATCAGCGCGGCGATCCAGGAATTCACCCACAGATCGATGATCCGGCCAGTATTGCTGGTGTTGTCCCGCTCAGCGGGCAACCAACCCTTTTGGACTTCAGATGAACAGCCCGACAAAAACAGCGCGCCTACCAGCGTGAGGCTGGAGATCTTGGCGATCCGTACGCGCCCGGTGCCGGTTCGGTCCTGCGAACTCACAGACGGCCCTTCCTATTCTTACGTGTCTGCCACCGCTGGCGGCATTACCCCGTGTGCGCAGAAAGCACACATTTAGTTTTACTACTTACTGTAGAGCTTACCTGTAAGAGCCGCCATTGGATGACGCGGCAGCAGCCCGCCGCCGAACTTTTCGCGGGTCGTTTCCGGTGGTTGGTTGGGCAGAACACCCCTGTTAGTGGAACGAGTCGCCACACGCGCAGGAGCCGCCAGCATTGGGGTTGTCGATGGTGAACCCTTGCTTCGAAATGGTGTCTTCGAAGTCGATGGAGGCACCCGCAAGGTACGGGACGCTCATGCGGTCGACGATGACCTCGACGCCGTCGAAGTTCCGGACGGCATCGCCGTCGAGAGTCCGCTCATCGAAATACAGTTGGTAGATCAGACCGGAACAGCCGCCGGGCTGCACGGCGACGCGGAGCCGCAGGTCGGTTCGGCCTTCCTGTTCCAGGAGGCTACGCACCTTGTCGGCGGCAACGTCGGAGAGCTGCACCTCGTGCGCGGCCAATACGGCCGCAGTGGTTTCGTTGGTGGTTTCGCTGGTGGAAGTACTCATGATTGGTTTCTCCTCGCTGTGGACACGTGTCGCGGATTTGCGTCCTGCTCAATGGTACGTCGGTAGTCCCGGTCGGAACCAACCCGGCGGATTCTGCCCGTCCTGGGCCCCAGGTTCCGCCATTCGGTGGTGGGACGTCAGAGGCCCTCGGCGTTGATCCGGGAGAGCATCAAGGCCTCGGCGAGGACAGCCTTCTGGAATTCGGCGAGGTGCAGCGATTCGTTGGCGCTGTGCGCGCGGGAATCCGGGTCCTCAACACCGGTAATCAGGATCTGCGCAGCCGGATACACCTCGGTGAGGTCCGCGATGAACGGGATTGAACCGCCCATGCCTGCTTCCACCGCCGGGACGCCCCAGGCTTCCTCGAGTGCCCACAGCGCTGTCTTCGCTGCTGGCGCCGCGGTGTCGGCAGCGAAGGCGTTGCCAGTCTCACCGGCGGTGAACGTCACCGTGGCACCGAAGGGTGCGTTCAGTTGGACGTGGTCTCTTACCGCGGCCATGGCCGACGCCGGATCCTGGCCCGGCGCAAGGCGCAGGCTGAACTTGGCGCGCGCCCGCGGCAGCAGGGTGTTTGCTGCCAGCGCGACGGTCGGCGCGTCCAGTCCGATGATGGACAGGGCCGGTTTGGTCCAGAGCCGTGACGCGATGGACCCGGTGCCCGCGAGCCGCACGCCGCCGAGCACTGAGGCGTCGGCACGGTAGTCGGCTTCCGGATAGTCGACTGTTGCGTCGTCGCCGCCGGCCAGTCCGGCAATGGCGACGTCGCCGGCGTCGTCATGGAAGGTGGCGATCAGCCGGGACAGCAGGGTTGGCGCGTCGAGAACCGGCCCCCCGAACATCCCCGAGTGCACCGCGTGCTCAAGGACCTGTACTTCTACGGTTCCATCGACCAGCCCGCGGAGACTGGTGGTAAGGGCCGGAACGCCGACCTTCCAGTTGCTGGAATCGGCCACCACAATGACGTCCGCCTGCAGCAACTCCCGGTGGGTGTCGAGGAAGGTCCTGAACGTTGGTGAGCCTGCCTCTTCCTCCCCCTCAATGAACAGGGTGACGCCGACGCCGAAGTCCTCCCCCAACACCTGGTCCAACGCCCGGAGCGCACCGAGGTGCGCCATGATCCCGGCCTTATCATCGGCCGCTCCCCTGCCATACAACCGGCCATCGCGTTCGACGGCGGTGAACGGCTCGCTTTCCCACAGGGCAGGGTCCCCCGGCGGCTGGACGTCGTGGTGGGCATAGAGCAGGACTGTCGGCTTGCCGGGCGCGGCGGGACGGCGCGCAACGACGGCGGGACCACCCGGTACACCGTCCGTGCTGACCCGCAGCACCTGGACGTCGTTGATGCCCGCGGCCCGGATCAGCTCCGCGACAGCGGCGGCGCTGCGATCCAGCTCGGCCGGGTCGAAGGCCGCCCAGGCGATCCCGGGAATGGCCACCAGGTCGACAAGCTGACTGACTGTCCCATCGAAGCCCGCCGCGACAGCGGCGCGGAGATCCTGGGTTGAGAAGTCTGTGCTGGACGGAAGTCGTTGCTGAGTCATGAAGACGACCTTACACAGTAGCGCTGGACAGGGACGCTACACATCCCACTGACGCAAGTCCGGGCGAACGGGCCCGACGCGGCGGGTATCCTTGAAGGGTGTTTGGACGTAGAAAAGAGGGCCCTGAGGCCCCAGTAGACCAGTTACCCGTAGAGCGCTCAGTTGGTAAGGGGGTGCCGACGCCGCGCCGTAGCTCGCAGGTGGCTGCCAGGAAGCGCCCGCTGGTCCCCGATGACCGGAAGGCAGCCAAGGCGGCAGGCCGCGACGCGCAGCGGGCAGAGCGGCTCAAGACACGGCAGGCCCTCGACACCGGTGACGAACGGTACCTACCGCTGCGCGACAAGGGCCCGAACCGTCGCTACGTCAGGGAATTTGTTGACGCCCGCTGGAACCTCGGCGAGTTCCTGATGGTCGCGGCGTTGGTTTTTGTGTTGCTCAGCTTCGTGCCCAGCATGCAGGTGCAGGCCATCGCGTTGAACGCTTTTTGGATCGGCATCATCGCCGTCGTCGTCGACTGCTTCCTGCTCCGAAGAAGCCTGAAGAAGCGGTTGACCGCCAAGTTCGGCGAACCAGGCCGCGGCGATCTTTGGTACGGAGTCACCCGTGCATTGCAGCTTCGCCGGTTGCGGCTACCCAAGGCACTTGTGAAGCGCGGCCAATACCCCGCCTAGAAATACTTCGAAAACGCCCCGGCTTCGACAGCCAGGGGCGTTTTCGTTTGTTTCCCGGGATGTTGCCGTTCAGGGTTTCTGCCGTTCAGGGTTATTGCCGGGCGGCGAGCAGTGCCTCAAGGCGGCGGTTGATCTTGCGGGCCCAGAACGGTCCTTCATAGAGGAACGCCGTGTACCCCTGGACCAGGGTGGCGCCCGCATCAAGGCGTTCGAGTACGTCCTCGGCGGTTTCGACGCCACCAACCGACACGATGGCCAGCTGGTCCCCGGCGGTCGCCCGCAGGCGTCGGAGCACTTCGAGCGAACGCTGCTTCAGGGGGGCTCCACTGAGACCGCCGACGCCGCACTTCATCACCGTTGCGTTGTCGGTGACCAGACCGGACCGGGTGATTGTGGTATTCGTGGCGATCACCCCGTCCAGCCGGAGGTCGACAGCGAGGGCAGCGACGTCGTCAATGTCCTGGTCCTCAAGGTCGGGCGCAATTTTGACCAGCAGCGGCACCGGCCGGCCGGCGCATTCGTCAGCGGTCCGGCGGACTGCGGTGAGCAGCGGCCGCAGCGATTCGACGTCCTGGAGGAGCCGAAGACCTGGCGTGTTGGGCGAGCTGACATTGACCACCAGGTAATCGGCGGCGGGGGCGAGCTCGCGGGTGCTGACCAGATAGTCCTCGACCGCGTCCCGCAGGTTGACTGACTTTGTCTTGCCGATATTGACGCCGATGATGGGCCGGTTGGCAACGTACCGCCGTTCCAGCGTGGTACGGGCCGCCCGGAGGCGCGGCGCGACCGCAGCGGCCCCGTCGTTGTTGAAGCCCATCCGGTTGATCACCGCACGATCCGCGATGAGCCGGAACAGGCGGGGCGTCGGGTTGCCGGGCTGCGCCTGACCGGTGATGGTGCCTACCTCAACGTGGCCGAACCCCAGGCTGGTCAGGGCGGCAATCCCGTGCCCTTCCTTATCAAAACCGGCGGCGAGACCAAACGGCGACGGAAACGTCATCCCCAGGGCGCTGGTCTGCAACCCCGGATGCGGTTTGGTGAGCTGGCGCAGAACCAGTCCTGCCGGCGTGCGCCCGGCTACCCGAATCAGGCGAAACCCGATCCGATGAGCCCTTTCGGCATCCATGCGGGCAAAAAGCAGTCGGAAAATCGCCGGGTAGATTCGCATGGTCTAAAACTCCCATGCGGGGCCAGTCAACAACAACTCGTTGTCGAAGGGGCAAGCCGTGGTGCGGGCCCGTCAACCGCAATTGCGGTTACAGTTTTCGGATGGGGTTGATCTGGAAACCGGACTATCTCGGCGACGGGTTCACGTGCGCCGAACTGAACCTCGGGTCCGACGATGAGGGCCCGTGCGTCGCCACCCTGGTGTCCTACGCCCGTCCAGTCGTCCCGGCGCCGGCCAGTCCCCCGCCCACCGCAACGAACTTCACCCTGCGCCGCAGCATTACCGCCAACCTGAGCGCCTGGTGGTCGGCGCTCCGGAACCACCCGGCGCCAGTCCCCGCCGAATCTGACGGTGAGGCCGGATCTGTGCCCGACGCGGACTCCCGGACCGTCGCCGCCGTCCTGTATCTGCATGGCTGGAGCGACTATTTCATGCACCGTGGGCTGGCCGAGTTCTACGCCGAGCGCGGCGTCGCGTTCTACGCGCTGGACTTGAAAAAATACGGGCGGAGCCTCCGCACCTGGCAGACCCCCGGGTATGTCACGAACCTCACCGAGTACGACGACGACATTGACCACGCGTTGACGGCAATCTCCGCTCACTCGGCCGAGCAGCGGGGAACCCCCGTCCGGGCGGACATCCATCTGATGGCGCACTCCACGGGTGCGCTGGTCGCTTCCCTCTGGGCGAACCGGAATCCTGGCCGGATCGCCAGCCTGATCCTGAACAGTCCGTGGCTGGATGTGCAGGGTAGCGCCATCCTGCGCGGCGCCACCCAGGGTTTGCTGGACCCCATCATCCGCTTCAGGCCGAAGGCTCGGCTGAAGTTGCCCGAATTCGGTTTCTACTGGCGGAGCATCAGCAACGCCGCCGACGGGGAATGGGAACTCCACCCGCAATGGCGCCCCGAGTTCGGGTTCCCGATCAGGGCCGGGTGGGTTGCGGCGGTCCTGGCCGGGCACGCGCAGGTGCGCAGAGGGCTGACCATTGATGTACCCGTGTTGGTCCTGGCTTCCGCCCGATCGTCGGTCAGCCCTGTCTGGAATGACGCGATGCTCACCACGGACAGCGTCCTCGATGTCACCCTGATGACCCAACGGGCTCTGCAACTCGGGTCAACAGTTACCGTCTGCCGGTTCGAGGACGCCCTGCATGACGTCCTGCTGTCCCGGGAGCCGGTGCGTCGCAGGGTGTACCAGTCGCTCGATGCCTGGCTGCGCTGTCAGGAAACAACCCGGCTGGGGCGGCAGGCCTGGGCACCGCCTGTAAACCAACGGGCCTGAACACCGCTGGCTGGACTCGCCCAGTTTGAACCAGCCCAGCTGGACCAGCCCAGTTTGAACCAGCCCAGCTGGACCAGCCCAGTTTGACCAGCCAGACTGCACTAGCGACTGAGCTAGCCCGGTGCCGACGCCGAGTGGTCGACCGCTCCGCCGTATCTGCGGTCCCGCGCGGCGTATTCCCCGATGGCCCGCCACAGCACCCGCCGGTCGACGTCGGGCCAGAGGACATCCATGAACACCATTTCGGCGTAAGCGGACTGCCACAACATAAAGTTGGACAGCCGCTGCTCACCCGACGTCCTGAGGAACAGGTCAACGTCGGGTAGATCGGGCTCATCGAGATACTTCTGCACTGTCTTCTCGGACACCGCCGAGGCCCGCAGCTTCCCCGCCTCCACCTGCTCGGCGATGGCTCGCGCGGCGTCGGCAATCTCGGCCCGGCCCCCGTAGTTGACGCACATGGTGAGGGTGCACGTCCTGTTGCCCAAGGTCTGCCGCTCGGCGACCTCAAGTTCCTTGATCACCGATCCCCACAATCGTGGCCGCCGCCCCGACCAGCGGATCCTGACCCCCCAGGCGTCGAGCTGATCCCGTTGCCGGCGCAGGACGTCCCTGCTGAAACCCATCAGGAAACGCACCTCGTCGGGGGACCGTTTCCAGTTTTCGGTGGAGAAGGCGTAGACGGAGACGTGGGTGACCCCGATCTCGATGGCACCGGCCATCACATCCAGCAGCGCTGCTTCGCCGGCCCGGTGACCCTCGGTCCGGGGCAGGCCGCGCTGGTTGGCCCACCGGCCGTTACCGTCCATTACGATCGCCACATGCTTGGGCACGAACTGCGCGGGAATGGTGGGCGCCGTCTCACCGCTGGGGTGCGGCCACGGCTCCGAAGGGGTACCCGGTCGGTTCTGGATCACTGACGCTCCACTAGTTTGAGGGACTTGACGACACGTTCAAGATGCCACTGCAGGTAACTTGCCACCAGTCCTGCCGCTTCCCGGCGGGACTGCGGACCTGAAGCATCAGCCGTTTCCCAGTCCCCCGACAGCAGGGCGGCCAGCAGCGCCATGGACTCGGCCGACGGCGACGCCGCACCGGGGGGCCGGCAATCCGAGCAGACGCCCCCGCCCAGTGGTGCCGAAAACGCGGTGTGCGGTCCGGGGGTGCCGCAGCGGGCGCAGTCGGTGAAGCTCGGAGCCCACCCGGCGGTGGCCAGGGCCCGCAGCAGGTAGGAGTCGAGGATCAGCTCCGGGGCGTGCAGCCCCCTACTGAGGGCTGAGAGCGCACCAACGATCAGGTTGTACTGTGCGGTGGAGGACTCGCCGTCGGCGTCTGTCAGCCGTTCGGCGGTTTCGGCGATCGCCGCGGCGGCCGTGTAGCGGCCGTAGTCGGCGGCAATCCCGTGACCGTACGCGCCCTTCGTCTGGGCCTGGGTAACCACGTCGAGGCTCCGACCGGCGACCAACTGCAGATCGACGGTCATGTACGGTTCCAGTCGCGAACCAAACTTGCTGCTGGTGCGCCGCACCCCCTTGGCAACGGCTCTCACCTGCCCGTGGTCCCGGGTCAGGAAAACGATGATCCGGTCGGCTTCGCCCAGCTTGTGGGTGCGCAGCACCACGCCTTCAGCGCGGTAGGTGCGGGAAGCGAAAGACGAAGACACTCCCCTATTTTCGCACCCCTTACCCTTTGCCGATGCATCCGGCGGTGGCGCGCCGCCCCGCCGCCGGACGCACCAGCGCCGCATGAACCAGTGCGGCATGAACCAGTGCCGGGGGCGTCCCGGTTGCTAGCTGGACTGCTGCTGGTCCCTGATGGCCCGGTTCACTGCTGAGATGACCGCTTTCAACGCGGCCATCGTGGTGTTTGAATCGATACCTACCCCCCACAGGACGCGCTCGCCGATGGTGCATTCGACGTAGGCTGCCGCCCGGGCGTTACCGCCTGCTGACAGGGCGTGCTCGGTGTAGTCGAGCACCCTGACGTCGACGCCGTCTTCGCCCAGAATGCCCAGGAGGGCCGCGATGGGGCCATTGGCCTGGGAGGAGCGGCGCTGCTGGACCCCGTCGACCAGCAAAGAGGCTGTCAGTTTGAAGGAATCATCTTCGGCTGTCGCGGTGTTGACGCTCATCAGCGCGTAATGACCCCAGGTGCCCGCGCCTCCGGACCGGCTGGGCAGGTATTCGTCCTGGAACACCTTCCACAGTTCGGCACCGCTGATCTCTCCGCCGACGGTGTCCGTCCGCCGCTGGATGACCCCCGAAAATTCGATCTGCGCCCGCCGGGGCAGGTCAAGGCTGTGCTCGTTCTTGAGCAGGTATGCCACCCCGCCCTTACCGGACTGCGAGTTCACCCGGATCACTGCCTCATAGCTGCGCCCAATATCCTTCGGATCGATCGGCAGGTACGGGACAGCCCACGGGATGTCCTCGACCGTCTTGCCCGCTTCGGCGGCGTCGCTCTCCATCCGCTCGAAGCCCTTTTTGATGGCGTCCTGGTGAGAGCCGGAGAATGCGGTGAACACAAGGTCCCCGCCGTAGGGCGAGCGTTCCGGGACGGGCAGCTGGTTGCAGTACTCAGCGGTCCGTCGGATGTGGTCTATGTCGGAGAAGTCGATCTGCGGGTCGATGCCCTGCCCGTAGAGGTTCATACCCAGGGTGACCAGGTCAACGTTGCCGGTGCGCTCACCGTTGCCGAAGAGGCACCCTTCGATCCGATCGGCGCCGGCCAGGTACCCAAGCTCCGCCGCCGCCACTCCCGTACCGCGGTCGTTGTGAGGGTGGAGCGACAAGATGATGTTGTCCCGGTTCTCCAGGTTGCGGCACATCCATTCGATGGAGTCGGCGTAGACGTTGGGGGTGGCCATCTCGACTGTTGCCGGCAGGTTCAGGATCATCTGGCGGTCGGGACCGGCCTCGAGCACGGCGGCAACGTCGTTGCTGATCCGGGCAGCGAACTCCAACTCTGTGCCGGTGAACGACTCCGGTGAGTACTCGTAGGTGATGTGGGTGTTTCGAAGGGTCTCCTCGAACTTGCGGCAGAGCCGCGCGCCGGTCAGCGCAATGTCGACGATGCCGTCCATGTCCTGGTTGAAGACCACCCGTCGTTGCAGCACGGACGTCGAGTTGTAGAGGTGAACGATGGCCCGGTCAGCGCCGTCAATGGACTGGTAGGTACGCTCGATCAGGTGTTCCCTGGCCTGGGTGAGGACCTGGATCGTGACGTCATCGGGAATCCGGTCCGTTTCGATCAGTTGGCGGACAAAGTCAAAGTCGGTCTGCGACGCGGACGGGAACCCCACCTCGATTTCCTTGTAGCCCATCTGTACCAGCAGATCGAACATTTTGTGCTTACGTTCAGGGCTCATGGGGTCGATCAGCGCCTGGTTGCCGTCCCGCAGGTCGACGGCGCACCAGCGCGGCGCCTTGGTGATGACCTTGTCCGGCCAGGTCCGGTCCGGCAGGTGGACGGTGATCTGGTCCTGGAACGGGGTGTACTTGTGAAACGGCATTCCGGAGGGTTTTTGTGCGTTGCGCATGGGGGGTTGGCCTGTTCTGTGGAAGTTCTTGGGGCAGATGCTTCACGACTGGGCCGGGGCGTTACTGACTCCGCAGCGGGGGGTCGGCCTTGACTAGGAAGTCGTTCTGGCCCCGCCACGGCAGCTAAGTAGAAGCAGTTCTGCGCGCACAAGCCAACCCTAGCACGGAGCATAGGATGGGCTTCGGAACGATTTCACTCTCAGCGGTTAGGACCACCCATGGCATCGGCAGCCACGACCAGCGCGACCACGACTACCGCGCCCCGCGTGCAGGACGACCTGTTCCGCCACATCAACGGCAGCTGGCTTGACGCCACCGACATCCCGTCGGATCGGCCGCTCGAGGGCGCGTTCACCCAGTTGCGTGACGCAGCCGAACTGGCCGTCCGCGAGATCATCGAGGACGCCGCCGCCACGCCGGACGCCGCCGGAGACACCTTCAGGATCAAGGCGCTGTTCAGTTCGTTCATGGATGAGGAACGGATCGAGCGGCTGGCCGCCGACCCGGTGGTACCGATCCTCCGCCGGATCGCCGCTGTGGGGTCGCCTGCCGAGCTGGTCGCGTTGGACGCCGACCTGTCCCGCACTGGAAGTGCCGGCCTGGCGTTGCCCTATGTCAGCAACGACGCAGGCAATCCGGAGCGTTACGTGGTGCACCTTTACCAGTCGGGGCTGGGCATGCCCGATGAGTCGTATTACCGTGAGGACAAGTTCAGCCAGACCCGGGACGAGTACCGGCAGCTCCTCGCAGCCTTGCTGACGGCGGCGGGAGAGCCCGACGCCGAGCAACGGGCACAGGCAGTCGTTGGCCTTGAGACACAGCTTGCCGCCTCCCACATGGATGCGGTGACCCGGCGGGACCCGCAGGCCACCTACAATCTGCTGACCCTTGATGCGCTGACCGAGCTCGCGCCGTTCAGCCGGGCCTGGCTGGACCGGCTGACCGGAAACAACACCGGAATGGGGGAGCTGGTGGTCAGCCAGCCGGAGTATCTGGCAGCCGTGGACCGCCTGATGGTCACCGAAGACCTGAGCGTGTGGAAGAGCTGGCTGGCCACCCGGGTGCTGCTGCACGCCGCGGGCTATCTCAGCAAGCCGTTCGTCGACGCGGCCTTTAAATTTTACGGCACCCAGCTGAGCGGGACGCCCAGGATCAAGGACCGCTGGAAGCGGTCGGTGGCGCTGGTGGAAGGGGCAGTCGGCGAAGCCGTTGGGCGCGAATACGTGGCCCGGCATTTCCCGCCCACCCACAAGGCGGTCATGCTCGGCCTCGTCGAGAATCTCCTGGCCGCCTACCGGAGCAGCATCAGCTCCCTCGACTGGATGACCGACGAAACCAAATCGCGGGCCCTCACGAAACTGGACCAGTTCCACACCAAAATCGGGTTTCCCGATTCGTGGATTGACTATTCGGCACTGGACATTGTCGACGGCGACACCTACGGGAATGTGCAGCGGGCCACCGCGTTTGAACTCGATCGTCAGCTCGCGAAACTCGGTGGACCGGTTGACCGGGGGAACTGGTTGATGACCCCGCAGACGGTCAATGCGTATTACCTGCCCACCATGAACGAGATTGCTTTCCCCGCCGCCATCCTGCAGCCACCGTTCTTCGACGTTGACGCTGATCCGGCCGTGAACTATGGGGCGATCGGTGCGGTGATCGGCCATGAAATCGGTCATGGTTTCGATGACCAGGGCTCCCAGTTTGATGGCAGCGGCCGGCTCGCCAACTGGTGGACCGATGAGGACCGTGCCGCGTTCGATGCGCTGACCCAACAGTTGGTGGACCAGTACGACCACCTGTCCCCTGCAGAAGCGCGGGAACATTCAGTGAACGGCCGGCTGACCCTGGGAGAGAACATCGGGGACCTGGGCGGTCTGACGATCAGTTACCGGGCCTATCTCCTCAGCCTCGACGGCCACGAGCCACCGGAGGTTGATGGCCTGGCTGGCGCACAACGCTTCTTCTTTTCCTGGGCGCGATGCTGGCGGCAGAAAATCCGCGGTGAGGAGGCTCTACGCCGCCTCACCGTCGACCCGCACTCCCCCAACGAGTTCCGCTGCAACCAGGTGGTGCGGAACCTCGACCAGTTCCACGATGCGTTCTCCGTCACCGACAGCGACGACCTGTGGTTGGACCCCGCCCTGCGGGTCAGGATCTGGTAGCCGCTAAGACCCGAAGGATGCCTGGCAGGTCACCTGATCTGCTGTCTGGCCGGACAGCTCCGGGGGCAACCCCTCTGTCGAGACGGTGTCGCCCGAGGTGAAATCCTCACCGACGCTCAACGCCAGGCCCACGGTGACCGGGCTGGAGAGCACCTGTACCTCGGCCAGGCCGAACAGCTCGGCTACTGCTGCGCCGATCGCCTCATAGCCCGGGCCCACGAACAGCTGCGTCGCCGGGGTGGCCACATCCTCGGTGACGACCGCCTGCGTGTACCCCTTGCCCAGGAGGAGATCCAGGATCTCCTCCCCGCGATCCGGTTCCCCCGACGAATCGATGATGGTAAACGGGACGCCCGCCGGATCGAAGTCCAGAGCGGCGTCGGACGGTTCCATGCCTGGACTCTCCGCCGCATCTGTCGAGCCGGGCGAACTACTGGATCCGGAAGGCTCGGGGGTCGGTTCGGCGACGATACTGCGGTCCTCGACGAGGGTTGCGAAGAGCTCTTCTGCGCGTTCCTCGTCCGGGATCAGCCGGTTGAGGTCGGGTTCATACGGCAGCACGGGCACTGTCACGAAAGCAACCTTGGCGAGGTCGACGTCCTTGAGTCGGTCTGCCAGACGAAGCAGGTCGGGGATCTGGCTCAGACCGTCGTCGACAGTAAGGTTCTTGGTGACTGTCTCAGCGATGGCGTACATGCGGGGAAGGTTGGTGAGCGTGCCCTCCACCTGGATCTTGCGGGCCAGCGACGCCATGAAGGACTGTTGGGCACGGATCCTGCCTTCGTCCCCGCCGTCGCCGAACGCATGTCGGGTCCTGAGGAAGGCCAAGGCCTGTTCGCCTTCCACCTCTGAGGTTCCGGCGGGGAGGCTGAGACCCGAGTAGGTGTCCTCGATTGCCTCATTGACGCAGACGTCAACGCCGCCGAGCGTTGACGAGAGTTCCTTGACCGCGTTGAAGTCAGCCATCATGAAGTGGTCAATCTTCAGCCCGGTCAGTTCGTTGATCGCGGCGACCGTACAACCCGGCCCGCCGTTGCCCAGCGCGCCGTTGAGCATGGCGAGGTCCTGTGATGGGCTGAGCGTTCCAGTCTCCGGATCGAGGCATGCCGGTAAGGGCACCAGAAGGTCGCGGGGGAAACTGACCATTGTCACGTCCTCGCGGTCAGCGGACAGGTGCATGAGCATCATCACGTCGGAGTTGCCGGTCTCGGTGGTGAACTCAGCGCCGCCATACGCCGCGTTGTCTGCGCCGGTCCGGGTATCGGTACCGAGGATGAGCACCTGGACGGGGTCACTGTCAATGTTGGCTGCGGCGTCGTCGCCCTGATCGGTTGAGAGGTTCAGTGGCTGTGTTGCGACGTTGCCCTGGAGCCGGAGCAGCTGCACTGACGCGAATCCGACGCCCGCCACCAGGACGGCGGCCAGGGCAACAGCAATGATCTTCAGTATCCGCTGCGGCGCCTGACGGCCCAGATGCCTTCCGCCCGGAGACACCATTGAACCTTCGGCGTTGTGGCTGGCATCGGCGCGTCGACTACTCATGCGTTGCAGCCCTTTCGAAGGATTCGGTCGGTGGTAGCTGGCCTGAGTTCCAGCGGAGCGGACTGACCCCAGCCACTAGAGACAACGTCTGCTGCGACCGGGTAGTGCCCGATTAGAACCCGAGGCGCACCAGCTGCTTCGGATCCCGCTGCCAGTCCTTGGCAATTTTCACGTGCAGGTCGAGGTAGATCCGGGTGCCCAGCAGGGCTTCGATGCTCTTGCGGGCGTTAGTGCCAACCTCCCGGAGCCGGGACCCACCCTTGCCGATGATGATGGCCTTCTGGGAGGAGCGCTCGACGAACAGGTTGACCCTGACGTCGAGAAGCTGGTTGTCAGCGCTCCGGCCCTCGCGGGGGACGATTTCGTCGACCACCACCGCGAGGGAATGCGGCATCTCCTCGCGCACCCCCTCAAGGGCCGCCTCCCGCACCAGTTCCGCCACCATTACGGCTTCGGGTTCGTCGGTGAGAGCCCCACCCGGGTACAGGGGCGGGGATTCGGGCATGTGGGAGACGAAAACGTCGCCGACCGTTTCCACCTGGAAACCGTCAGCAGCCGAAACGGGGACGACGTCGGCCCACCCGTCAGCGCCCAGCACTTCCTCGCCGAGGGCAACGACTGCCATCAGCTGGCGGGTCAAGGCGGCGCGGTCGACGAGGTCGGTTTTGGTCACGACAGCGATCAGGGGTTTCCGCTGCAACCTGGAGAGCTGCTGCGAAATGAACTTGTCGCCCGGGCCGATCGGCTCGTTGGCGGGAATGCAGAAGCCGATGGCGTCGACCTCGGCGAGGGTGTCGGCGACCAGGTCGTTGAGGCGCTGGCCCAGGAGGGTACGCGGCCGGTGCAACCCCGGCGTGTCAACGAGGATCAGCTGGGCGTCCTCCCGGTGCACAATGCCACGAATGGTATGGCGGGTGGTCTGGGGTTTGGAGGAGGTGATAGCCACCTTCTGCCCCACCAACGCGTTGGTGAGCGTCGACTTCCCGGCATTGGGACGTCCGACCAGGGAAACAAAGCCAGCCCGGTGATGGTGTTCGCTCATGATGTTCCGCCGTGTCCTTGAAGTTGTGCGGGATTCCGGTCCCGGCCGTCGTCGTCGAACGCTCGTTCCCGTTTCCACACAATAAGGTGCGAAACCCGGTTGCGGCGACCCTCGACACGTTCGGCACGCAGGCCGATACTGCCGACTGTTACCTCACTGCCCACGATGGGTACCCGACCCAGGGTCTTGGCGAGCAGCCCACCGACCGTGTCCACCTCGTCGTCCTCCAGGTCGACGTGGAACACTTCGCCTAGGTCGTCGATGCCCATCCTCGAACTGATCCGGTATTCGCCGTTGGCCAGCTGTTCCAGTTCGGGTACCTCAGAATCGTATTCGTCGACGATCTCGCCAACAATCTCCTCGATCAAGTCTTCCAAGGTAACGAGCCCGGCTGTTCCACCGTACTCGTCGATGACGATCGCCACATGGGTCGATTCCCGCTGCAGCTCCTGCAGGAAATCGCTGACTGGTTTCGATTCGGGGACATAACGCACGGCCCGGCAGACGCCGTCGACCAGGTCCTCGTCATGACCGTCGGGGCCGTGCAGTTGAGCCACCACATCCTTGAGGTAGAGGATGCCGACAATTTCGTCGGCGCTCTCGCCAATCACCGGAATTCGTGAGTATCCCGAACGGAGGAACAAAGACATCGCCTGTTTCAGGGTGCAACCCGAGTCGATGCAGACCATGTCGGTGCGCGGCACCATCACCGCGCGGACCTTGGTGTCGCCGAGTTCGAAGACCGAGTGGATCAGTTCGGCTTCGCTGTCCTCGATCATTTCGGCGTCGTTGGCGCGGGAGAGTAGTTCGCGGAACTCTTCCTCGGTGAAGAAGGCAGCCTCCGCGCGGGCTGCACCCGGTGTGATAGCGCTTCCCAGGGAGACCAGCCAGCGCGGAACCGGCCCGAGGATCCTGCAGAGGAACCTCACCAGTCCGGCAGTCGCAGGAACCACCCTGCTCGCGTGGGTCCGGCCGAGCTGGCGGGGTGATACTCCCACCAGCACGAACCCGACGGCGGCCATGGTGGCGGTTGCCAGCAGTCCAGCAATCCAGACGTTGTCCAGGACATCGTGGAACAGGATCGCCACCGCCACGGCGGCTGCCATCTCAAACCAGACGCGCCAGAACCGGAGCGCGTGCATGTGGGAAATCGGAGACGCAAGGATTCCCTCCAGAGCCTTGCCCGATGAGCCCTGAACCAGCTCTTCGCCCTCCTGGCGGGGCAGGTAGCTGAAGGCGGCCTCGGCCGCAGTCACCAGGGCAGCTACCAGAACAAACACCAACGCCATGATGGCGAGAACCCAAATGATCAACTGACAGTCTCCTCGGGCGCTTTTCCGCCCAGGAACTCGGCCAGCAGGCGGCGCTGCAGTGCGAACATCACAGCTTCATCGTCCGGCTCGGCGTGGTCATATCCGAGAAGATGCAGGACACCGTGCGTTGTTAGGAGTAACAGTTCCTCCTGGGTCGAATGCCCGGCCTTCACGGCCTGAGCCTGCGCCACTTCGGGACACAGCACAACGTCGCCCAGCACCCCAGCGGGGGTGAGCCGGCCCGCAGTCCCCGGTCGGAGCTCATCCATCGGGAAGGATAGGACATCGGTCGGCCCCGGTTCGTCCATCCACTCAAGGTGGAGCTTCTCCATCGTGGTGGTGTCTACCAAAATGATGGAAAGCTCGGCCTCGGGGTGCACAAACAGCCCATCAAGGAGGAAGCGGCCAAGCCGGATCAGATTCTCTTCATCGGCCGGGATCCCCGACTCGTTGTTGACTTCGATGCTCATGCTTTGACCCCGGCCGGTTTGACCCCGGCGTGCCCGCGTGGGCCGCGGTGATCCCGGGCGGACGACGCCCGCTGGTTTTCGTCCCAGACGCTGTAGGCGGTCACGATGTCGCCAACCAACCGGTGCCTGACGACGTCGGACGCGTCGAGGGTGCGGAAACTGACGTCCGGTACCCCACCGAGAATTTCGCTGACAACCCGCAGGCCCGAGTTGGTCCCCCCGGGCAGGTCAACCTGGGTCACATCGCCGGTAACCACCATCTTGGAGCCGAAGCCCAGCCGGGTCAGGAACATCTTCATCTGCTCCGGGGTGGTGTTCTGCGCTTCGTCGAGGATGATGAAGGCGTCGTTAAGGGTGCGGCCACGCATGTAGGCCAGGGGCGCCACCTCGATGGTGCCGGCGGCCATCAGCCGGGGGATGGTGTCGGGGTCCATCATGTCGTGCAGCGCGTCGTAGAGGGGCCGTAAATACGGGTCGATCTTGTCGCTGAGGGTGCCGGGCAGGAAACCGAGCCGCTCCCCCGCTTCGACTGCAGGACGGGTGAGGATGATCCGGTTGACTTCTTTGTGCTGCAGCGCCTGGACGGCCTTGGCCATTGCCAGGTAGGTCTTTCCGGTTCCGGCCGGGCCGATGCCGAACACGATGGTGTGCCGGTCGATCGCCTCAACGTAGTCACGCTGGTTCAGCGTCTTCGGCCTGATCGTCCGGCCGCGTGAGGAGAGGATGTTCATGGTCAGTACATCGGAGGGACTGCTGATCGACTGGTCCTTCAGCATCGCGACCAGCTGCTTGAGCACCTGGGGGTTGACGGTGGTGTTGTTGGCGGCAAGGGTGCGGATCTCGGAGATCAGACGTTCGGTCCGTGAAACGTCGACGGCGGGGCCAGTGATGGACAACTCGTTGCCGCGGACGTGGAGATTTACCCCGACGAAGGTGCTCTCGATCAGCCTCAGCGCTTCATCGTTGGTTCCCAGCGCTTGAACCATCTGTTCGGTCGAATCGAAGTGGACTACCTTCGTGTCCATGCCCACTGCGCTAATGCCAACTGAAGAATCGGTCATATAATCGGCCCTCGCGGCCTTCCATCTCTCCTTGAATCGGTTGGTGACGGCATACCGCCCCGCGGTCAATCTTACGTTATGCGCTCCCCTACCCGGGCGTTTCCACCCACGGCGAATCCGTAGGACCGGCACCGCGTCAGTGCCACCAGGAAGCAGTTGATCTCTTCCCTGCAACGGCTCGGTTCCAATACTGTCTCAGTCCGGCGACGAGTTGGCTTAACCCCCTTTTGGTCGGGGTGCCGTATGTCAAGCTTGAAGACGTTGCGTGGATGCACCACTCTGCGACGAACAATGACCTGCGGACCGGCGAAAGGACAGGACACCGATGGACTGGACCTTTCAACGCGGAGTGGTGCGGCGCCGTCGGGGCCGCGTTCTCGCTACGGTCGTGCTGATCTCGCTGATTACTGCGGGAGTGGGAGGTTGCGCGTCAGTCGACAGTGACGATGCCACCACATCCCTCCCACAGCAGGCAAGTACTCTGACCGATCCCTCGTCGGTGGCCAATTCGGTTATCCCCCCCGCCACGGCCACTAGCGGCAATCTGCTCCCCGTCTATTGGTTGGGCGACAACGAAGGCGACCTCCTGTTGTACCGGGAGTTCATCGAGGGTGATCAGGGTGGCGACCCGATCGCTGCCGCGATCCAGGCGATGACCGCCAGCAGCCCCCTGGACCCGGACTACTTCGGGTCGTGGTCGCCGGCCAGCACGGTAAGTGCGTCGATCTCCCCCGACAACATCATCACCGTCGACATCTCGTCGGATGCCTTCGGTGCCGGGATCGATGAGGGCTCGGCCTATCAGGCCATCCAGCAACTCGTGTATACGGCAACTGCCGCAGCCGCCAACGCGGGGCTGGTGTCCGACGGCGACCCGGGCAGCGTCGTCGTCCTGGTCGATGGAGTGGCCGGCTTCAACGCCTTCGGGCAGATCGAACTTGGTGGGCGGATGCAGCGCGATGCCGCGTTGATGGCCCCGATCTGGATTATTGAGCCGCAGCATGGTGAGGTCCGCGACCAGTCGACGATCACCGTGGCTGGCAGTGCGGTTTCCGAGGTCGGTGTACTGCACTGGCGTATTTCCGCGGTGGACGGCGCCGTGCTGGAGCCCTACCGCAGCGGCACGGTCCGCCTGGACGATGGTCCCGGCTCTCCTGGGCCGTTCGAGTTCACCATCGCCCTGTTGCCCGGGGAGTACGAGATCAGCGTCTTCGATCGCCCGTCGGATGACCCGTCCGGGCCGGAACTCAACACCGACACCAAACGCATCACCGTAAAATAGCGCAAGCTGTTATTGAACACAGGCCTCTCGGTTGCTGGTGGCGTGCCCGCTACCAGCGGCCGATCAGTTGGCTCAGTACAGCGAGGGCCGCCGGGCCCGCGGTGGACGAGCGGAGTACCTGGTTGCCCAGTCTGGCTGGGTGCGCACCCTGGGCCGTGAAGAGGTCCAGTTCCCGCGCACTGATGCCACCCTCGGGGCCCACCACCACGGCGATGGCGCTGGGGTGGCCCTCCGACTGTGGTGGCAGGAGCGAGCCGACCCCCAATGCTGCGTCCTCGTGGAGAATCAGGGCCAAGTCCACCCCCGCCAACCAGTGGGCAAGCGATCCGCTGTCGAGCAGCGGGTGGACGTCGGGCAGCCACGCCCGCCGGGACTGCTTGGCAGCGCCCCACACGGTGGTTTCCCATTTCCGCTGCCCCTTGAGCGCCTTTTCTGCCCGCCACCGCACAATGCTGCGGTCTGCCTGCCACGGGACAACCGCGTCGACACCCAATTCGGTGGCTGCCTCCACCGCCAGTTCATCGCGGTCTCCCTTGGCCAGGGCCTGAATGAGGATCAGGCGGCAGGCGGGGGCCGGTTCGTCGGTCACCGCCCCGACGTCGAGGACAACGTCCTGCCCGGTGCTTTTCACTGTCCCGACGACCCTCCGCCCCCGGCCGTCGGCGACATCGATCGTCTCGCCGACCGCTACCCGCTTGACGGTGGCGGCGTGCCGCGCCTCGGCGCCGGTCAGGACGAAGTCCGATCCGGCGCGCGCAGCGGCGACAGCGGCGGGGTCACCGAAGTAGAGTGCGTTACTCACGCCTAGAGATTACCCAGCCGCTCCCGCAGCTTCGCGAAAACTCCGGAACCGTTGCTGGCCAGCTGGCCGTCAACGAATTCTTCCCCACGAAGTTCGGCGAGGCGGCGCAGCAGTTCCTCCTGCGCCTGGTCAATGTTCCGCGGCGTTTCAACGTTGAGGTGGACCTTGAGGTCGCCCCGACCGTAGCCACGCAAGTGGGTGACGCCGAGGCCGCGAAGGGTGACGATCTCACCCGACTGGGTGCCGGATTTGATCCCGAGTTCCTGGTCGCCGTCGAATGAGGCAAGGTTCAGGGTGGTCCCGAGGGCGGCGGCGGTCATCGGCACGCTAAGGGTGACATGAAGGTCGTCACCTTCGCGCAGGAAGGTGGGGTCCGGGTTGACCCGGATCTCCACGTACAGGTCGCCCTGGGGCCCGCCGGCGAGACCGGCTTCACCCTGGCCGCCGAGCTGGATCCGAGTGCCGGTGGAGACTCCCGCCGGCACCTTGATGGTGAGACTGCGGCGGCTGCGGACGCGGCCGTCGCCGTTGCATTCGTTGCAGGGGTTGGGGATGACAGTGCCGAAGCCCTGGCAGGTGCCGCAGGTGGCACTGGTCATGACCTGACCGAGAATTGACCGGACAGCCCGCTGCACCTGGCCTGAGCCACCACAAATGTCGCAGGTCCTGGGCGAGGTGCCCGCCTGGCAGCAGGACCCGTCGCAGGTAGGACAGACGGCTGCTGTGTCGACGTCGATCTTTTTGTTGATCCCGAAGACGGCGTCGACCAGGTCGATCCGGACGGCGATGAGCGCGTCCTGGCCGCGGCGTGTGCGCGACGGCGGGCCGCTTGGACCACCCCCACCGAAGAAGGTTTCGAAGATGTCCTGAAAAGCAAAGCCCGGGCCGGCGTGTCCGCCGCCGAAACCGTTGTCAGTCCCGTTCTCGTTGCCGGTCGTGTCATACACGCGGCGTTTCTGGGGGTCCGACAGCACCTCGTACGCACGGGTGACCAACTTGAACTCTTCGGACGCGTCCGGGCCCGAGTTGACGTCCGGGTGCAGCTTACGCGCGAGTTTGCGGTACGCCTTCTTGATCTCCTCGCCGCTGGCATCGCGGTTCACACCGAGGACTTCATAGTGATTACTCACTCCTGCACTTCACTTCCTACGTTACTGACCAGATGGGGGCTTCGTGCCCCACCTGGTATGGCTTGGCTGTTGCTGGAACACATTCATCGCTGCCGTGGCTGCGGCTCAGTCGGTCAGAATTCTCGAAAGGTAGCGGGCCACTGCACGTACTGCCGCCATCGATGTGGGGTAGTCCATTCGGGTCGGTCCCAGGACTCCCACCTTGGCCAACGAATCGCGGCCGTATCCGGTGGCAATCACCGAGGCTTCGGCAAGCCCGCCGTGCGGGTTCTCCCGCCCGATCCGCACCGAGACCCCAAACGCGTCGTGCTTCATCTCGGACAGTAGGCGTAGCATGACCACCTGCTCCTCAAGGGCTTCCAGCACTGGCCCAATACTCAACGGAAAGTCTACTGTGGATCGGGCCAGGTTGGCTGTGCCAGCCATCACAATCCGGTCGTCGCGGTTAATGCCGGCGAGTTGTTCAAGCGTTCGCGCGAGCACGGTTCCCGCCCGGCGTTGCTGAAACGGCAACGCAGCGACGGCGAGTGCGAGTTCCTGCGGCAGGGATGTCAGTCTGGTGCCGGCCAGCGAGCCGAGGAAATGCTGCCGGAGTTCGGCGAGGCTGGTCTCTGGCACCGCTTCGGGGAGGGATACCACCCGCTGCTGGACCGTTCCGTTGGTGGCGATCAGCACCACCAACACCTGGTTCGGAGCCAGCAACACAAACTCAAGGTGGCGAACCGCCGCGCTCCCCAGGTGGGGGTACTGCACAACCGCCACCTGATTGGTCAGGTGCGAGAGGAGCCGGACGGTCCGGTCCATGACGTCGTCGAGGTCCTCAGCGCCCTCCAACAGAGCCTGGATGGCACGCTTCTCGGGCGCCGACAGGGGCTTGACCTCGGAAATCTGGTCGACGAACAGCCGGTAACCCTTATCGGTGGGAATGCGCCCCGAACTGGTGTGCGGTGCGGTGATGAGACCTTCCTCTTCGAGGACCGCCATATCGTTGCGGATGGTGGCCGATGATACGCCCAACTGGTGGCGCTCCACCAGGGCCTTCGACCCCACCGGCTCCCGGGAATGCACATAGTCCTCGACGATGGCACGCAACACCTCAAGGCGGCGTGGTTCGCTCACATTTCACCTCCGCACACGGTTCCTGACACTTCCGGCAAATCTGGCACTCGACACGCCCAAGTGCCAAGTCTAGTACGTTCCATTGGATTGTTAGCATTGAAATCCCTGGCCGGACCGTCCAGCGGCGAGACTGGAAGCGAGCGAAAATTTTGTCACCACACGAATGGGGCGCCCAGGATATCTCCGCCCCGCGGCGGGTTTCCCTCCCGAAGGTTCCAGCCAGCACGGGCTTGGTACTCGAGGATGTACAGAGCGGCTACGTGGGCGCTGTTGTCCGGGTCGAGAAGTCCGGAGGCATGCGGGTGATGGTGCTGGAGGACCGGCGCGGCAAACTCAAGACCTTCCCATTGGGATTCGGTTTCCACGTCGATGGTGGCCCTGTCGAAGTGGTGGCACCCATCGGCCCGCCGGCGACACCAGCGCGCCGGCTGACGCCGTCGGGCTCGCTGAGGGTCGACGGCGCGCGGGCGCGGACCGCCCGGGCCAGCCGGATCTGGGTGGAGGGCCAGCACGACGCCGAACTGGTCGAGAAGGTGTGGGGTGACGATCTACGACTCGAGGGGATCGTCGTCGAACCGCTCCACGGCGTCGACGACCTGGCCGGAATGATCCGTTCCTTCGGCCCGGGACCGAACCGACGGCTTGGTATTTTGGTCGACCACCTGGTGACCGGGTCGAAAGAGCAGCGCATCGCGCAGGAGGCGATGAAGGTTCCGGGTGCGGCGTCCAACGTTCTCGTCGTCGGGCACCCTTACGTTGACGTGTGGCAAGCAATCAAACCGGCCGCAGTCGGACTCACCGCGTGGCCTGTGGTCCCGCGCGGCCAGGATTGGAAGACCGGAATCCTCGCCGGTCTTGGCTGGCCATACGGGGACAAGGCTGCTGTGGCGCATGGCTGGAAACGTCTGCTAGGTTGCGTCACCAGTTACGCGGACCTCGAACCATCGCTCCTGGGCAGGGTTGAAGAGGTCATTGACTTCCTCACAATTCCCGGGAATCCCGGCTTGAGCCCCTGATCCGCGCTACGCGTTTTCCGGGCAAAGACGTATTCTAGAGGGGAAAGGTACCTGCCCAGGCGCCCCCATGCAATAGAGGATGTCTAGTTGTCGAACCCCGCTGACCAGCACAAACAGCACGGATCCGAGGGCGGCGAGACCCAGCCCCCTTCCGCTTTTGAGGGTGTGCCGGCGAATGCCCTGCCATTGACCGCGTCCGAGGACCGGCAGTGGGCTACACTGTCCCATTTCGGCGGGATTCTGGGGTTCATTCCTTCACTAGTCATCCTGCTGATCTTCAGGAACCGCGGCCCCTTTACCGCCCAGGAATCGAGGGAAGCCTTCAATTTCACTTTCCCGCCCACGCTGGTGGCGTTTCTTGCGTGGCTGCTGTCACTGCTGCCGACGGTCGGTGGGCTGTTCGCCGTCGTCAATGCGCTGATCTGGGTGGCCATCGCCGTTTCTTCAGTGATTGCCGGGATCGAGGTCAACCGAGGCCGCCCGTACCGGTATGCCTTCAACCTGCACCTGTTCAGGTAGACGTTTCCCAAGGTCTCCGGGCACTCGGGCGACCTAGTCGGGTAGCAGCCTGCGGACAACCGCATCGGCCAGCAATCTGCCGCTGCTGGTCAGCGTGATGACGCCAGCGAAGGCGTCAGCCGGAACAATGAGTTCGTCGGCTATCAGGCCCGCCACAGCGAGTCGTCCCGCGGGACGAAGCCTATGGGTCGGAAGACCCTCGCTGAGCCTGGCGCGGAGCATGACCTCCTCTACATAGCGGGTGTCGTCGTCGAGGACTTCCCGGCCCGCGGCCGGCGAGACGCCCGAGGCGAGGCGCTGGGCGTAAGCCGTCGGGTGTTTCACGTTCCACCACCGCACACCCCCCAGGTGGGAGTGGGCGCCCGGTCCGGCACCCCACCAGTCGTCGCCGCGCCAATAGGCCAGGTTGTGCTGGCAGGCGTCGTCTGGTGTGCGGGCCCAGTTGCTGACCTCGTACCACCCCAGGCCGGCGGCCTCCATCGACCGTTCCGCCAGCGCGTACTTTTCGGCGTGATCGTCGTCGTCGATGTCGGGCATCTCACCGCGCCGGATCCGCGCCGCCAGCTTGGTCCCGTCCTCAACAATCAGCGCGTAGGCGGACACGTGGTCCGGCCCGTAGGACAGGGCCGCGTCAAGTGACTGCTGCCAATCGGTTGCGTTCTCCCCCGGGGTGCCGTAGATCAGGTCGAGGCTGACGCGCAGGCCAGCATCGCGTGCCCACTGTACCGCCAGCGGAACCCGTTCCGGCGCGTGGGTGCGGTCCAGGACCCGTAGCACGTGAGGCACCGCCGACTGCATGCCGAAGGAGACCCTGGTGAACCCAGCCCTGGCCAGCATCTTGAGGGACTCGGGCGTCACCGAGTCCGGGTTGGCTTCCGTGGTGACCTCAGCGCCGGGGACGAGCCCCCAGTGCCCGACGGCGGAGCGCAGCACAGCCGCGAGGTCCTCGGCTGGTAGGAGCGTGGGAGTTCCGCCGCCGAAGAACACCGTCGACAGCGGGCGCGGTGCTGCCCCCGCTGCGGTCAGGACTCCCGCGGCGAAGTCCAGTTCGGCACTGACGGTTGCGGCGTACCGGTCCTGGGACGCCCCGCCGCCGAGCTCGGTGGCCGTGTAGGTGTTGAAGTCGCAGTAGCCGCAACGCACTGCGCAGAAGGGGATATGGACGTAAAGCCCCAGTTTGCGGTGGGCGCTGCCAATCGCTGACTGCTCCGGGAGCAGGCCGTTCTCCGGCGCTGGCAGGCCGAGAGGCAGGGCACTCGGCATTGCTACTTTTTGACCTTGTCCTTGGATTCGTCGGTGGTCAGGGCGGCGATGAAGGCTTCCTGGGGGACCTCGACGCGTCCCACCATCTTCATCCGCTTCTTGCCTTCCTTCTGCTTCTCCAGCAACTTGCGCTTGCGGGTGATATCGCCGCCATAGCATTTGGCGAGAACGTCCTTACGGATGGCCCTGATGCTTTCCCGGGCGATGATCCGTGAACCGATGGCCGCCTGGATGGGCACCTCGAATTGCTGGCGCGGGATGAGCTCGCGCAGTTTACCGGTCATCATCACGCCGTAGGCGTATGCCTTATCGCGGTGGGTGATGGCGGAGAACGCGTCGACCTGCTCGCCCTGCAGCATGATGTCGACCTTCACCAGGTCGGCGACCTGATCGCCGTCGGCCTTCCAATCCAGTGAACCGTAGCCCCTGGTCCTGGACTTGAGGATGTCAAAGAAGTCGAACACGATCTCAGCCAGTGGCAGGCGGTAACGGATTTCCACCCGATCCTCCGAAAGATAATCCATTCCGCCCATGACGCCGCGCCGGCTCTGGCACAGCTCCATAATGGACCCGACAAACTCGGTGGGGGCGAGGATCGTTGCCGCGACCATCGGCTCGCGGACCTCGGCGATCTTGCCCGTGGGATATTCGCTGGGGTTGGTCACGTGGATGAGCTTCCTGTCCTCAAGCGTCACCTGGTACTCGACGTTGGGGGCGGTGGAGATCAGGTTCAGGTTGTGCTCACGCTCAAGCCGCTCACGGGTAATTTCCAGATGCAGGAGTCCGAGGAACCCGACCCGGAAACCGAAGCCGAGGGCCGCGGAGGTCTCCGGCTCGTACACGAGGGCCGCATCGTTGAGCATCAGTTTTTCCAGCGCATCGCGGAGCACCGGGTAATCGGTGCCGTCCAGCGGGTACAGGCCGGAGAAGACCATCGGTTTGGCATCAGCGTAACCGGGGAGGGACGCCTGTGCCGGCTTGGCCAGGTTGGTGACCGTGTCGCCCACCTTGGAAAGCCTGACATCTTTCACCCCGGTGATGAGGTAGCCCACTTCGCCGACGCCGAGTCCCCTGGACGGCGTGGGCTCCGGGGAGCTGACTCCAATCTCCAGGAGTTCGTGGCTGGCACGGGTGGACATCATCTGGATCCGCTCGCGGGGGTGCAGCATGCCGTCGACCACACGAACGTAGGTCACGACGCCGCGGTAGGTGTCGTAGACCGAGTCAAAGATCATGGCCCGGGCGGGTGCGTTGGGGTCGCCGACGGGAGGGGGAAGATCCCTGACAATCTTGTCAAGGAGTGCCTCGACTCCCATGCCGGTCTTCCCGGAGACCCGGAGGACGTCGTCGGGGTCACCGCCGATCAGGTTGGCCAGCTCAGCGGCGTACTTTTCGGGCTGGGCTGCGGGGAGGTCAATCTTGTTCAGGACCGGAATGATCGTCAGGTTGTTTTCCATCGCCAGGTAAAGGTTGGCCAGGGTCTGGGCCTCGATCCCCTGGGCGGCGTCGACCAGCAGGATCGCCCCTTCGCAGGCCGCGAGCGACCGTGACACCTCGTAGGTGAAGTCAACGTGACCGGGGGTGTCGATCATGTTCAGTGCGTGACTCACGCCATCGAGCTCCCACGGCAGCCTGACGGCCTGGGATTTGATGGTGATGCCCCGTTCGCGCTCAATGTCCATCCGGTCCAGGTACTGGGCCTTCATGTCCCGCTGCTCGACGACGCCGGTGAGCTGCAGCATCCGATCCGCCAGGGTGGACTTCCCGTGATCAATATGGGCAATGATGCAAAAGTTTCTGATGATCGCCGGATCAGTGGCGGCGGGCACCGGTGAGGTGCGGGCCTTCGGTGACACAGGACATTCCTTACTGTTGCGGAAGGGCTGTTGCGAAAGGGCTGCTGCGTAGCGGCCGTCTCAGCAGCAACTGGTTTCAGCAACAACTGCCGGGTTCGGAGCGAGGTGAACTTACCTCTTCAGCCGGTCACGTAAAACCAGCTCGGTTAACAGTCTCCCACGAGCTGGCGACTGATCTTGAATTGCTTAGGAACCCGAACTGTATCCTTGACCGCATGCCCTTCGATGCCCGTTCCCTACTGCGACTAGCCCGTTCTGCCATCCGGCTGTTGCAACCCCCGACGCGGCCGTCGGGGGTTGCCCGCAAGCCGACCGCCTATCCCGGTGATTTCACCGGGACCCCTCGCGTGAGTTACGCCCCCCGGGCCGACAATGTCCCGGATGCCGGCGAGATCGTCTGGGCCTGGGTGCCCTACGAAGAGGATCACCGACAGGGCAAGGACCGTCCCGTCCTGCTGATCGGGGAAAACCGCGGCAGGTTGCTGGGCCTGATATTGACCAGTCGCAATCGGAACGATTCGGCGAGGTCGGATCCAGCCTACGTCGACATCGGGTCCGGCTCCTGGGATGTGCAGAGACGACCCAGCGAGGTCAGGACCGATCGGATCATCCAACTGGCCCCTGGCGATGTCCGCCGAATCGGCGCGGTGCTCCCGCGGGCGCAATTTGATCGTGTTGCGGCGCGGCTGGGCTGATCGTTCGACGGTGCCTCCATCTTTCTTTGGTGCCGCCACCCCTTGACGTTGCCGTATCTTTCGACGGTGCCGCCGCGCTCGGACAGACTCGCCGCCGGGACTAATCCCGGCATCTCTGGTAATCTAGACAGCTGTGTGTCCGCGCAGGTCGACGGGCACTTTAGTCCAATCGCCTACGGTATCCCCACGCCGCTCAGTCATTGGTTGAACTGAATTACCCTCACGACCAGTCCGCAATACAAAGAGAGTTCTAAATACGTGGCAAATATCAAGTCCCAGAAAAAGCGCATTCTCACCAACGAGAAGGCACGTCAGCGCAACAACTCGGTGAAGTCCGAGTTGAAGACGGCTATCCGCGCCGTCAACACTGCGATCGGCTCGGCCGATAAGGAAGCCGCTACCAGCGCCCTCCAGTCGGCAAGCCGCAAGCTGGACAAGGCTGTCAGCAAGGGTGTCGTGCACAAGAACAACGCGGCGAACCACAAGTCCGCGATCTCGAAGAAGGTCAACGCTCTCTAACCAGAGATCGACTGTTCGACGTTTTCCAGATGGCTGGCCTTCGGGTCGGCCATCTGTCGTTTAACGGGCGGGCCCTCAACCTCACCCTCCGTTCACCCACCGCCCTGCGCCGAACGCCGTGCGCCGAGCGGTTACGTCTGGCGACCCGCCAGACCGCACGGTTCGGCGGAGGGGTGGGGTGCCGGGGTGTTGGGCCGGGGTGGGGTCGGGGTGGGGTCGGGATGGAAACTAGCCGCGGCCAGCGAGGGCAATCATGGTGACGGCCTGCTCGACGGCGTACACCGGATCCCGTGACGCGCCTTTCACCTGGGCGTCGGCCTCTGCAAGGACCTGGATGCACAGCACCAGCGCCTCGGGGCTCCACCGCTGGGCGTCGCGTCGGGCCTGATCTACCTGCCAGGGTGCCATCCCCAGTTCTTTGGCCAAGTGGGCTGAGCTCCCCCGCACCTGATGGACCTTCGCCACGGCCCTGACCTTCATCGCCAGCGCCGCGGTCAGCAGTACCGGATCGGCACCAGTGGCCAAAGCATGCCGAAGCATTGAGAGGGCCTGACCTCCCCTGCCAGCCAAAGCCGCGTCGGCCACCTTGAACCCGGTCACCTCGACCCGGCCGCCATAGTATTTTTCGACCGTCTCCTCGGTAATTTCTCCTGCCGTATCGGAGATCAGTTGCTGACAGGCTGCTGCTAACTCGGCGAGCTGGGAGCCGACGGCCGCCACCAGGGCTCGCAGTGCCCCACCGCCGATCCGCCGCCCAGCGGCCCGGAATTCCTCGACCACGAAATCGGTTTTGTCCGAGTCCTTCTTCAGCGGCTGGCAGTCAACGACAGGTGCCCCCGACGCTTTGACGGCGTCCAGGAGTTTCTTGCCGCGGTTTCCGCCGCTGTGGTGCATCACCAGGACGACGTCGGGCGCTGGATCCGAGAGGTAGCCGAGTGCGTCCTGCAGGAAGTCGTCGTTCATTTGAGCGAGGCCACTCACCTCGATCAATTTAGCTTCGCCAAAAAGGGAAGGACTGCCGTGGATCGTCAAATTACCGGCCTCATACTTACCGGCGTCCAGCTTCACGTCCTCAAGATCGGGACGGGCATCGCGCAGGCTGCGGCGGATGCGTTCGACAGCCTGACCCGCTGCGTACTCCTCCGGGCCGCTGAGCAGGACTACCGACGCAGGCACAACTGTCCGCCACTGGATTCCCGAGCTGCCAGCTGGTTCCCGACGGGATGCGGCTTGCCTCGACGTCACGCGGTTGCTCCTGCTGAGTGGTGGGCGGATCGATGGTCTACGTGTCAACTGTGCCACGGGCCGGACCTACGGCAAAGCGGATCCGGTGGTCACCGCCGGATCCGCAACAAGTTGTCCTGCACCGAGACGAGAAACGTCCCGAGCTCGTCGGTTCTTGCCACAGTAATCCCCGCCGCTGACAGTCCAGAGACGATCGACGGATGAGGGTGTCCGTAGTCGTTGTCCTGGCCAGCTGATATCAGGGCGAGTTGGGGGCGAACGGCGTGGACAAGTTCCAGCCCGCCATTAGGTGCACCGTGGTGAGCGACTTTGAGGATGTCAACTCCTCGTTCCACGAGACCCGGGTTGGCGCGCAGCAACGATTGGGCAGCGTCCTCCTCCAGATCACCCGTCATCAGGATCGCGACGTCGGCGCCGTCTGGAGAATCGATGATGACTTCCAACACCGCACTAGAATTATTTTCCGATTCGAGCTGCGCACCAGCACTTGGCCACAGCGCCGTCCAGCTGACACGGCCATAGGAGCCACCGTCGCCGTGTTCTCCGTGCATGCCCTCCACCAGCCGCTCCGGCGAAGGGCGCTGAGAGGAGGCCGCCGTGACCGCTGTGGGGAGAGCCGGCTCGGAGGACGAGTAGAGGATCCGCTCCACCGACCTGTCCCTGAAAACTCCTTCAATTCCTGCGTAATGGTCGGCGTGCAGGTGGGTCGGGACCAGGAGCTCCACAGTGGTGACAGCGAGGCGATCAAGGCAGGCGTCGACGTCGTCGGGTTCCGGACCGGTGTCGACCAGAATCACCTCCCGCTCACCGGTGCGCAGCACAAACGCGTCGCCCTGGCCAACATCGCAGGCGGCGACTTGCCAGGCGCCCTCCGTGCCGCGACCTGACGACCACACCATCACTGCGCCAAGGCCCAGCGCGCAGCCAGCCGCCAGCCACAGCACAGCGAAGGCCCTGCCTCGACCGGCACCCGGTCGGTGCCCGCCCCGTCGACCTGATTGGTGCGGTTTCCGGAAAACCGCGCGCAGCCGTGGGCTGAATACGACAGCCAGAACTATCGCCAACGACAGGGCGCCGGTGAGCACCGCACCCAACGGACCGCCCATCCACGGCAGGGCCGCCGCCGGTGCGGAGCTGAAGAATGTCGCTACCGTTTCCACCCAGCCGGCTCCCCATCCGGCCACCAGGACCAACGGCACGGCAAGGGGCTCAGCTACGACAAGCAACACCACGGCTGCCATTCCAAGGATCGTGACCACCGGCACTACCGGGCTGGCAGCCAAGTTCGCGGGAACCGAGTAGAGCGGTAGCGCGGGCTGCAGGAGGATCACGATAGGAGTACAGAACAGCTGAGCCGCAATCGGAACGGCGAGGAGCCGGGCGGCAAGCGCCGGCATGAATCGGGCCAGCCTGGTCGCCAGTATCGGACCAAACAGGATCAGACCGGAGGCCGCGGTCACCGACAGCATGAATGCGTAGGAGGCGGTCAGCCATGGATCGGCCGTGAGCAATACGACGACGGTCAGCAGCAGGAGAGCTAGCGGCACCCTGCCACGACCGGTTAGCACCGCTGCCACGCCGAGCCCTCCCATCACGGCAGCGCGGAGCACGCTTGGTTCGGGCTTGACCAGGATCACGAAGCCGATCAGGGCAAGGACTCCCAACACAGCCGCGGGCAGGCGGGGCAAGGCCACGGCGCGGGCACCGAGGAAAACGAACGCGAGCACATAGGTGCAGTTGGCGCCGCTCACCGCGGTGAGGTGGGTCAGGCCGGTGATCTGCATATCCTGTTCAATTAGCTCGTCAAGGGTGCTACGGTCGCCGATGACCATCCCCGGCAAGAGGCCACCCTCCCCCGCCAGCCGCGACGCCAGCTCCACGAAATCCTTTCGCACCTGTGCCGGGTAGGTGGTCCAATCTGCTGACGTCTGCACCAGGGGGCTCGTCTCAGCCATGAGTAAGGCGACTGCCCGGTCTCCTGGTTCCGTTGGCAGGAGACGCCCCGCGGTTTTAATCGAGTCTGAGGAGGTGACCCGGTGCCAGGATGCCGGCCCGATTACCACCACCGGGGTGTGTGCAGCGAATTGGGTCCCGTTGACCGTGCCGGCTATCAGCGCCGCCTCAACAAGGAACCGGTCCGCCCCCGTGAACCGGTCGGGGCTGATCAGGACGGCATCCGAGGTTGCCTCGAGGACCGCGGTGATGGACGCCCGCTCGTGCACGGCTGAGAGCACCGGCCCCATGGTGCGGGCCTCAACTGCGGCGGCGGCCGACACGGCGACCACCGCTGCAGTAGCCAAAGGCACCACACACCAGAGGACTACTAGTCTGATCCGCCTCATTCCGACGGGAACGAAACAGCCAATCCCGGAACACGCGGCCAACACCGCCAAGACTCCAGCACAGAGGAAGGCTGCAGCGGCGTCGAGCCGTGTCACCCCCGCTGCGGTAGCCCAGGCCACTGCAGTAGCTGGCAGAAGGCGAAAATCCCCGGTCCCTGGTTCGGTGCGAGGTGTCGGGGAGTCCGGTGCCAGACGCTCCTTCCACTTCGTCAACCGTCCAGCTATCGCGGCCCGGCCGGACAGCGAGACCCAGCCGGGTAGGGCTAACCAGCCGGAGCGGCGCTCAGGAATCTGATCCACCGAGTCGCGCCGTGATTGGGGCGGCTCGGTGGCCGCCTGAAGATACCTTGTCCAGGCCCTGCGGGTTCTCATCTCGTACCCCGTCGACGCGGGCCCGTCACACTGTCACCACGGGGAGCAGGGCCGCGAGCATCGCTTCGCCGATACCTGGGACGGCGTCGAGGTCTTCGGGCCTGGTAAACCCCCCGTGGTCGGTCCGCCATTGGAGGATGCGCTCTGCGAGGACGGGGCCAATCCGCGGAAGTGTTTCGAGCTCATCAAGATCGGCCGTGTTGATGTTCACCATCCCCGGTGAACCCATCGGGCCGACAGGAGGCGGGGCTTCAGGGCCGCCCGCCGCAGGGCCGCCACCAGCGCCACCGGCGTCGCCGGAACCTAGAGGTGGCGGCCCATTGGGCGGGACCTCACCGTGCAGCGGAACCCTGATCTGTTGGCCGTCCTGCACGGGCGCGGCCAGGTTAATCGCGGCGAGATCGGCCTCAGGCAACGCTCCGCCTGCCAAATCCAGCGCTTCAAATGCTCGAGAACCCGATGCCAGCTCCACCACACCCGGGCGAGCTACGGCCCCGGCAACGTGAACTAGGAGAACCTGCTGGACTGCGTCTTCGGCCGTATCGGCGGTTCCCTGGGACGGCGCAGGCGGCGACAATCCACCAGTTGATCCGCTTCCCACCCGCTCCCCCTGCGGAGGTACACCAGACGAGGGCGCTCCAGACGAGGGCGCTCCAGACGAACCTAAGGCGCCGCCCGTTCCGGGTTGGCTACTGGCTGGCGCGTCGAACGCCACCGAGGTCACCTCCGGCGATGGGGCACCGCGCAGAACAAAGAGACCGAAGGCGATGGAGAGCGTCAGACCAAGCACCACCAGCGACGCGCCACGTCCAACCGCCCACCGGCGGCCTCCCCGAGGTGGCGGCCGCGGACCGTCCAGGGTCTCAACATTGTCTAAGGTCACAACATTTTCCGGCGTCTCAAGATCTTCTGGACCGTCAACGTCCTGTACGGGATCTGGCGGATTCTGCCATGCGCTGATCCTGCCGCGGGACGGAGGGCTGGTCGCCCAGCGGTGTTGTGCCATGCTGCTGAGCCTAGGATTCCCCGACGAATTACGGGGGTGCGGCGTCAGGTTATGTGGGTAATCCCAGTGGAACTCAGGGGGCTGTGGAGGGCCGGTCGGCGTCGCCAATCCGTCCGGCTACGGCGATCGCGATGACGCCCAGACCGGTGTGGGCCGCAAGCACAGCTGGCAACTGGGCCAGGACTGTGCGCACCTCGGGGTGGCGGTGCTGCAGCGTCGTCGCGAGCTCCGCCACCTGCGTGTGATTGCCGAAGTAATGGAACGCCACCACCGCTTCGGACCGTCCAGCAATGTCTGCCTCCACCAAATCGATGAGGCGTGCCGTTGCCTTGGCAGTGGACCTCACCTTTTCGAGCGGAAGGACCTTGCCCTCCTGAACACTGAGGATGGGTTTTACCGCCAAGAGGGTGCCAAGCACGCTGGCTGCTGCGCCGATCCGGCCGCCCTTGCGCAGTTGTTCAAGGCTCGGCACCAGGAACCGCAGGGTCGACGAATCGCAGACGGCCTTCGTCACCGCCGCTGCGCTGGCCAGGTCAAGACCGTCGCGCCCACCGGCTTGCGCGGCGGCTACACCGAACCCCATCGCCATACCGACCGTCCGGCAGTCGACAACCTCGACCGGAATCGACACCGCGGCGGCCGCGAACCGTGCTGCGTCGGTGGTACCCGACAGGTCAGCCGAAAGGTGCACGGAGAGAATGCCCGTTGCGCCCTCGGCTTCCAACCTTCGGTACACGCCTTCGAACTGTCCGGGCGATGGCCGTGAGGTGCGCACCTCGGCCCCTTCGGCTAACGCGACGGAGAGCGGTCCGGTGAGATCGTCGGTCCCCTCACCGAAGATCCGGCCGGCAATCATCACCGGCATCGGCACCACGACGACGCCGTGCGCCGCCCCGCCCTCGGCCAGCCAGCCGGGCGGTAGCGCCGCGGCCGAATCGGTCACCACGGCAATCCGGGGCTTCACGGCGGTCTGGGGCGTGGCCCGTGCACCCGACGGCCGGACCCACAGCCGCTCAAGCCACCTCATCGGATACCAACCGGGAGGGCCGGGTTTCGGCGGCGCCGACGGTTCACGCTGGACCGCTACGGCGTGAACCGGTGCGGCGTGAACCGGGTGAGGCTGCACTGCTTGAACGGGAGGCATGGGTCACTCCGGAACGATATTGACCAGCTTCGGAGCCCGCACAATGATGGTCCGAATTCCCCTACCGTCAAGGGTCTTCTGGATGGGAGCACTGGCCAGCGCCAGTTCCCGCAGCGCTTCCTCGGTAATGTCCGGTGAAACCTCGAGGCGATCCCGGACCTTGCCCTGCACTTGCACGACGGCGACCACCGTGTCCTGTACCAGTAGTGTCTCGTCGACGGCGGGCCAGCCCGCTGTCGCCACCGACGCCGGGTGTCCCAGCCGGTTCCACAGATCCTCGGCCGTGTAGGGGGCGAACAGGCTCAGGATCACTGCAACGGCCTCGGTGGCTTCACGAACGGCCGGGTCGGCACCGCCGACGCCCGAGTCGATGGCCTTGCGGGTTGCGTTGACCAGTTCCATCACACGGGCAATGACCACGTTGAACTTGTTGCTCCGCAGCAATGCCGCGCTGTCGGCCACGGTCCGGTGGGTGATCGACCGCAGCGCACGGTCACCAGCCGAGACGTCGACGCCGGGCGCGCTCGTGACGTCCGGGCCGAGGCGCCAGGCGCGGGCGAGGAACTTCGAGGAGCCCGACGGCGAGACGTCCGCCCAGTCGACGTCGTCCTCGGGCGGGGAAGCGAAGACCATGGTCAGCCGGATCGCGTCGACACCAAACTTGTCCAGCTGCTGGCTCAGGTCAACACCATTGCCCAGCGACTTGCTCATGGCTTTGCCGCCGTTAAGTACCTGCCCCTGATTCAACAGTGCGGCGAACGGTTCGATGAACCCGATGAGTCCCAGATCGAACAGCACCTTGGTGAAGAACCTGCTGTACAGCAGGTGTAGGATGGCGTGCTCGACGCCGCCCACGTACTGACCCACGGGCAGCCAGCGGTTGACCGCATCCGTGTCGAATGGTGCATCGGTGGTCTCCGGTGAGGCGAACCTCAGAAAATACCAGGACGAATCGACGAACGTGTCCATCGTGTCGGTGTCCCGTTTGGCGGGCCCCGCGCACTGGGGGCAGGACACGTTCACCCATTCCTCGACCGCGGCCAGCGGTGAGGTGCCCTTCGGGGAGAGATCCCCGCCGCGCAGGTCCTCGGGCAGGGTGACAGGCAGCTGGTCGTCGGGGACCGGCACTTCGCCGCACGTTGAGCAGTGAATGATGGGGATCGGGGTGCCCCAGAACCGCTGCCGGGACAGCAGCCAGTCGCGCAGCCGGTAGTTGACCGTCTGTTCGCCGGTGCCCTGTTCGGCCACCAGTTCAATGGCGCGGGCGATCGCTTCGTCTTTGCCCAGCCCGTCCAGTTCGCCGGAGTTCACCAGCGTGCCGGGGCCAGTAGTCGCGACTCCCGATGCGGCAGGGTTATCAGCACCCGTGTCGACGACCATCCTCACCGGCAGGTTGAACGCCTTCGCGAAATCGAGGTCACGCTGGTCGTGGGCGGGGACGGCCATGATGGCTCCGGTCCCGTAGTCGGCCAACACATAGTCGGCGGCCCAGACCGGCAGCTTCTCACCGTTCAGGGGGTTGATGGCCCAGCGCCCGATAAACACGCCGGTTTTTTCCCGCTCAGTGGACTGGCGCTCGATCTCCGACAGGGATTTAATCCCCTCCCGGTACTCTTCCAGCTCAGCCCGGTGGGCCTCGGTGACCAGATCCAGGGCCAGCGGCGCATCAGCTGCCACCACAAAGAACGTGGCACCGTGCAGCGTGTCGGGACGGGTGGTGAACACGGGGACGCTCTGCGCCGGCGCTCCTTCAGCTGCCTCGACGACAAAGTCAACACGGGCACCCTCGGAGCGGCCGATCCAGTTGCGCTGCATGGCCAACACCCGTTCGGGCCAGTGACCCTGCAGCTGGTCCATGTCATCGAGCAGGCGGTCCGCGTAGTCGGTGATCTTGAAGTACCACTGGTTCAGGCTTTTCTTGGTGACGGGGGTGCCACAGCGCTCGCAGGCGCCGTTGACTACCTGCTCGTTGGCCAGCACTGTCTGGTCTTTGGGGCACCAGTTGACCGGTGAGTCCTTGCGGTAGGCGAGGCCCTTTTCGAAGAAACGCACGAACAGCCACTGCGTCCACTGGTAGTACCCCGGGTCGGACGTGTGCAGCCGCCGCGACCAGTCGACACTAATCGCGTAACGCCGAAACGAGTTGGCCTGCGTCTCGATGTTCGTATAGGTCCACTCGGACGGGTGGGCGTTGCGCTGGATGGCGGCGTTCTCGGCGGGCAGCCCGAACGAGTCCCAGCCAATCGGGTGGAGGACGTCGAAGCCCAGCTGACGGTAGTAGCGGGCGACGACGTCGCCCATCGCGAACGCTTCGGCGTGACCCATGTGCAGGTCGCCGGAGGGGTACGGGAACATGTCAAGGACGTAGCGTCGTTCCCGGGATCCGTCGTCGGCAGGCTTGAACGGCTGGAGCCGGTCCCACTCCGCGGGCCACCGGGCTTCGATGTCGGCGAAGTTATAGGTGTTCTCGTCCGGTTGCCCGGCGTCGGCTTGCGTGCTCACTGTCGTTTGCCCTGTCCTCTTGATCAATTGCCCCTAGACACACAAAAGCCCCTCGTCCAGGGAGGGGCATGCCGCACGGTCGACCGTACGGCTAGCTAAGGAGTTGTACTACAGACATTCGACCACTCTAGCGCAGATTGGCACCCGCGACCCGCGACGCGGGTTACGATGTTTCTGGTACCCGCGCCCGCATCGCGCGGCCTACCATGCCGAGGCGGAATGCGCCCCCGGCTGATCGGCCACCGGCCCCGCAAGGGGAATACCACCTGACTCAGGATCCGATTGCAGTGGCCCGTCGCATTGTGAGGCACGATCGCATGACACAACGCTTTCCCACCGCTGATCCCGCTCCCGCAGCCGTGGGTGACGACGCCGTCGCCCTGGTACGCCGCTGGCTGCACCTGGACGACGCCCGCCGCCCCGAGCCCACCGTCACCCGCGGGTCACGATCGGCGCAGCTCCTCGCCGAAGTCCTGAAGGACGACGCCGGACTGCAGTTCACGCTCGGCTTCGTCGACAGGGTCATCCGGCCCGAAGACAACGCAGTCGCTGCACGGAACCTGTCGAAACTGGCCCGGCAGACGCCGTCGTTCCTCCCCTGGTACATGCGCGGCGCCGTCAAACTCGGCGGAGCACTTGCTCCGGCCCTGCCCGGCATCGTGGTGCCCGTGGCGCAGCGGGTGCTGCGCGAAATGGTGGGACACCTCATCGTCGACGCCCGGCCCCACAAACTGGGCAAGGCGATTGCCGGGCTCAGGGGCGAATCGATCCGGCTCAACATCAATTTGCTCGGTGAAGCGGTGCTCGGCAACGAGGAAGCCGACGCCCGCCTCGCAGGGACCAGGAAACTGCTGGCCCGCGACGATGTCGACTACGTCTCGATCAAGGTGTCGTCCGTGGTGAGCACCATGAACCTGTGGGACTTCCACGAGACGGTGGAGCGGGTCGCCGAGCGGCTCCTTCCCCTGTACCGGCTGGCTGCGTCGTCGCCAGCGCCGAAGTTCATCAACCTCGACATGGAGGAATACCACGACCTCGATCTGACCGTCGCGGTGTTCAAACGCATCCTCGGCACTGCGGACCTCACGCACCTCGAGGCCGGAATCGTGCTGCAGGCCTACCTGCCCGATGCGCTCGGGGCGCTGCAGGACCTCACTGAGTGGGCCACCGCGCGCCGGGCAGACGGCGGCTCGGCCGTCAAGGTCAGGCTCGTCAAGGGAGCCAACCTGGCCATGGAACTGGTTGATGCGACGGTCCACGGGTGGGCGGCCGCCACCCTGCCATCGAAGGAAGCGACCGACACCAACTACAAGCGGTGCCTTGACTGGGCGTTGCGCCCCGAGAACGCTGAGGCGGTCAGGATCGGTGTGGCCGGCCACAACCTGTTCGACATCGCTTTCGCGCGCCTGCTGTCGCTCGCCCGCGGGGTGGAGGACCGGATCGAGTTCGAAATGCTGCTTGGGATGGCGGAGGAGCAGGCCGAAGAGATCAAGAAGGATGTTGGCTCTCTCCTGCTGTACACGCCGGTGGTGCACCCGGCCCAGTTCGACGTCGCCATCAGCTACCTGATCCGTCGGCTCGAGGAGAATGCCAGCCAGGAAAACTTCATGTCGGCTGTTTTCGAGTTGAACAAGAATCCCCAGCTGTTCGAACGGGAGAAGCAGCGCTTCCTCGATTCGCTGGCCGCTGTGGACACCGCTGTGCCAGGACCGAACCGCGCGCAGACTGTCGACCGGTTCGTGGAGTCGGTCCCCGGTGAGTTCGCCAACCAGGCCGACTCCGACCCGTCTCTCCCGGTGATCAGGGACTGGGCGACAGCAATCCTTGAGCGGGTTCCGGGGTCATTCCTCGGGGTTGAGCTAGTGGAGGCGTCTTGGCTGGACACGAACGACGACGTCGACCGTACCATCGTGGCGGCGCTCGCGGGCCAGGTCGGCTGGGCGTCCCGGACCGGAGCCGAACGGGCAGTGGTGCTGCGGAACGCGGCGGCGCGGCTCGCGGCGATCCGCGGGGACCTGGTGGAGGTTGCGGCCAGCGAGACCGGCAAGACAGTCGCCGAGTCCGACCCGGAGATTTCCGAGGCAATCGACTTCGCCAACTATTACGCGCTCCTCGCCGAGGAGTTGGACCAGGTCGAGGGTGCCGAGTTTGTTCCGGCCGGTCTGACCGTGGTGACTCCGCCGTGGAACTTCCCGGTGGCCATCGCGGCCGGGTCTGCCCTTGCCCCGTTGGCGGCGGGCAGCGCCGTCGTCGTCAAGCCTGCACCGCAGGCGAAGCGCTGTGCTGCGGTTCTCGTGCAGGCGCTGTGGGACGCAGGAGTCCCCCGCGAGGTGTTGCACTTCGCTGACGTCGAGGAGGGCCCTGTGGGCCAGCACCTCATCTCCCATCCGTCGGTGGACCGGGTGATCCTCACCGGGGCGCACGACACCGCGAAGCTGTTCCGCAGCTGGCGGCATGACCTGCCCCTGCTCGCTGAAACCAGCGGCAAGAACGCGTTGATTGTGACGCCCAGCTCGGACCTCGATCTGGCGGCCGCCGACGTCGTCAAGTCGGCGTTCGGTCATGCCGGGCAGAAGTGTTCTGCGGCATCCTTGGTGATTCTGGTGGGGTCGGCTGGGCGATCGGCGCGGTTCCGCAACCAGCTGGTCGACGCCGTGGCATCCCTGAAGGTGGGGTACCCCCACGACGCGGCCACCGAAATGGGCCCGGTCATCGAGCCAGCCGAAGGAAAGCTTCGTGATGCGCTGACCACGCTCGGCGACGGCGAGACCTGGCTGGTCAAACCGCAGCAGCTCGACGACACCGGACGGCTCTGGAGCCCGGGCGTCCGGGCGGGGGTGAAACCCGGCAGCTACTTTCATCTCACCGAGTTTTTTGGTCCGGTGCTGGGCGTGATGCACGCCGATTCGCTGGAACAGGCGATTGAATGGCAGAACGCCAGTGCCTACGGTCTGACGGCGGGCATCCACACCATGGATAGCGATGAGTTGGCCCTGTGGCTGGACGCAGTGCAGGCCGGAAACCTTTACGTCAACCGCGGCATCACCGGCGCCATCGTGCAGCGTCAGCCCTTTGGCGGCTGGAAGCGGTCGGCAGTTGGACCCGGCGCGAAGGCCGGCGGCCCCAATTACCTGATGCACCTCGGCAGCTGGAAGCCCGTCGAGCTGCACCCGGGAAATGTCCATGCGCCGCTGAGCGCACCGGTCCGGGACCTGTTGCACGCTGCCGACATTCCCGCCGTCGACCAGGGCTTCCTGGCCCGTGCGACGGCCGACGATCAGCGCCACTGGGTGAAGTCCTTCGGCGCCAACCGTGATGTGTCGGGGCTCGGGGTGGAACGCAATGAGTTCCGGTACGTTCCTGGTGCGGTGACGGTCCGTCTCAACGAGCAGGGAACCCTGGCGTCGTTGGTTCGGGTGCTTGCCGCCGGGCTGCGTACAGGAGCGACGCTGCGGGTGTCGTCTGCCCATTCCCTGCCGCCTGCGCTGACTGCTGTGTTGTCGGCGCACGCCGTGGATCATGGTGTTGAGGACGACGCCGCCTGGCTGGCGCACGCGCCGGCAGCTGGTCTCGGCCGGGTGCGGCTGGTGGGCGGCGGCTATTCGGACCTGTGTGCTGCGACGTTGGGTGATCCGGACGTGGCCATCTATGCAGGACCGGTTACCGAATCGGGGCGCCTTGAGATGCTGCCGTTCCTGCACGAGCAGGCGGTGAGCATCACTGCTCACCGGTTCGGCAACCCGGACAACGTGTCGCACACTGTGCTCGCCTAGCGGATTCGTTCGACTCGACTCCCCTTCTACCCCTCCTCAACCCCCTCCGTACCCTCCCCTTCGCCGAACCGTGATTGGGGTTGTCCGCAAGTCGTGGACAGTTGGTCAGGCGGCTTGTGCCGGCTGAGGCTTTGCTGTGGTGAGAAATTGTTCGTGTTCCACGGGAGTCGTGTAGCTCAGCGCTGAGTGGAGGCGGATGCGGTTGTAGAACTCTTCGATCCATCTACCGGTCGCCTGGATCGCTGCGTGTCGTGTCGCCCAGCGGCGCCGGTCGTAGAACTCGGCTTTGAGCGTTGACCAAAGGGATTCCTGCATCGTAACCCTGGCGCCGCATCGATGCGGCAACAGTTTTCCGATCAACACCGGTCCCGTTCCTAGCCAGCACCGTCCGAATCCGCGGAGCCCCATACGTCCCGTTCGAGTCGAGGTGGACCTGCCGAACCAACTCATCAAGGTTGGTTTGATCTGATCTTCGGGTGGAGCCACCATCGAGGATCCGGCGCCGCCAAGCGTAGAAACCGGATCGAGACACGCGTAAAAGCCGGGCCATTCGTGCAACCGGATAGTTGGCCTTCTGCGCCTGCATCAGTTCGAAGCATTCCGACTCTGTTGCTTGGAAGCGAAGAAGGCTGCGGCTTTTCCCAAGAACTCATCGTTCATTCGCAGCTGCGCGTTCTCCCGTCGTAAACGCTCTAGCTCCGATGCCTCTACCTCCATCGCCGCCGACTTCTCCGGGGCCTCCATACGGGCTCGCTCCTGGGCCACCCACCGGCCCAAGAGTTGCTCACCGAGCCCCAACTCCCGAGCCACCGGCGCGACCGGCCGCCCGGTATCGATCACCAAGCGAGCCGCCTCCCGCCGATACTCCGGGGTAAATTTACGTCGTGTTGTGCTCACAAGAACACCTTCCCGCAGAATCCAAGGATCCCGCTACTTCAGGTGTCCACCAACAGAGGCTAACCCCAGTGAGATCTGGTGGGTGATTGGGCGTGTGAGTCGCCCGATCTGACGCCTCGGCGGGTGGGTTGTGGGGTTTCGTGCACGCCCCCTGTGGGCTGTGACCGGGCCGCGAAAAATAGTTCAAAATTCTTTTCCGGATGGCTTCCCACGGACCTTATTTTGTCAGTGCCCGATGATGGAATGAAGGTATGAAAAGCAGTACAGCTTCTCCTACCGGAACGGGATACCCTCCCGAATCCGGCGCGGATTCCGGCTCGACCGGCGGGCCCGCGAATACCGCCGCGGGGGCTTCGGGCGGTTCGTCGGGGACGTCTGGCGGGGCGTCTGGTGGGTATGGTCCGGGTGGTCCGTTGGGCGTCGGCGCGGTGTGGACCGCCCCGGCGGCTGATCGGGAAGCGTCAGCTGATCGGCCGGCGTTGATGGGCGGGGTGGCTGTGGCGGCGGTGGTCGGCCTGGATGCGGGGCGGACCCTGGACCTGATTAAGGATCTGGGAGGGTTGCGTTCCTGGGTTGATGCGCA